>NZ_CP024034.1:505067-832634 GCF_002688585.1 Candidatus Fonsibacter ubiquis | reverse complement strand
GAAAATATCAAATATGTTTAAAAAAATTATTATTGTTGGTGGAGGCATTGCTGGATTAACTTTAGCTAATTTTCTTAAAAAAAATAATTTTAATAATTTTAGAATATATGAAAGTTTTGAAAAAAAGCTAACAAGACCTACAGGAATACAATTAACTCCAAATGCAGTGAGAATTTTAGATTTTTTGGATTCTAGATTTTTTTTAAATAATAATTTTCATAAAATTAATTATTTAAGTATTAACTCACTAAATTCCAGATATTTTAATAGCAAATCAGAAGTAAGAATTAATCTTCAAAATATTGTTAGTGATAAAATGCCCTATCTAACTTGTGACAGAAATATTTTAATTAAGTTTTTAGAAAAAAATTTATCTTCAAAAGAAATTTTTTATAATAAACAAGTTGTGCAAACTATTAAGGATCATAATATTATTAGAGTAAAATTTAATGATGGATCAGAAGATTATTGTGATCTACTAGTTTCAGCAGACGGAATGTTTTCAAGATCCAGGTTAGATAGTAATATTATTTCAAAAACAAATTTTTATGCTTACAGAGGAGTGCTAAAGAATTTTTATTCAAAATATTCCTTAGAGAATGATGTTATTCGTCTGTGGTTAAACGATAATAAACATTTAGTGTCTTATTTTATTAATAATCAGAATGACCTAAGCTTTACAGGAATTAGTAAATCGTCAGAAAAAACAATATTAGCAAGTGGCGAAACTAATTATTCAATTCCATTTCCAGTGGATCAATTTAGAACTTTATTTTCGTCAAAAAATAAAATTTTAAGAGAAATGCTAGATACACTTCATGAAGTATACCGCTGGCCAATATTTTCTTTAAAAAAAAGAGTTTTTTACAGAGATAATCAAATTTTCATAGGAGACTCTTCTCATGGCACAGTCCCGTTTCAAGCGCAGGGTGCAGCATTAGCAATAGAAGACTCCTATGTTTTATATGAGCAAATTAATAAGAATATTACTAGTAATCTTGGAGTATTTTACTTTAATAAGCGAAATAACAGAGTTAGACGAATAATTCTTAGATCGCATTTAAATGTTTTTTTATTTCATCTAAAAAATCCGTTTTTTGTTTTTCTAAGAGGGATTGTTTTCAAATTAATAGGAAAGTCTTTTTTTGCAAAAAAACTTATGTTTGGGTGGATCTTTAATTATAATCCAAGAAGTTCTAGTTATTTTTTCTGATTTTCTCTCTTAAATGATCAAGGGGATATAGTTTATTTTCCATTTTTATATGCCAAAAAGACCAGCCATTACAGCTTTCGGTTCCTTGGGCTTTAGCACCAACGCTATGAATAGATCCTGTAATATCTTTATATAGAATACTGCCATCCGCCATTACATGTGCTTGAATTTTATTTTTAGCATCAACTAATTTTAATCCAGGTTCTATTACTCCGCTTTCTATTAAATACCCAAATGGTATTCTTTTTTCGTTTCTTTTATTTTCTATAGTTTTTAGAAAATTGTCATCAATTTTTTTTATTTTTTTTATTCTAGTTTCAGCAGTTTGAAAATATTGTTTATTACTTTCTATTCCATAGTAATTTCGTCCTAGTTTCTTAGCAACAGCACCCGTTGTTCCCGTTCCAAAAAAAGGGTCTAATATGAAATCGTCTTTTTTAGTCGATGATAGGATAACTCTGTACAATAAACTTTCTGGTTTTTGAGTTGAGTGAATTTTATCTCCTTCATTATTTTTAATTCTTTCGTTCCCAGTACAAAGAGCCAATTCCCAATCTGATCTCATTTGTTTGTCATCGTTAAAACACTTTAATGATTTGTAGTTAAAGGTATATTTTGATTTTTTACTTTTAGCAGCCCATATTAATGTTTCATGAGCGTTAGTAAATCTTGTTCCTTTAAAGTTAGGCATAGGATTTTTTTTATTCCATATTATGTCATTGAGAATCCAAAAATTTTTATCTTGTATTATTTTACCTAATCTAAAAATGTTATGATAAGTGCCAATTATCCATATTGTTCCATTAGGCTTTAAAATTCTTTTACATTCATTGATCCAAGAGTTAGAAAATTCATCATATTTTTTTAAATTATCAAATTTATCCCACTCATCATTTACAGCTTTAACTTTGGAATGATCAGGTCTTTCCAAACTATTTTGTAATTGAAGATTGTAAGGTGGGTCTGCAAAAATACAGTCGAAGGTTTCGCTAGGTATTTTCTTCAATTCTTTTATTGAGTCCCCAAGAACGATAGTATCTCTAATTATTGTCATACAACTAAGAAGAGAAAATAATCTTAGAAGAGTCCCTCAGTCAACTTTTGTCTTCATATTAATTGTGTCTTAATTTTTAGTTTATCAATAGGTTGTGTATTGGAGAAAAAGTCTTCCTATGATGTTCTGTTATACCAAATTCTTTAATTGCTTCTAAGTGTTTTTTAGTTCCGTAACCACAGTTTTTTTCCCAATTATAATTTGGAAATTTTATAGATAATTTTGCCATAAATAAATCTCTAGAAACTTTTGCTATTATAGATGCTGCTGCAATAGATATGCATTTTTGATCACCTTTAACAATTGTCTTAATATTTTTATTTTTATCCGGAGAAAAATTTCCATCAACAAGAATAATATGATCTTTAATATTAATTTTTTTTAAAGCTCGGTTCATTGCAAGTAAAGAAGATTGTAAAATATTAAATTTTTCAATTTCTTTAACAGAAGCGATGCCAATGCTGTATTCACATTTTTTTGTAAGTTCTTTAAATATCTTCATTCTTTGAAGTATACTGAGTTTTTTAGAGTCATTAATTTCTTTGGGAAAGTTATCTTGATCTAATCTGATAGCAGCAGCAAAAACGGGTCCAGCAAGACACCCTCTACCGACCTCGTCTACGCCGATTATGTTATTACCAAATTTTAGATCAAAAGAAAAATTCATTAATTATTAAATATTTCATTCCTAAATTTTTTAAGATCTTCCCATGATAATTTTTTATTTTCAGGTTTTTTTAATAATATTTCAGGGTCAAAAGTAGCAAATGTATTAATTTTATTATTATTAATAATAATTGAACCCCATTTTCCCCTGATATCTAATATTAATTGGTTGGAATTATTAAAAAAATTAGCGGCAGTTTCACCAAGAAATAAAATATATTTTGGTTGAATAATTTTTATATGTTTGATCAAAATATCTTTATAAAAATTATACTTACTTATTTTATCATTATGTTTTTCAAAATAAATATTTGATAAATAGTATTTTTCTTTCTCAAGGGATATTGAAGATAACATTTTGTTTAAGAGTTCACCTCTAGGTCCTGAAAAAATTTCTTGATTTTTAATATCCTCATCATTTGGACAATCGCCTAGTATCATAATCTTGGAATTTAGATTTCCTTTGTAAAAAAAACTATTAATTTTTTTTATGTTTAGTTGGACACCAATTTGTTTAAACAACTCAAAAATGTATTGTTCTTTATTAATTAATAATTGTTTCTTAGATTTTATTGCTGTATCAGAAAATAAATTAGTAATATTTAATATTGAATAGTATTCTAGGAGGTTTATAGTTTTGCTACTCAAATTTTTTTTATACATTATATGAATAAAAAGACTTATTTATTAATTATTTTATTGTTATTTATAGTAAATAATTCTGATTTGAATGCAAATATTTTAGATAATAAAAAAGAGTTAATAAAAAATTCAAATTATTTTTCTAATTATTTATCTGGCAACATATCATTACAAAAAAATGATTCTCAAAAAGCCTACAGTTTTTTTGGTAATATTGAAAATTTAGGTCATTATCATTCAGATTTTAATCTTAAGTACGTTGAAGCACTTGTTAATAATGGCAAGATTGAAGAAGCCTATATATTTATAAAAAAGTTAGATAAATCCTATCAATCATTATATCCGTATAATTTTATATTATTTGTTCATGATTTTAAAAAAGAGAGATATTCAAAATTAAAGAATTATATTTCTTTACCGAAGCAAAATCTAAGCGATCCGTTATTAATTGATTTATATCAGTTTCTTAATATATGGGCAGATTTACCTAATAAAAACACAAATGATATTAATGAAAAGATCAATCGATTAAATTCAAGTTTTAAAAATATTTCTCTAACACAAAAAATTTTAATAAATTTATATCTAGATAATCAAAAAAATATTGAATTGTACCATGATGAGATACTTAATAAAAAAGAACTAGGCAGATACAACTATTTTTATTTGTCTTATTATTTAGAAAAAAATAAAAAAGAAAAAATTAAAGAAATAATAGATCAAAACATTGAGATTGGGTCAGAAAATTTGCTATTTAAGCAGCTTTTTTTAGATGTCCGTGAAAATAAATTTCATAAAATAGATAGATTTTATAAAAGAAAAAATATTAACCATGGTTTAGCTGAATTATTTTATTTGTTTTCAAATTTTTATCAAAACTATGAACAAGTGCAAATTTCAAATTTTTATTTAAATTTAAGTGAATATTTGAACCCCAACTTTTTATCAAACAAAGTCCTTAAAATTGAAAATCTTATTTTGTTAAAAAATTTTGAAGAGTCAGAAAAGGAAATCCAAGTCATTGAACAATTAGGAAAAGAATTTTATTGGTATGCTAATTTTACAAGATTAAAATTTTTAACAAATACTAGCTCAGACAAGCAAATTAATTTACTTGAGAACTTTTTAAATAAAAATGATTTTTTTATGTCTGAAAAATATTTTGAACTCGCAAATTTTTTAAGAGGAAATAAAAATTATATAAAATCAATAGTATTATATGAAAAATCAATTGAACTACTAAATGCTAAAAAAAACAGTGATTGGAATTATTACTATAACTTGGCCATAAGCCAAGAGCGAGCGGGTGACTGGGATAATGCTGAAAAAAATTTTTATAAAGCTCTTAAAATTTCACCTAAGCAGGCTGAGGTTTTAAATTATTTGGCATATAGTTGGTTAGAAAAAAAAATTAATTTAGATCAAGCAAAAGAAATGTTAATTGAAGCCGTTAGTATTAGTAAAGGTCAGGGATATATTTTAGACTCATTAGGTTGGGCATATTTTTTATTAAAAGATTTTGATAAGGCTGAAGAACTTTTACAAATAGCTTATGAGAAAGAACCTTCTGAAGCAGTGATTTATGATCATTACGGAGATGTTCTTTGGACTAATGGAAAAGAGATACAAGCTAGATATGTTTGGCAAAATGCAATTAAGTTAAAAAATATTGAAAAAGATTTAAAAGAAGCCATTTATAATAAAATAATTTTTGGATTAGAAAATGTTTATAAAAACAAGTCTTAAAGCTTATGGTAAAATTAATTTATATTTAAAAGTAATTAAAAAATTAAAAAATAAGTATCATCAAATAGAAACATTATTTTGTTTTTTTGATATTTACGACGAAATTTTAATATCTTCTAGTAACACAAATAATCAGATAATTTTTACAGGCAAATTTTCAAAAGGAATAAGCGCCACTCATAATTCAGTATTAAAATTATTAAATATATTAAAAAAATATCCAAAATTTAATGCGCATAAATTTACAATAAAAATTATAAAAAATTTGCCACTAGGCTCTGGATTGGGAGGGGGGTCAGCGGATGCTTCTGCCTTACTTAATTTTTTTAATAAACGATTAAAATTAAATCTAAAAAAAAGAACAATTTCCTCAATATGTAATAAAATAGGAGCTGATGTAGAGCCATGTTTAAATACTAATTTTAAGCTTCTTTACGGAGCAAGTAATAAAATTTTTACATTTAATAAGAAGCCAAAACTTAATTTGTTACTAATTTACCCAAATTGTCTTAACCCTACGAAAAAAATTTACCTTTCCAATAAAATATTTTCAAAAAGTAATAATTATAAAATTTCACTATTAAAGAAGAATATTTTAAATTTAAATTATTTATTTAAATTCTTAAATTATGAAGGAAATGATTTAGAACAAAGTGCTTTTAAAAATAATAGTGTCATATTAAAATTACTAATTTCACTAAAGAAATTAAAAGGTTGTAAATTAGCAAGAATGACTGGCAGTGGATCAGCCTGCTTTGCTATTTTTCAAAATAACGCACAACTAGCTAAAGCTATTTTTGTTCTAAAAAAACATTATAAAAGTTATTGGATAAAGAAAGCAAAAATAATATAACCTTATCTCTAAAATAAATATTGGGGCTTAGCCAAGCGGTAAGGCAGCGGGTTTTGATCCCGCCATCCCAGGTTCGAATCCTGGAGCCCCAGCCAAGCCTTAAACAAATATAGTGATTAGAGAAGAAAAAAAATTAGATAACAAAAAAATTCTTTTACTTGAAGAAAATGTTTTGGGTCCAGGAAGATATGCCAGACCAAGTTTTAGATTAAGAGATGGCCTTATACCCAATATAAAGTATTCAAAAGTTTATTATAAAGGTAATAAAATAATAGGAAGTATTAGATATTTTAATTGCAAAATAAAAGACCAGAGTGGTTTGATGTTGGGACCTTTAATAGTTGACCAAATATATAAGGGAAGAGGAATAGGTCGAGAATTAATGAACAAAAGTATAAGTGATATTAATTCAAAAAATATTAATTTTATTATCCTAATTGGAGAATTAAATTATTATGGGCAATTTGGTTTTGAGATTAATAATAATATATATTTTGCAATAAATGTAAGAAAAGAAAAAATTTTATTTAAAAAATTATTGGAAAAAAATAATATAATCTCTGGCAAAATAGAATTATACTAATATTTTTAATGAAAAAAACATTTTTATTTTCAAAAGAAAATAAAAAAATAATTTCGATTTTAAACCCATCTAGTCAAAAAGTTCACACGCAGTTTGTCGGTGGCTGTGTAAGAAAAGCATTAGAAGGTGAACTTACAACAGATATTGATTTAGCCACTACTTATAAGCCACAAATAGTTAAAAAAATATTACTCAAAAATAAATATAAAGTTTTAGATTTAGCAATTAAATATGGGTCGATTACAGCTTTATCTAAAAATTATAAATATGAAATTACATCATTAAGAAAAGATATAAATTCTGATGGTAGACATACAGAAATAAAGCTTACTAAGAATTGGTTAGAAGATTCTTTGAGAAGAGATTTTACAATTAATGCAATTTATTGTGATAAATCTGGTAAAATCTTTGATCCTGTAAATGGATTAAAAGATTTAAAAAATAAAAAAATTAATTTTATTGGTAATCCAGAATCAAGAATTAAAGAGGATTATTTAAGAATTATAAGGTTTATAAGATTTTCACTAGTTTATAATTATAATATTAATGATCGAAATATTATAAAAATTATTAATAAAAATATTAAGTTTTTAAAATTAATTTCAAGAGAAAGATTATTTATAGAGTTAAAAAAAATTTTAGAGAATCAAAATTTTTTTAATATTATCAATAATAATTATTTTAAAAATATTATTCATAAAGTATACAAACTAAAATTTTTTAATAGATTAAATAAAGTTAAAGTCTTAAATAAAAAACTACGATTAAATCTTGGTTATATACAACTAATTTCAATATTATTAATTGGAAAAGATAAAACAATATCACATTTTTTGAGAGAATTTAAGTTATCTAATAAGGATAAACATTATCTAAATTTAATTTGTAAAGAATTTAAAATTCTAAAAAAAAAACCTTACAATTACCAAATTATTAAGCGACAAATATATTTTTATAAAAAAGATTTAGCTTTAGACTTTTTAAATTTTATTTTTTGTCTAAAAAAAGAGATGAACATAAATACTTTAAAAAAATATAGGAAATTTATCAAAAGATTTAAGGTTCCAAGATTTCCTATTACTGGAAATTTTTTAATGAAAAAGGGATTTAAACAAGGATTAGAACTTGGAAAAAAATTAGATTTTCTTAAAAATTATTGGATTAAAAATAACTTTAAATTAAACTTAAAAAATATTTAACTCGAGATTAGATATATTTAACTTCAATAATTTCATAGTTTTTTTCTCCCGCTGGAGTTTTGACAGAAACAAAGTCACCAGTATGTTTTGAGACTAGTTCTAAAGCAATTGGAGATTTATAGAACAATAGACCTTCCTTTGCATTTGCTTCATCTTTACCTACAATTTTGTACTTTTTTTTTTCATTAGTTTCCATATCTAGCAAAAAAATTGTTGCTCCAAATATTACTTTGTTATCATTTTTAATTTTTGTAACATCTACAATATTAGCTGTTGCAATTGTTGTTTCGATTTCTTGAATTCTTCTTTCATTGTGTCCTTGCTCCTCTTTTGCTGCATGATACTCAGCATTCTCCTTAAGATCACCATGAGCCCTTGCTTCAGAAATAGCATTGACAATTTTTGGTCTAATTACAGAAATTCTTTCTTGTAATTCAATTTTAATCTTTTCCAAGCCCTGAGGAGTAATTGGTTCTTTTTCCATTTATAATTTTACCATTTTGCAATTGGAGGAAGCGACATAAAAATAGCATTAATATTACCATTGGTATTTAAACCAAATTTTGTACCTCGATCATATAGCAAATTAAATTCAACATATCTTCCTCTTTTAATTAATTGCTTTTCTTTATCTTTATCATTCCATTTTAGAAACATTTTTTTTTGAATTATTCTAGAAGATATTTTTAAAAAAGTTATTCCAACATCTTTTGTATAATTAAAATCTTTAATCCAATTCTTGGAATTAAGATAATCGTAAAATATTCCGCCATCTCCTCTAGGTTCATTTCTATGAGGTAAATAAAAATATTGATCGCAATTTTTCTTATGTTGAGAGTAATAATTTTTATCATGAAGATTGCACATTTTTTTAATTTCTTGATGAAAATACTTTTTTTGTTTTAAGTCTTTAATTGAAGGCGTCATATCCATTCCACCACCAAACCAAGATTTTGAAGTAACTATAAATCTTGTATTAAAATGAAATGCAGGAACTTTTGGATTTTTCATGTGAGCTACAACAGATATTCCGGAGGCCCAAAAATTAGGATTATTTAAAGCGCCAGGAATTTTTTTCCTAAATTGTTTATGAAATTTTCCTGAGATTGTCGAAATATTAACTCCTACCTTTTCAAAAACAGATCCATTTTCAATTAATGCGAAAGTACCTCCGCCTTTTGAATTTCCTCCAGCTTTCCAGTTATTTTTTTTAAAAATTTTTTTTTTTTTAGATTTTAGGTACTCAATTTTTTCAAATTCTGCACAAATAGAATTTCTAAGATTTTTAAACCAATTTTCAGCTGCAATTTTTTTTTCTTCAAAATTTAAATTTATCATTAAATATTAGAGTAATTATTTTGCCTTAGCGCTTCAGATAACACAATAGAAACAGAAGTGACAACATTCAAAGACCTAGTATCTTTAGAGATAGGAATTTTTAATCTTTCATTAACAATTTTATGTACAGAGTCTGGAACCCCGGCACTTTCTCTTCCAAATAAAATTGTGTCATCCCTCTTAAATTGAAAATTATAATAAATTTTTTTTGCTTTAGTTGTTAATAAAATTATTCTTTTATTATTTTTAGTTTCAATAAAATCTTCAAATGATAAATGTCTTATAATTTTGCATTTTTCATAATAATCCATGTAAATGCTTTTTAGTTTTTTTTCATTAAATTGAAATCCACAGGGTTCAATTATTTCTAGAGTAACATTTAAACATGCACACAATCTTATGGTTGCAGCTGTATTTTGAGGAATATCCGGTTGAAATAATGCAATATTATACATAGAAGAAATTTATTATTTATGCGTCATTCTGGCTATGGAAAAGAAAATAGTTTAGAAATAATTAAATTAAATAGTTATGTCAGAAAATAACAATAATTCAGAGAAAAAAAATAGAAGAGATTTCTTAACCGTTGCAACAACTGCTGTTGGTGCAGTTGGAGTGGGAGCAGCGGTTTGGCCAATTGTAAATCAAATGAATCCAGACGCATCAGTAAAAGCACTTGCTTCTATTGAAGTAGATTTATCTAAAATTAAAGAGGGGCAAGAAATAACTGTTTTATGGAGAGGAAAACCAGTTTTTGTAAAAAGAAGAACCAAAGAAGAAATTTTAAATGCCGAAAAGGTTGATCTTAAGGAACTTAAAGATCCTCAACCTGATAATAAAAGAGTAAAAAAATCTGAATGGTTAGTTCTTGTCGGCGTATGTACTCATTTAGGATGTGTCCCTATAAGTGGAAAGGGAGAATATGCAGGTGGATGGTTCTGTCCTTGTCATGGTTCACATTATGATAGTTCAGGCAGAATCAGAAAAGGTCCTGCACCAACAAATTTAGAGGTTCCAAACTATGAATTTGTTGGAGATAATAAGATTAAATTAGGATAGTTAAAAATAATGAGTGATAAAAATTTAGAAAATACTAACGCTGAATATAAACCAGTTCATACAAATAAAGTAGGTGGGTCTCCATTTAAAGGAGTTGTCGGTTGGATAGATAATCGTCTTCCAATATTTAGAATGTTTAAATACGAATATTTAGATTTTCAGGTCCCTAAAAATTTAAGTTATCTTTGGAGTTTGGGCGGAATTCTAATGATCTGTTTAATTTTTTTAATAGTTACAGGTCTAGTCTTAGGTATGCACTATAAACCCTCATCTTCAGAGGCATTTGAGTCAGTAGAAAAAATTATGAGAGATGTAAATTTTGGTTGGTTAATAAGGTACATGCATATGAATTTTGCCTCCTTTTTTTTCATAGCAGTTTATATTCATATCTTTAGAGGGTTGTATTACGGTTCATATAAAGAACCCAGACAGTTGATGTGGCTAATTGGAATTGTAATATTTTTCTTAATGATGGCTACAGCTTTTCTTGGTTACACATTGCCATGGGGTCAAATGAGCTATTGGGGAGCAACAGTTATAACAAATTTATTTTCAGCAGTACCTTTCGTTGGAGAGTCCATAGTAACTTGGTTATGGGGTGACTATGCTGTGGGGGATGCTACCTTAAATCGTTTTTATGTTCTTCATTGGTTAATTGCTTTTGGAATATTAGGAATTGTCATTTTTCACGTTATCGCTTTACATATAGTTGGCTCAAATAATCCTTCTGGTATTGAGCCAAAAGATACAAGGGACACAGTAAGTTTTGCTCCTTTCACGACTAGCAAAGATTTATTTGCAATGTTAATTTTTTTGTTCGCATTCGTAATTATAACAATGTACGCACCAAACTATCTTGGTCATCCTGATAATTATATTCCAGCAGATCCATTGGTAACTCCAGCGCATATTGTACCTGAGTGGTATTTTTTGCCTTTTTATGCAATTTTAAGAAGCATTCCAGATAAATTAATGGGAGTCATTGCGATGGTAAGCAGCATTGCGATTTTAGGTTTATTGCCTTGGCTAGATTTATCAAAAATTAGATCTTCAGTTTTTAGACCAATATGGAAACAATTTGTTTTTTTATTTGTTTTGGATTTTTTTATATTAATGTATGTCGGAGGTATGCCTGCTGAAGGAATATATCTTCTTATTGGCAGAGTTGGGACTGCATATTGGTTTCTATTTTTCTTGATTATAGCACCTTTAGTTTCTTTAATTGAAAAACCTTTGCCTATGCCAAATAGTATTCATGAGTTTGAACAATGGAAAAAACAAGGCAAAATTAAAACTTTTAAGCTTTTTTAATGTTTTTGAAGAAGTTAATTTTATCTTTTTTGCTGTTAAGTTTTATTACTAACGGTTCATTTTCAGCTGAGAAACAAGAAAAACTTTTGACACAAAATTGGTCTTTTAACGGGTTCTTTGGAAAATTTGACAGAGCCTCACTTCAAAGAGGCTACCAAGTATACACAGAAGTTTGTGCATCCTGTCACTCAATGAATCTTTTAAGTTATCGTAATTTATCTGAAGTTGGCGGCCCTAGTTTTTCAGAGGAAGAGGTAAAGGCTATAGCATCAAAAGTTGAAGTTTTAGACGGACCTAACGATAACGGAGAAATGTTTAAAAGGCCGGGAAAACCATCTGATAAATTTGTCAGCCCTTTCGCTAATGAAAAAGCCGCAAGAGCTGCAAACGGCGGTGCATATCCTCCGGATATGTCAGTTTTAGTGAAAGCTCGAGCAGGGGGGGCAGATTATATTTATTCTGTTCTAATGGGTTATGACGATAAGCCTCCTAAAAATGTAAAACTCGAGGACGGGGTTTATTATAATAAATATATGCCAGGCAATAAAATTAAAATGGCAAAACCATTAAATAAGGACTCTGTAAATTATTCAGACGGAACCGTAGCAACGGAAGAGCAACTTGCAAAAGATGTAACAACCTTTTTAACTTGGGCTTCAGAACCCCATTTAGAAGCTAGAAAGAGACTTGGCTTTAAAACTGTAATTTATTTATTAATTCTTACTGTTTTAGTTTATCTTGTTAAGAAAAAGATTTGGTCACGTGTTGAACCTAAAGTGTAAGACATCTCCGTCAGCAACCTCATAGTCCTTACCTTCAATTTTTAATTTTCCATTATCGCGAGCACCAACTTCCCCTGCGTACTGAATATAGTCTATGTAGGATATAACCTCAGCTTTAATAAATCCTTTTTTAAAATCGGAATGAATAACTTCAGCAGCATCTGGAGCTTTGCAGTTTTTTTCAATTGTCCATGCATGAGTTTCTTTAGGACCTACGGTAAAATAGGTAGTTAAATTTAGAATTTTATATCCAGCTTTTATTATTTGATCTAATCCAGACTCTTTAATTCCAATCTCTTTCATAAATTCATTTGCCTCTAAATCTTTAAGTTCAGTAATTTGTTGTTCTATTTCAGCAGAAACAATAACTACTGTATCATTCTTGAATTTTTCTTTAATTTTTTGTGAGTAAGAATTTCCTGAGCTCACACTTTCCTCGTCCACATTACAAACTAAAATTCTAGGTTTAGTTGATAGAATTCCTAAATTTTTAACTAGCTTTTTATCAAATTTTTCCTCTAATTTCTCTGGACGAATTCCTTTTTTTAAAGACTCATAAACATGTTCTAAGATATCAAAAGTGTCTTTATTTATATCATTATTTTTATTTTTTTTTTGAGATAGCCTTTTTTCAACAGATTCTAAATCTGAAATCATCATTTCAGTTTCTACTGTTTCTAAATCTCTTATAGGATCAACTGTTTTATTAACATTTTGTATTTCACTTGAGTCAAAACATCTCAGCATGTGTATTACAGCATCAACTTCTCTAATGTTCGCAAGAAATTTATTGCCTAAACCTTCACCCTTTGATGCGCCAGCTACTAGCCCAGCAATATCCACAAATGTGATGTAAGTGGGAATGATTTTTTCAGATTTTGCAATATTTGAAAGTTTTTCTAACCTCTCGTCAGGAACTGTTACAACTCCAATATTTGGCTCAATTGTGCAAAAAGGAAAATTAGCTGCTTGGGCATTTTTAGATTTTGTTAATGCATTAAATAGAGTTGATTTACCAACATTAGGTAAACCTACAATTCCACATTTAAAACTCATATAGACTTACTGATTACTTTTAGAAGTGAAATCGTCTAATTTTTTTTCTATGAGAAGATTTATATTTTTAAATATTTTTTTGATAACCTGATCTATTATTATCTTTTCTTCTTCTGTAAAATCATTAAGCACATGTTTGTCTACTAATTCTTTATCTCCAGGATGACCTATTCCAATCCTAATACGATTGTAATCTGTTCCTATAGAGTCATCTATGGACTTAATGCCGTTATGACCGCCGCTAGATCCTCCATTTTTCGTTTTTATTTTTCCAATTTCTATGTCCATATCATCATGAAATACAAAAATATTATTAGTTTTAATTCTGTGATAATCAGTTATTTCTCTAATACACATTCCTGAATTATTCATAAAAGTTAATGGCTTGACTACTATAACTTTGTTATCTTGAACTTGACCATTAGTTAGTAGGCCTTTAAATTTTGGTTTTTGTTTTGAAAGTCCAAAATTTTTATTTAAAGCATCAATAAGTTTGAAGCCTACATTATGTCTGTTGTTTGCATGCTTTGGATCTGGATTTCCTAACCCCGCAAATAATAACATTTAGATGTTATTTCTTTTTATCTGCAGGTGCAGCAGCTGCAGGTTTTTTCGCAGCCTCAGGAGTTTTTGCTGTTTCTCCTGGTTTAGTTTTTCCATCAGCAGGTTTAGCATCACCTGCAGCAGTAGCTCCGCCCTCAGCAGTAGTTGCCGCATCTCCTGCAGCAGCATCGCCCGCAGCAGCGGCAGCTGGTTCAGGTTCTTTAACAACTGTAGGGGCAGCTATAGTTGCTATAGTAAAGTCTCTATCGCTAATTACTGGTTTTGCACCATCAGGTAATTTTACAGAAGATATGTGAATACTTTCATTCATTTCCTTATTAGCTAAGTCAACTACAATTTCAGCAGGAATATTTTCAGCAGCACATCTTAATTCTATTTTTCTTCTTACAATGTTTAAAACCCCGCCCATTTTCAATCCTGGACAATTTTCATTATTAATAAATTTTACAGGAATATTGACAGTTACCTTCGTACCAGGCTTAATTTTTTGAAAATCTATGTGTATTGGTTCATTATTTAAAGGATGAAAATTAATATCTTTAGTTAAAACTTTATGTTTTGATCCACCTATACTCATTTCAATTACAGAGCTCATAAAGTTTGAGGATTCTAACATTTTTTTAATTAATATTTTTTTTACTGCTAAAGGTAGGTTTTTTTCTTTATCACCATATAAAATGCCTGGTAGAAAACCCTCTAATCTTAATTTTTTAAGATCACCTTTTGTATTAATTTTTCTTTCTGATGCTTCGATCTTTAAATTTTCCATATTATCAAGACGGCTTGTTTTATATTAAGTTATAAAAAAAAACAAGTTATTGTTATTTATTTGAATAAGCTAGAAACCGAAGTTGATTGAGATATTCGCTTGATAGCTTCAGCAATCAGCGGAGCAATACTTACAACCTCTATTTTAGAAACTCCTTTTACTTTTTTTGTATTGTCAATTGTGTCAGTGATAACAATTTTTTTTATTTTAGATTTTTTAATTTTATCAATACAAGAGCCTGTAAGAACGCCATGAACTACGTAACAATAAACTTCTTTTGCACCCTTTTCTATTAAAGCATCAGCAGCGTTACAGATTGTTCCTCCGCTATCAATTAAATCATCAATTATAATGCAAGATTTATTTTTGATTTCTCCAATAACATTCATAACTTCGGATTGTCCTGGACGCTCTCTTCTTTTATCAATAATCGCTAAGCCAGCGTTCAATCGTTTTCCAATAGCTCTCGCTCTTTCTACACCCCCAACATCTGGCGCAACACAAACAATATTTTTTGTTCCAATATTTTTTAATATATGTTTTAAAAGAACTGGAGCTGCATATAAATTATCAACGGGAATATCAAAAAAACCTTGAATTTGATTTGCATGAAGGTCCATTGTTAGAACTCTGTTTGCTCCAGCATTTGTAATTAAGTTTGCAACTAATTTTGCACTTATAGGAGATCTAGGTACAACTTTTCTATCTTGTCTTGCGTAACCAAAGTAAGGGATGACTGCGGTTATATTTTTTGCAGAAGATCTTCGTAACGAATCTATACATATTAGTAACTCCATAATATTGTCGTTAGCAGGGTATGAAGTTGATTGAATTAAGTATACATCGTTACCTCTCATATTTTCTTTGATCTCGACGTAGACCTCTGAGTCTGCAAATCTTTTAATATCTCTTTGCGTTGGTTTTGTTTTTAAATATTTACAAATTTGATCACTTAGGGAGATACTACTCGTTCCAGATACAATCTTCATGAGATCTTTTTATATAATTTTATAATTATTTAATCAATTAATATCTACAAATTGCAGAAATACATCTTCCGTAATCTGACTCATTATTATGTAAAGATCTTCGGTAGCTAAAAAAATTTTTATAATCACCATAGGTATCCTTATTGATATGTTCAATATTATTTTTTAGAACTCCTAATCTTAAAAATTTATCATTAACAAATAATCGTAAATTAAAATAAATTTTTTTATTATTATTTGTAAAATATTTTTTAAAATTTTTATTTTTTAATTTAATTTTATTAACAAAATCTTTTTGTACTTCATAATTTTTTTTTGCAATACAAGGTCCAATCGCAACGATTAGATTTGAAATTTTTGATTTCTTCTCTTTAAATTTTTTAATTAAGTTTTCAATAATTCCAGAATTTGCGCCCTTCCATCCAGAGTGTATAGCTGCAATTATTTTATTTTCTTTATCCGCGACTAAAATTGGCACACAATCTGCAGTTAAAATTCCGAGTGAAAATTTTGGAACTGAAGTAATAATTCCATCGGCTTTGTATCTCTTTTTTATTAAAAAATTGTCAAAATTAATTATTTTATTACTATGATATTGTCTAAGCAAAATTAGATTACTAAATTTAGAGTTAATTTTTTTTGCAACTATTTTAATATTATTTATAACATTTTTTTTTTTATCATTAGATCCTATTCCGCAGTTTAAACTTTTATAAATTCCTTTTGATCGTCCATTGTTCCTTGAGAAAAAAAAACTCTTAATGCCTTTTATTTTGTTAATTTTTCTGGAATAAAAAATCATTAGATAAAACCAAGATTAAATTTACAATCTTTATTGCAAAAAGCTAATGCTTGAAAAGTGCTACCCATTTCTTTCGGATTTATAAGTTTATTTATACTTAAAATTAAATCTTTGCTGTCATTAACATTCTGCTTTTTTATTATTTGTGTTGCCCTTTCCATAATGCCGAGTTTTTGTAAAAAAAAATTTTGAGATACAGTTCCAATATGCCTAATGTTATTTTTTTTAAAAATATTTTTTAATATATTAAAATTAACATCAAAAGTAATATCGCAATCAGTATATTCTTTAAGCAAATTAACAATTTTATGTTTTTTTATTGCTCGCAAAGTATTTTTCCCGATACTATCAGAGTAGCCATAATCAAAAGTCAAAAAGACTCCATTATTTTTTTTTAAAATTTTGGAAATTGAATTTATATAATTTTCAATTTTCACTGGATACTCAATGACTCTACTTTTATTAATATTAAAAAATTTTGAATATTTCTTAAGATAATTGTTATTAATCTTATTTTTATAATAAATAATTCTTTTTATATTATTTTTAAAAGAAATGCATTGTTCATGCCACTTAGTATTGATTTTGAAAAATTGTTTTATTGGAAAAGCATCAAAAAATTCATTTGCTATAATGATTGTAGGATATTGCTTAATTTCATTAATATTTTTAGTCCAGATTATATTTTTAAAAATATTTAAATTTTTTTTTTGAACTTTAACTAATGACTCACTTTTTTCATGTAAATAAATAGTGAATTTAGCATCAAAAGTTTTAATTTTTTTTAATGAATTTATTATTTGATTAATCATTAACCCATTTCCTGGTCCTAACTCTAAAATATTTATTTGTTTTGGTTTTTTTAAATAAATCCAATAGGATACAATCCATATCGATATCATTTCTGAAAAAATACTAGAGATTAAAGGAGATGTTATAAAATCTCCATCGCGGCTAAATATTTTTTTAGTTTGGTAGTAGCCTAATTGCTTGTTATATAAGGCAATATCTATGAATTTATCAAGCGTGATAACTTTTTTTTTATAAATTAGTTTTTCTAAAAGATTCATTTTTAATTATCTTAAATGCAATTATTCCAAAAATTAAAAAGCTAAAACTTATAATCGTTCCTAAGGATATATTGAAAATTATATATCCAATATGTTTGTCCGGCTCTCTAAATAATTCTGATATAATTCTAAATATTGAATAAAAGATTAAAAAATAACAAGATAACTCACCGTTAAATAATTTTTTTTTGAATTTTAATATAATATTAAGTAAAAAAAATAATATTAAACCTTCAAGAATTGCCTCATAAAGTTGTGAGGGATGTCTTGGTTCCATATCAATTTTGGGAAAAATAACGCCATAATCTGAAAACGTTTTTTTTCCATACAACTCTCCGTTTATAAAATTAGCAATTCTTCCAAGGAATATACCAATTGGCGTTGCGCAGACGACTATGTCAGTTAAAACCAGTATTTTTACATTATTCTTCTTTGCAAAAATTAATGAGGCAATCAAAACACCTATAACGCCACCGTGAAAAGACATTCCTCCTCGCCATAAAAATAATATTTCAAGGGGATTTTGATAGTAATAATTAAAATTATAAAATAAAATATATCCTAATCTTCCTCCTAAAATAATTCCTAAAATTAAATAAATTAAAAAATTATCTAGAACTTGGACATTAATATTTTCTTTGTACCAGAATTTTTTAATTAAATATTTTGCATAGTAAAAACCCAAAAATATGCCAAAAATATAGGCTAAAGAGTACCAGCGTATTTCTAGGAAACCAAAATTAATTATGATGGGATCTAGATTGTGAATATACATTTAAATAATCTTAAAATTATTTATAACTATATTATTAAAAAGAATATATGATTAATTATAAAAAAATTATTAATAATTTAACTAACTTATTTCAATTAAGTCTTTTAACAACAAAAGATATCAAACAAGAAATAAAAAATCTTATTCAGTTTAAAAAAGAAAAAACTATGAATGAATTAAATAATTCACATAGTCGTGATTTAGAAGAATTAAAAAATAAAATTAATAGTCTAAAACTTGAAATACAAAAATTAAAAAAATTAGTTGGGAAAAGATAATAAAACTCGCAAGCCCTTACCTTTTGGATTGTTAAATAATTTTACAGTCCCACCGTGTGAATTAACTATATCTTCAACAATGGAAAGACCTAATCCAAAATTACTATCTTTAAAAGATTTAGATTGGTCGATCCTATAAAATGGCCTAAATACTTTATCCTTGTGCTCATCTGCAATTCCAGGTCCGTCATCATCAATAGTAATTTGAGTAGTATTTTTGATTTTTTTGCAAGTAATTAATATATTTTCAGCATATTTTTGAGAGTTATTTATGATATTAGCAATACATCTTCTGATAAGATTTTTTCTTCCTGTAAATATTAAATTTTTAGGACTAATTATTTTAATATTTTTTTTAAAACTCTTTTCAATTAAATTTTGAATTAATTGATAAATATTAAATTTTTCTAAAGCTTGTGAATATTGATTACTTGCAAAATCAAGATATTCATTGATCATTTTTTCCATTTCATTAATTTCTTCTTTTAAAGAATTTAACTTTTGATTTTTATTTAAAAGCTCAATTTGTAACTTTAATCGTGTGAGAGGGGTTTTTAAATCATGGCTAATACCCGACAACATTGCTGTTCTTTGACTAATGTGTTTTAAAATTCTTCTTTTCATTCTTTCAAATTCATAAGAAGCCTGTCTAATTTCTAGAGCACCAGAAATTTTAAAATCACTATCAAATTGCCCTTTGCCAAATTTTTCTGCAGCTCGAGACAGGTGAACAATCGGCCTTATTTGATTGCGCAAAAATATTATTGAAATAATTAAAAATATAAATGATGGTATAGTAATCCAAAGTGCAAATATTCTTCCCGATGTTGATCTTATTTTTGATTTGGCTATTAAAAATTCAATAATTTCATTCTTATTAAACATTATTAAAACCTGAACATTCGAACTATCAAATCTCACGTTATGCCAATATGGATTTTTTAATTTGTCTGAGAACTCCTCTACAACAATTTTATCGTACAGACTGTACCATTTGACTGTTTCTGTAGATGGTAGTTCTCGAATTTCTTTTTTGATTGAGATTATGAGTCCGCTATTATTCTTGAAAGTGTTAATTAATTCACTAACTTTATTTTTTTGTTTAAATTCAGGGTAGAGTTCTAAGAATGTATTAATTTCATTTGTGGTAGCTCTTACTAAGCCTCTGTTGGTTTTATACCAAATACTATCAAAAAAAACTGCTCCAATTACAACCTGTATAAGTATAATTGGTACTACTATAATTAATAGAGATCTAAAAAGTAAAGTTCGAGGAAATATTTTTCTTAACATTTCAATCTAGCCACAGAACATATCCAGTTCCTCTGACCGTTTGGAGATATTTTGGATTTTTTGGATCAGGTTCAATTTTTTGCCTAAGTCTGGTTACCAATACATCTATACTTCTTTCTTGAGTTAGATTTGTAATTTTTGATATCTCTTCTCTGGAAAATATTTTTCCTGCAGAACCAATCATATTCTCTAGAAGAATTTTTTCACTAGCATTTATTTTAATTACTTTTTTTTCTTTTTGAATTTCCATTTTCTTCATATTAATACTTGCTTTTCCTATTTTAATTGAAGTTATTACATATTTATTTTTTCTTATTCTTTTAATTACATTTTTAATTCTTAATAAAAGTTCTTTAGGTTCAAAGGGTTTTGGCAAATAATCTTCTGCCCCCAATTCTAATCCTCGGACTCTATCTTCAGGCTCACCTTTTGCGGTTAGAAGAATAATAGGAAGGTCTATTTTTTCCCTAATTTCTTTTGTAAGTTGCAAACCGTCTTTACCAGGCATCATTATATCAATAATTGCTAAATCAAATTTTATAATTTTTAACTTTTCTTCAGCATCAGAAGCGTTGATTGCCGTAGATACGAAAAAATTATTATTTTTTAAATATTGTTTAAGTAAATCTCTAATCTTTTCATCATCATCAATAATTAAAATATGTATCTTTGAATTATCCATAAATTATCTTTTTCATTATTGACTTAAAATTAGAAACTTCATCAGAAGTTGAATTTTTAAGCGCATTAATTATTCTTTTTTTTTGTTTATTATAAATTTCATGGCAAAGCTTAATTCCTTTTTCAGTTAATACTAATTCTCTTTGTCTACCGTCCTTTGTGCCTTTTTTTTGTGATATAATATTTTTTTTTATTAGATCTTGAAGAACTCTACTTAAACTTTGTTTAGTAATTTTCAATTTTCTTAATATATCAGCAATAGTGATATTAGGACTTCCTTCTATAATACAAAGTAACCTGTGATGCGCTCTACCAAAAGAATTTTTTTTTAATACTTCATTTGGATCAGAATAAGAGTCTATGTAAGCTTGAAAAATGAGTTCTAAAATTTCTTTTAAACTTTTTTCTCTTAAATATAAAAGATCTTTCATTTTAAAATTTTATTGTACGTCAGTTTTATTGACATATCTACTTTACTTATTTACCAATACAATTTTAATTATTATTTACTCTAATGGAACCAGTCCCTTTTGATAAAAGATCAGGAAAAATTTGGTACAATGGTAAATTAGTTGATTGGAAAGAAGCTAATTTACACATTCTAAGTCATGGACTTCATTATGCTAGCTGCGTGTTTGAAGGCGAAAGGGTTTACAATGGGGGAATTTTTAAGTTAAGAGAGCATACAAATAGATTGATTTATTCAGCAGAGAGAATGGGCATGAAGATTCCTTACTCGGCTGAACAAATAGATAAAGCCTGTAAAGAAATAATTTCTGTACAAAATGTCAAAAATGGCTACGTGAGGCCAGTGGTGTGGAGAGGAAGTGAAATGATGGCGATATCTGCTCAAAAAAGTCAGATTCATTTTGCTATAGCAACATGGGAATGGGGTTCTTATTTTGATCCACAAATTAAAATTAAAGGAATTAGATTAGATATTTCTAAATGGAAAAAGCCACCGCCAGATTGCATACCATGGGATACAAAAGCTTCAGGCCTTTATATGATTTCAACTCTATCCAAACATGAGGCAGAAAAAAAAAAATATCATGATGCTTTAATGATGGATTATCAAGGAAATATAGCAGAAGCTACAGGTGCAAATATTTTTTTTACCAAAACTAATAGCAATGAGATTCACACCCCAATAGCAGACTCTTTTTTAGACGGAATTACCAGAAGATCAATTATAGAAATTGCTAAACAACTTCAGATCAAAGTTTTAGAAAGAAAAATAAAACTCGAGGAACTTAATAAATTTGATGGGTGTTTTTTAACTGGAACTGCAGCCGAGGTAACACCAGTATCTCAAATAGGAGATATTAATTTTGCTGTTGTTGATATGATTAAAAAATTAGACGATAATTATTCAAAATTAGTAAATAAAAATTAATAATAATTAATCAATAAGATCTATTCCTTTTCTTAAGTATGCGTAACCTGTCCAAAGCGTTAATATAGCAGACATCCAAAGCAAATATATTCCTAACTCAATTCCATAATCAAATAAAAATTTATCACCGCTATTACCTGCTAATAAAATAGAAATAGCAGTCATTTGTATTACTGTCTTACCCTTAGATAAATTCGTTACAGGAATATAAATTTGTGCTTTTGCTAAAAACTCTCTTAATCCCGAAATTAAAATTTCTCTTGTTATTATTATAATTGCTGCCACTACATGAGGACCTTTTATAGTTTGACTCATTATTAAAAGTGCAAGGGCTGTTGCAACTAAAACTTTATCTGCAATTGGATCTAGCAATTCACCAAACTTAGATTGTTGCTTATATAATCTTGCAAAAAATCCGTCTAGATAATCTGTAAAAGCGGCTATTACAAATATAATGCAGGATAACCAATCACTTAATTCTCCAGATAAATAATAGATAACTACTAATATTGGAGCAATTAGAATTCTGCCAATGGTTAGGATGTTAGGTATTTTCATTTTTTTGAAACTAAATTATTTTTATTAAAAAAATTATAAATTTTACTTGCAACAAAATCACTTATTCCGTTTATTTTTTTCATATCTTCGATACTTGCGCTCTCTATTAATTTTACAGATCCAAAGTGATTTAAAAGCATTTTTTTTCTTGTTTTTCCTATCCCTTCAATATTATCAAGCGCAGATTGGGTAAATGTATTTTTTCTTTTAGCTCTATGTGAAAAAATTGCAAATCTATGAGCTTCATCGCGTAATCTTTGTAAAAAAAATAACAATACATTATTATTAATTTTTATTTCTTTTTTATTATGATAAAAAGTCTCATCTCCTTGATTTCTTCTTTCACTTTTTGCAATCGCTATCATATTTAGATTAAAATACCCGAGTTCATCTAAAATTTTTCTAGCTACGTTATAATGACCCTTGCCACCGTCAATTATGATTAAATCAGGAATTTCATCATCATTATTTGACTTAATTTTAGCAAATCTTCTAGAAAGAACTTCTTTTAACATTCCGTAATCATCCCCGGGATTAATATTTGTTTTTGCTATATTAAATTTTCTATATTTTCTTTTGATAAATCCATTTTTTCCGAATACAACAAAAGACCCGACAGCATTTAATCCTTGAATATGACTATTATCGTAAACTTCAATTAACGTTGGATTAAAGCCCAAATCAAACTCTTTATTAATTAATGATAAAAAATGATCATTATTTTTATTCTCCAAAAGCTTTTTGTCCAAAGCTAATTGAGCATTTTTAATAGCTAATTTTATTGAAAGTGTTTCATTATTATTTTGTGCAGTTTTTATATTAATTTTTTTATTATATTTTTTTTCTAAAGCTGCCTTTATTAGTGCTAAATCTTTAATTTTTTCACTTAAAATAATTTCTTCTGGCGGGATTTTATTTTCATAAAATTGAATTAAAAATGAATAAAAAATATCATCTATATCATCGTCTTTGTCATGTTTTGGAAAAAAAGCTTGGTTGCCCCAATTTTGTTTTGATCTATAAAAAAATACCTCAATGCACGTAATATTATTTTTTTGAAATAAAACAATTAAATCTGCATTATTAAAATTATTTTTATTTATTTGCTGAGATGATTGAATTTGAGTTAATGCTTTAATTCTATCTCTAATTGTTGCCGCTTTTTCGTAATTAAATTTTTTGCTTTCAACTTCCATTTCTTTAGAAAGTTTTTTTTGTATAAGAGCAGATTTTCCATTTAAAAAACTAATACTGTCCATGACAAGTTTATTATAATCTTCTTCGCTGATTTCATTTGTACATGGAGCAGAGCATCTTTTGATTTGATATAAAATACATGGTCTTTTTCTATTGTGAAAAATTGAGTCATCGCAAACCCTCAATAGAAATACTTTTTGTAGAGTTTTTATTGCCCATCCCGCCGCTCCAGATGATGCAAAGGGGCCAAAAAAAATATCATTTTTATTTTGTTTGCCCCTAAATTTTGTTAATTGAGGAAATTTATGAGATTTTGTAAGCTGAATATAAGGAAAAGATTTATCATCCTTTAATAATATATTATATCGAGGCTGATTTTTTTTTATTAGATTAGCTTCTAGTAGTAGCGCCTCAGCTTCATTTTGTGTTGAAATAAATTCTAGATTTTTTGTATTAGAAATCATTCTTTCTGTTCTGATAGGTAAATAAGAAGATGAAATGTAACTATTTATTCTATTAGGCAGGTTCTTAGCTTTTCCTACATAAATAATGACCTTTTTATCATCTAGCATTTTGTAAACACCGGGGCCATTAGGCAAAAATTGAATTGTGTTTTTTATGATTTGTTTACCTTGTTCAAAGCTTTTCATAATCATTTCTTGTCTTAGTGAATTCTATTCCAACAGACTCAGTGTTTTTAATTATATTTAGTTTTTCAATTTTTATTTTTATATTTAGGATATTTTGATTTAGAAAAATTTCATTAATTAAATCATTCGCAAAAGATTCCAAAAAATTATATTTTTTTTTTAGAAAAAAATTTATTTTGTTAATGATTTCTTCATAATTAATGACTGAATTAAGATTTCCATCAATTACTTTTTTTTTTTTACTTAAGACTTCAACATTAAATCTCAATTTTTGCGGCTTTACCTTTTCAAAGGCATGATAGCCTATAATTGCTTTACAAGTATAGTTTTTAACAAAGATTATTTCTTTAGATTTTATTTTTTTTTTATGCTCGAAAATTTTTATAATATTTGTCTTATTCATTGGTTCCAATGATATCTGGAGTTTTCCAATTTAGACTTTGGCCGCTATCCACCGCAATTACTTGACCAGTAATTGTTTTGCTATTTGCTAAAAGATAGGCAGTTTCACATATATCTTCAATTTTAACAGATTTACCAAGCAGCGTATTTTTTGATTGTTTATTAAAGTGTTTTTGAGTTTGTCTTATATTTTTAAAGACGGGGCCAGGAGCTATTGCATTCACTCTAATTTTAGGTGCTAATTTCATGGCTGTAGTTTTTGTTAGTATATGCAATCCAGTTTTGCTTATAGTATATGAAAAAAAATATGGAGTTAGTTTAAATATTCTTTGATCAAGTATGTTTATAATAGATTTATTTTGAGATGAATTTTTAATTTTAG
This sequence comes from Candidatus Fonsibacter ubiquis, assembly GCF_002688585.1. Taxonomy (NCBI): domain Bacteria; kingdom Pseudomonadati; phylum Pseudomonadota; class Alphaproteobacteria; order Candidatus Pelagibacterales; family Candidatus Pelagibacteraceae; genus Candidatus Allofontibacter; species Candidatus Allofontibacter communis. The sequence continues at coordinate 807,326 of NZ_CP024034.1, read as the reverse complement.
AAAATTCTTTAATAAAAGTAGCAGGAGCAAAAAGATTAATTTTTATATGTTCATTCCAGCTTTTTTCACTAAAATTTAAAATACTATCGTTATTAAAAATAGAAGCATTGTTAATTATACAATCAATATTACCTAACTTTTTTTTTATGGAAGCAATTAAACCCTTTATTATTTTTGCATTTAAAAGATTACCTTGGATATGAACACATTTTACACCGTATTGTTCTATTTCTTTTTTAAGAACTTCAGCTTGTTTTTTTGATTTATTAAAATGAATAGCAATATTCCATCCCTTTTTTGCAAAATATAAACATAGTGCTTTACCAATTCTTTGTGAAGATCCAGTAATTAAAATATTCTTATTCATTTTATCTTTTCTTTTTTACAACCATTCCAGCCCTACCTTGGGTCGATCGTCCTATTAATTCTGTTTTTACATCATTGTTATAAACTTTAATTTTACTACTCATATTAATTTCTAACTCAATTTCTTGAAGTTTTCTTATTTCATCTCTTATTTTTGCTGCTTGCTCAAATTCTAAATTATCGGCAGCTTTTTTCATTTCTTTTTCTAGCATTTTTAGGTGTTTTTTAAGATTATCACCGATTGGGATATCATTATTAAAAGTAACGTAATCTTTTTCAAATACTCCCTCTAAAATGTCATTAATTTTTGATTTAATAGATTGGGCAGTTATTTTATTTTTTTTATTATATTCTATTTGCTTAGTTCTTCTTCTATTAGTTTCATTGATAGCCTTTTTAATACTTTCTGTTTCTTTATCTGCATATAAAATCACTTTACCATCAATATTCCTTGCCGCTCTTCCGATGGTTTGTATTAAGGATCTTTCAGATCTTAAGAAGCCTTCTTTATCAGCATCTAAAATCGCAACAAGAGCACACTCTGGTATATCCAATCCTTCTCTTAAAAGATTAATACCAATTAAAACATCAAATATACCTAGCCTTAAATCTCTTATTATTTCTATTCTTTCTAGCGTATCAATATCAGAATGCATGTAACGAACTTTAATTCCATTTTCATCAAGGTATTCTGTTAAATCCTCAGCCATTTTTTTTGTAAGAGTAGTGACTAGTATTCTTTGATTATTTTTAGAAACTGTAATGCATTCATTTAATAAGTCATCTACCTGATTTTTAGCAGGTCGAATAAAAATTTGAGGATCTATAAGTCCAGTGGGTCTTATAATTTGTTCTGCAAAAACTCCTTTGCTTTGTTTTAATTCCCATTCACTTGGAGTTGCGGAAACAAAAATTGTTTGAGGTCTCATCATATCCCATTCTTCAAATTTTAAAGGTCTATTATCCATACAAGAAGGGAGTCTAAAACCGTAATCAGATAAAGTTTTTTTTCTGGTATAATCTCCTTTGTACATACCGTTTAATTGAGGAATTGTGACGTGGCTTTCATCAACAAATACTAAACAATTATCAGGAAGATATTCAAATAATGTTGGCGGCGGTTCACCAGGATTTCTACCAGATAAGAATCTAGAATAATTTTCTATTCCAGCACAACTTCCTGTGGCCTCTATCATTTCAAGATCGTATCTAGTTCTTTCTTCTAGTCTTTGTGCTTCTAAAAGTTTTTTTTCATTTCTAAATTTTTCTAAAGTAATAATTAATTCTTTTTTTATTTCTTTGATTGCTTTTTCTACTGTTGGTCTTGGAGTAATGTAGTGACTATTTCCGTACAATTTTATTAAATTTATTTCTTTATTGTCGGTTCCAGTTAACGGATCAAATGACTTTATCTGTACTATTTTATTATCTTCAATTGTAATTCTCCATGCTTCATCCTCATAATGAGATGGGAAAACTTCTATATTTTCACCCCGAACTCTAAAAGTTCCTCTATAAAAATTTTGATCATTTCTTTTGTACTGAAGTTCAACTAGTCCTTTAATAATCTTTTCTCTTTCATAGCTCTCATTTTTTTTAAAAACCAAAGTCATTTTACTATAAGAGTCGACAGATCCTAATCCGTAAATACACGAGACACTTGAAACAATAATCACATCATCTCTTTCTAAGAGTGACCTAGTTGCTGAATGTCTCATTCTATCTATTTGTTCATTTATAGAAGCTTCTTTTTCAATATAGGTGTCTGATCTTGGAACATAAGCTTCTGGAGTGTAGTAATCATAATAAGAAACAAAATATTCAACTGCGTTATTAGGAAAAAAATTTTTCATTTCACCATACAATTGGGCAGCTAAAGTTTTATTTGGAGCGAGGATTAAGGCTGGACGATTTAATTCTTCAATGATTTTAGCCATTGTAAAAGTTTTTCCAGAACCTGTGACTCCAAGTAAAACTTGATTTTTTTTTTGGTTTAATATTTCTGTTTTTAAAAAAGAGATAGCTTTTGGTTGGTCACCAGCAGGAGTGTATTCAGTTATTAGTTGAAATTTTTTTCCTCCTTCTAATTTTTTTAAAGAAAGTGCTTTAGTATTTGTTTTATCTAATATATTAGTTTCCGAAAGATTTTGCATATTCCAAAATATAATTAATTTAGATGTCTATACTATCAACTTCTTTATCGAGAATAAAAGAATCTCCTACAATTGCAATTACTCAGAAAGCTAGACTCTTAAAAGAAAGTGGAAAAGAAGTAATAGCGCTGGCATCCGGAGAACCGGATTTTGATACCCCTGATAATATAAAAGCAGCGGCAATTAAAGCAATAAAGGAAGGTCAAACAAAATATACGCCCGTTGATGGGACTACAGAGTTGAAAAAAGCAATAGTAAACAAATTTAAAAAAGAAAATAATTTAAGTTTTGAAGTTGACAATATTACTGTTGGCACCGGAGGTAAGCAGGTAATTTATAACTGTATTCTTGCAACAATTAATCCTGGAGATGAAGTTATTATTCCAGCACCTTATTGGGTTTCATATCCTGATATGGTTTTATTAGCTGGAGGAACTCCAAAATTTGTAGAATGTGATGAACAAAGTGATTTTAAAATTTCTGCTAATCAACTTGATAAATTAATAACAAATAAAACAAAGTGGTTTATTTTAAATTCACCAGGAAATCCAACTGGAATGTGTTATTCAAGATCGGAACTAATAGAAATAGTTAAAGTTTTAAAAAAATATAAACATGTAAATATTTTAACAGACGATATTTACGAACATATTCTTTACCAAGATAAGAAGGGTGCAAATGACTCAAGATTTGTAAATATTTTAGAAATAGACGATTCTTTAAAAGACAGAACCTTAGTTGTAAATGGTGTGAGCAAAGCTTATGCTATGACTGGTTGGAGAATTGGTTATGCCGCAGGTCCAAAATCTTTAATAAAAGCAATACAAAAAATTCAATCTCAATCAACAACCAATCCATCCTCTATTAGCCAGGCTGCTGCTGTTGAAGCTCTTAATGGCGACCAAAGCTTTATTCATTCTAGGGCTTTAGAATTTAAAAAGAGAAGAGATTTTGTTGTTAAGGCTTTAAATAGTACTAACGGATTAACCTGTGTTAATCCACAGGGGGCATTTTATGTTTTTCCAAATTGTAAGAAATTAATGAATAAAAAAACTACTAGTGGAAAAATTATTAAAAATGATACAGATTTTGCCTCTTACCTATTAGAAGAGACTGGAGTTGCAATTGTTCAAGGGTCAGCATTTGGACTTGAGGGTTATTTTAGAATTTCCTACGCAACTTCTATGCAAATTTTAGAAAAAGCTTTAATGAAAATTAAAACTTTCTGCGAGAGTCTCAAATAGTTTTAGTGATTAGACAAATGTTTTTCGGCTTCAAGGGCAGCCATACATCCCATCCCCGCTGCCGTAACAGCTTGTCTATATAATTTATCTTTTACATCTCCAGCCGCAAATACCCCTGGAATATTAGTTTTTGTAGAGTCAGGCTGAGTTATTATGTAACCACTATTATCCATATTAATTTGTCCTTTAAACAAAGCAGTTGCAGGATCATGTCCAATTGCAACAAAAAGTCCGTGCGTTTGTAATTCTGTGATTTTGTTTGTTTTAATATTTTTTAATTTAACAGCAGTTACTCCCTTAGGATTTTCTGTTCCAATAATTTCTGAGACAACGCTATCCCAAATTACGCTGATTTTAGGATGTGAAAATAATTTCTTTTGTAATAATTTTTCTGCTTTTAATTCACTTTTTCTATGAATGAGTGTTATTTTTTTTGCAAAATTTGTAAGAAACAAAGACTCTTCAACTGCAGAGTTTCCACCTCCTACAACAACAACATCCTTGTTTTTATAAAAAAAACCGTCACAAGTTGCACAAGCAGAAACACCAAATCCTTTATATTTTTCCTCTGAGGGCAAATTTAACCATCTTGCCTGTGCGCCGGTTGAAATAATGACGCTTTCAGTAAAGTAATGTGTTCCTGAGTCTCCAATTATCTCAAAGGGTTTTTTATTAAAATTAACTGTAGAAATATGATCTTCAATAAATTTTGTTCCAACTTTTAGCGCTTGTTCTTTCATTTGTTCCATTAGCCAAGGACCCTGAATCACATCTGCAAATCCTGGAAAATTTTCAACATCAGTCGTGATCGTTAGTTGACCACCTGGTTGGGAACCAGCAATTAAAATTGGTTCAAGCATCGCTCTTGCAGCGTAAATTGCAGCTGTGTATCCGGCAGGACCAGATCCAATAATAATTAGTTTATTTATCTTATCGACATTCATTGTAGATTTTAATTAATAATACTTATAATTAATTATCATTTTAAACAATGAGATATTTTAAAGCATTATTATTAACTGAGGGTGCCCATGGCATGGTGAGTCAAGTAGAAGGCTTAGCCAAAGCTTTAAAATTAGATTTTAATCATTGTTTTGTAAATTTAAAAAGACCGTGGAGATATTTTCCTATAAATTTAGTTCCTATTAGTAAGTCTGTAATAGATGGAAAGATTCCAGATCAAATAGAAAATCAACTACTTATTTCATGTGGTAAAAATAGTATTATTTCCTCTTTATTTTTAAAAAGAAATAATAAGAATTTATTTAATATTCATATCCAAAATCCTAAAGTTAACTTTTCAAATTTTGATTTAATTGTTGCACCAGAACATGACCAAATAATAGGTAGTAACGTGCTAAGCACATTTGGAGCTCTTCATTATATTACAAAACAAGAGGTGGAAAGTAGTAATAATTTTTTTTCAAAATATAATTTATCAGAAGAAAATAAGATTGTTTCTTTAATCTTAGGTGGCCCTAACAGATATTATGATTTTAATGAGATCGATCTAGGAAATATTTTTTTATTAATAAAAGATATTTTTTTAGACAAAGGTTTTAAACTAATTCTTATTAGATCAAGAAGAACGCCTGAAAATATTATTGATTTTGCTAAAAAGTTTTTTTTAAATTCAGCAGTTATCATTGATTTTGTGAGTAAAGAATTTTATTTATCAGCTCTAAAAATATCCAAAACAATCATCGTAACTTGCGATTCTACTTCGATGATTTCCGAGTGTGCTATCACACAAAAGCCTATATTTGTGGCTAAAATGAAGGCTAAGAGAAGAAATAAAAGATTTGAGTATTTTCTTAACAGTTTTAAAGAAAAAGGAATTATCAGATTTCTTGGAGAAAGTACTGATTATTGGAAATACCCAGCTCTAGATGAGACAAATCGGATTGCAACAATAATAAAAGAAAGGTTAAATTAAATTTAATGAGTTTTTTAAAATCATTTCAAAATAATTCAGTACACTCTAGTTATCCATTTGATCATTGGGAGTTAACAGAGCCATTAACAGACCAACAAATAAGAGAAATTTGTGAGGCAAAAGTTCCAGAAGTTAAAATTGATTTTGATGGTACTAGAGCAGTTGATGGAGGTGCAGGCACATATAGATCCGGTGACCCCACGGGCGGTAAAGCAGGAAAGATTAGAGAATTTGTGACAAAAGATAATTATAAAGAATATCCCTACCTAAAAAAATTTATTGATGAATTATGTAAAATGGAAACAGCAAAATACATCGGTTCAAAAATTAAAAAAGATTTGACCAAAGCTTATGTGCGCGTTGAGATTATTGCTGACAGGGTTGGTTTTTGGCTTAAGCCCCATTGTGATATTAAAGAAAAATTGATGTCCTGCCTATTATTTGCAAATCCAGATAATTATGAGTCCGAAGAATTAGGTACAGATTTTTATGACAAGAATTTGAAGTTAGTAAAAACAGTTCCTTATAAAAATAATTATGGCTACGTTTTTACAAGCGGTCCTGACACTTGGCATGGATTAGAAAAAAAAGAAATCAAAAGAGACAGAAGATGTCTCCAGGTAAACTATGTAACGTTCGAAACTGATTGGAAAGTTAATTAATTTATATCTTGCAAAGCAAGAACTTCAAATTTAGAATTTTTTAAAGACTTAATAGCTTCAGTAATTGCATTAGCTCCAGCTATAGTTGTGTAGTAGGGGGTGCCACTTGTAAGCGCTGCTCTTCTAAGTGAAAAAGAGTCTTTTATGGATTGCTTACCTTGAGATGTATTTATAACTAAAGAAATTTTTTTTTCATTTAAAGATTCCTCAATATGAGGTTTTCCTTCCATAACTTTATTTATTTTTTTACATTCAACTCCTGATGAATTTAAAAAATCAGAAGTCCCTGAAGTTCCAAGAATACTAAATCCTGATTTTTTAAGTTCTTGTGCAATTTTTAAAATATGTTTTCTATCATCTTTCTTTACCGATAAGAAAGCAACTCCAGATTTTGGAATTTTATTACCCGTTGCAAATTGACTTTTAGCAAATGCAAGACCAAAGCTTTTATCTATACCCATAACTTCTCCTGTTGATTTCATCTCAGGGCCCAACAAGGTGTCCACATTTGGAAACTTGTTAAAAGGAAATACAGCTTCTTTTACAGAATATAATTTATGATTTTTTTTATTTAAATTTAGATCTTTTAATTTTAATCCTGTCATTACTTTAGTTGCAATTTTTGCAACAGGAACTCCAATAGATTTAGCCACAAATGGAACTGTTCTGCTGGCTCTTGGATTTACTTCTAAAACATAAACTCGATCATCTTTTATAGCAAATTGAATGTTTAAAAGTCCTAAAACTTTTAAACCAAAGGCAATTTTTTTTGTTTGTTTAGATATTTCTTCAATAATATTATTTTTTAATGAATATGGAGGGATGCAGCATGCAGAATCTCCAGAATGAATTCCTGCTTCTTCAATATGTTCCATTATCCCTGCAATAAAAACATCTGTGCCATCACAAATAGCATCAACATCAACTTCAATTGCATCGTTAATGAACTTATCTATCAAAACAGGATCTTTTCCTGAAACTTTAACTGCCTCTTTTATATATTTTTTAAGATGATCTTCATCGTAAACAATTTCCATCGCTCTACCACCTAAAACATAAGAAGGCCTAATTACAATTGGAAAATTTATTTTTTTTGCGATTTCAATTGCCTCTGCCTCTGATCTTGCAAGACCACTTTCAGCTTGAAGCAATTCTTCTTTGATTACAAAATTTTTAAATTTTTCTCTATCCTCAGCAAGATCAATAGATTCAAGTTGTGTGCCTAAAATTGGAATACTATTTTCATGAATAAATTTTGCAAGTTTTAATGGAGTCTGGCCTCCAAATTGAACTATAACACCAAAAAGGGAACCGTTACTTTTTTCTTTATTAATTATTTCAATGACGTGCTCTTCAGTCAAAGGTTCAAAATACAATCTATCACTTGTATCATAATCTGTTGAAACTGTTTCTGGATTGCAGTTAATCATGATAGTCTCATAATTAATTTCTTTTAAAGCATAACTTGCTTGGCAGCAGCAGTAATCAAACTCTACTCCTTGTCCTATTCTATTTGGTCCACTTCCTAGAATAATAACTTTTTTCTTATTCGTTGGTTCAGATTCGCAACCACTCAGGTCGTTGCTTGCATAAGTGGAGTACATGTAAGGAGTTTTAGAATCAAACTCTCCAGCGCATGTATCAATTTTTTTATATATAGGATGAATTTTAAATTTATTTCTAGCAGTCCTGACTTCATTACTTTTTATTTTTAAAATCTTTGCAATTTTTTTATCAGAAAAACCTATCGATTTAATATATTGAAGTTTTTCTTTATTATTTAAAACGTCCTCATCTTTAATATTATTTTCTACAATAATCAGTTGTTGAATTTGCTCTAAAAACCACTTATCTATTTTTGTCATTTCGTAAATTTCGTCGAGTCTTAAGTCTCTTCTAAAAGCCTCTGCTACATAAAGTATCTTTTGAGGAGTCCTTTCTATAAGTTTTTTTTTTAAATCTTGAAGATCTATTGCTTCATATTGATCAAAACCATCAAGTCCAATTTCCAATGAACACAATGCTTTTTGAACGGACTCTTTAAAGTTTGCTCCTATAGACATTACTTCACCAACAGATTTCATTGCTGTTCCTAATATTGCTTCGGTATTTTTGAATTTTTCAAATGCAAATCTTGGAATTTTAGTTACCACATAGTCAATTGTAGGCTCGAATGAAGCAGGTGTTGTTCCCGTGATTTCATTTTTTAATTCATCTAAAGTATAGCCAACAGCAAGTTTTGCGGCCACTTTTGCTATTGGAAATCCTGTTGCTTTAGAAGCTAATGCAGAAGATCTTGAAACTCTTGGATTCATTTCAATAATAATCATCCTTCCATTTTTTGGATTGATTGCAAATTGAACATTCGACCCTCCTGTTTCAACTCCAATTTTTCTAATACATTTAAAAGAAGCGTCTCTCATAATCTGATATTCTTTATCAGTTAATGTTAATGCCGGAGCTACAGTAATTGAGTCGCCAGTATGAATTCCCATTGGATCAACATTTTCTATTGAGCAAATAATTATGCAGTTATCGTTTTTATCTCTAACTACTTCCATTTCAAACTCTTTCCACCCTAATAAGGACTCTTCAATTAGAACCTCTTTTGTTGGAGAAAGATCGAGACCATTTGCAATAATTTTTAAATACTCTTCCTCCGTATAAGCAATTCCACCACCGGATCCGCCAAGTGTAAAAGAAGGTCTAATGATTGCAGGCAGTCCAATCAATTTTAAACTTTTTTTTGCATCTTCAATTGATCTGCAAATCATAGACTTTGCACATTCAAGACCAATATCGGTCATATTTTTTTTAAACTTTTCTCGATCCTCAGCATTCTCTATTGCCTCAGAGTTTGCTCCTATTAATTCAATATTATATTTTTTTAAAATTCCCTCTTTTTTTAGAGCCATTGCTGCATTAAGAGCAGTTTGTCCACCCATAGTTGGTAATATTGCATCGGGTTTTTCTTTTTTTATAATTTCTTCAATAATTTCAGTGGTGATGGGTTCAATATAAGTTTTATCAGCAACATCAGGATCAGTCATAATAGTTGCTGGGTTTGAATTGATTAGGATAATTCTATATCCATCAGACCTTAATGCTTTACATGCTTGCGTTCCTGAATAATCAAATTCACATGCTTGACCAATAACAATTGGTCCAGCACCTATTACTAAGATTGATTTTATATCTTTTCTTTTAGGCATTAATTTTATTTTTTTCTATTAAATTTATAAAATCTTTAAAAAGATAATTGCTATCATGCGGTCCAGGAGAAGCTTCCGGATGGTACTGCACAGAAAATACAGGTTTGATTTTTGATTTTATACCTTCAATTGAAGTATCAAAAAGAGATACATGAGTAACCTCAACATCTTTAGGCAAACTATCTTTTGTAACTTCAAATCCATGATTTTGACTTGTGATTTCTACTTTATTACTCGTCAAATTTTTAACAGGATGGTTTGCGCCTCTGTGCCCTTGATGCATCCTTTTTGTTTTTGCACCAAGGCTTAATGCTAGTAATTGATGACCAAGGCATATTCCAAATACTGGAATATTTGCAGATATTATTTCTTGAATTGTTTTAACTGCATATCTTCCTGTAAGATCAGGATCTCCAGGGCCATTAGATAAAAAAACTCCATCTGGTTTTAAAGCAAGTATATCCTTAGAAGGAGTTATAGAAGGTACAACAGTTACCTTGCAACCCAGTTCAGAAAAATTTCTTAAAATATTAGTTTTTATCCCGTAATCAATTGCGACAATATTATATTTTTGATTTTTTTGGATTTCATATCCTTTAGTATTCCATAATTTATTACCAACCCATTGATAGGATTTTTTGCAGGTAACTTCTTGAGTAAGGTCTAAGTTTTCTAAACTTGGCAATTTTTTTGTAATATCTAAAAGATGTGTTAAGTCATGATTATTATTTTTATTAAAAGCTACTGTTGCTTTTTTGGGTCCAAATTTTCTTATCTTTAAAGTAAGTTTTCTAGTATCAATCCCATAAATTGCTGTAATATTATTTCTTTTTAACCATTCATCTAAATTTTCTAAAGCACGATAGTTTGACGAATGAGATACTTCCGCACTAAATATTGCTCCTTTAACCCAGGTTTTTTCAGCTTCAAAATCTTCATTATTAGTACCTACGTTACCGATATGAGGAAAAGTAAAATTTATAATTTGCCCAGAATAAGAGGGGTCGGTTAATATTTCTTGGTAGCCAGTAATTGAGGTATTAAAACATATTTCACCAGAAGAAATTCCGTACGCACCAATTCCAAATCCACGAAATTGCTCTCCATCTTCAAGAATTAAAATAGCATTAGTATCAATTGAATTTTTAATTTTGTATTTATTTTCTAAATTATTTTCTTTAGACAAATACAACCCATGAGTTAAGAGCTTTTAAGTTATTTAAAAGTTGGCGAACATTATGAAAAAGTTAAACACCAGTCAAGTTGCTAATATTTTCTTTTGAGCAATTGAATTATTTAGAGTAATTTAAAACTTATGAATTTATTAGATAAGATAAATGCTCAATTAAAAGAATCGGCACTTAAACAAGACAAAGATAAGGTTCTTACTTTAAGACTTATTATATCTGCTCTTAAAGATAAAGAGATTGAAAAAAGAGGAGCAGGGTTAAAAGATACTTCAATTAAAGATGAAGATGTAATTGCAGTTTTTAATAAAATGCTAAAACAGAGAAGAGAGTCATTAGAAATTTATAAAAAAGCTTCTAGAAATGATTTGGCTGAAAAAGAGAACAAGGAAATAAATATTATTCAAGAATTTCTTCCAAAACAATTAGATGACAATGACACCAAGAAAGTTTGTGAAAGTGCAATCAAGGAAGTAGGGGCCGTTTCAATCAAAGACATGGGAAAAGCGATGGCAATTTTAAAGTCTAAATATTCTGGGAGTATAGACTTTTCTAAAGCAGGAGCTTTTTTAAAAGAATTATTAAGTAAATGAAATTTCCAAAAGAGTATTTAGAAGAGATAAAGCAAAGAGTAAAAGTTTCCGACATAGTAGGCGCTACAGTTCAATTAAAAAGAAGAGGTAGAGAATTTGTTGGCTTATCTCCTTTTTCCAAAGAAAAAACGCCATCATTTACTATTAATGATGAAAAAGGATTTTACCATTGTTTTAGTTCAGGGGAGCATGGAAATATTTTTGATTTTTTAGTTAAAGTTGAAAAATTAAACTTTGGTGATGCTGTTCGAAAATTAGCAGCCAAAGCGGGAATGCCAGTATTCAAATTTACGAAAGAGAATATTGAAGTAGAAAATAAAAGAAAAAAATATGATGAAATATTAACCATTGCCTTACAGCATTATCAAAAAAATTTTTTTGATAATGAAATTGTTAAAAAATATGCTTTTGATAGAGGCTTAACCCAAGAAATTTTGTCCACATTCAAAATAGGATATTCTGGAGATTATGGTTTGAATGTTTCGTTATTTAGTAATTTTAATCAAAAAGAACTTATTGAGAGTGGTATTTTTTTTCACGATGAAAAGAATAATAAACTTGTAGATAGATTCAAAAATAGACTAATGTTTCCAATTTTTGATTACAATAACAAAGTGATTGGATTTGGAGGAAGAGCTTTAGGTCAAAATTATTTAGCAAAATATATTAATTCACCAGAAACTGAATTTTTTAAGAAAGGTTTTAATTTATATAACTTAAATAATGCAAAAACTGAAAACAAACAAAGTAGTATAGTTTTTGTAGTTGAGGGTTACATGGATGCGATAAGTCTTTACCAGGCTGGCTTTAAAAATGTAGTTGCAACACTTGGTACTGCAATGACAGAGTCTCATTTAAATTTAGTGTGGCGCTATTTTAATGATCCATTGGTTTGTTTTGATGGTGATAGAAGTGGACAAAATGCAGCCCAAAAAATTTCTGAAAAGCTAATTGCTTACATGAAGCCTAATTATTCATTATCATTTTTAATTTTACCAAATGGTTTTGATCCAGATTCTTTTATAAGAAAAAATGGAAGAAATAATTTTGAAATTTTATTAGATCAAAAAATTGATATTGGTAATTTTATTTTTGAAAATAATTTACAAAATTTACAATCGACGCAACCAGAAGAAAGAGCAGGATTTGAAAAAAGATTAATGGATACATGTTTGTTAATACAAGACTCAACTGTAAAAAAACACTATATAAGTTTTTTTAAAAATAGAATTTTTGAACAGTTTTCAAATAAAAAAAATAAAAATATTAAGCCACTAAATAAAACAAAAGAACTTACAAGAAAAATTACAAGATACTCTTCTTTTGAACTTAAAGAATTTTCATTAATGTATCTTTTTTTAAATAATTTTTTAATTTTGAGAAATCAATTTGATAAGCTTTCATTAATCAATTTTCATAATAAAAATTTAGAAGAGTTAAGAAAAGTTTTGGTAAATATTTTAGAAAAGATTGAGACTTTTAAAGATTTTAATTTACTAAAACACTTAGAAGAAAATAATTTTAGTCAAATAATTAAAGATATAAATGAATTTTCTTCTATAAAAGGAATCTCAGAAAATTTAAATGATGAAAAATTTGATAATTTTTTAAACGATTTAATTGAACAAGTTAATAATTTGAAACTTCAGAGTAAATTGAACGATGCTGAAGAATCATTGTCTAAGAATATGAATGAGGCCCACTATAATGAACTTTTATCTTTAAAAGATCAGATTGTGGCTTCAAAAAAAGTCTAGTAATTTTGCATCCTAGTAAATATATATACTGCTTCAATAAACAGATATTTATAAAGTGAAAGCAGACAAGCTTATTTCAAAATCATTTGAAAAATTACTTGAGCGTGGAAAAGCTCGAGGATTTATTACTCACGAAGAATTAAAAAAATCTTTAGGAAAAAGAAATAGTAATCCTGAAAGTTTAGAGAAAGCAGTTTTAAATATTTTTGATAATCTTATAACGTTAGTAAAGCAAAAATCTGACTTTAAAGTTAAGACGAAAGAAGAAGCCCCAAAGGCTGAAAAAACTTCTGAAAGAAGCGACGATCCAATTAGAATGTATCTTAGAGAGATGGGAGGGGTTGAGCTTCTATCTAGGGAAGGCGAAATTGCAATTGCTAAGAGAATAGAGTCTGGAAAATATGTAATGGTTTCTGCATTGGCAGAAAGTCCATTGATGGCAAAAAAAATCTTTGAATGGAAAGATAAGTTAAATGCTAACGAAATGTTAGTTAGAGATATTATTGATCTTGATAGTAATTACTTAGAAGATGAAAACTTTACAAAAGCTTTAGCTGCCAAGACTTTAGAAAAAACGGTTAAAGAAACTAAATCAAAAAAAGATAAGGAAGAAGATCCGGATAATAAAAGTGTAGAGGCCATTGAAGAAGAGAACGATGAATATAATATCTCTTTAGCTGCTCTTGAAATAGAGCTTAAGCCAAAAATTTTAAAAACTTTTGAAAAACTATCTAAGAATTATAAAAAACTAATTTCTTATCAAAGAGAAAAGCTCGATACTGTACTTGCAAGATCAAAGTTTAGCCCAAGCAAAGAAAAAAATTACCAATCAATCAAAGAAGAGATTAGTCAGGATATTTTACAATTACAATTAAACCCAGCAACCCAAGAAGAATTAGTACAACTTAACTATGTAGAAAATAAAAAATTAATTAATTTTGATGGAGAACTTTTAAGACTTTCTTCTAAGCACGGAATTCCTAGAGAAGAGTTTATTAAATTTTATGTAGGAAACGAAATTAATCCTAATTTTGAAAGTTTTTTAGGAGAAAATAAAAAGTGGCATAATTTTTTTACAAAGGAAAAGAAAGAATACGAGAATATCAAAACTAAATTAATCCAGATTAGTAAAGATATAGGATTACCAGTATCAGATTTTAAAATTTTAGTTAATAAAATTAAAAAAGGTGAGAGAGAGTCTAGAATTGCAAAGAAAGAAATGATCGAGGCAAATTTAAGATTAGTTATTTCAATTGCTAAAAAATATACAAACAGAGGACTTCAATTTTTAGATTTGATTCAAGAGGGCAATATTGGTCTTATGAAGGCGGTTGATAAATTTGAGTATAGAAGAGGTTATAAATTTTCAACTTATGCCACTTGGTGGATTAGACAAGCTATTACAAGATCAATAGCTGACCAGGCTAGAACTATAAGAATACCTGTTCACATGATCGAAACAATCAACAAAATTGTGAGAACATCTAGACAAATGCTGAGTGAGTTTGGAAGGGAACCTACCCCTGAGGAATTGGCTAAAAAATTAGCTATGCCGTTAGATAAAGTTAGAAAAGTATTAAAAATTGCAAAGGAGCCTGTTTCTTTGGAAACGCCTGTAGGAGATGAAGAGGATAGTAACTTAGGAGATTTTATAGAAGATAAAAATGCACTAATTCCAGTTGATGCTGCAATTCAAAGTGGACTTAGAAATACAACTACAAAAATTCTTGCAACATTAACACCAAGAGAAGAAAGAGTGTTAAGAATGCGTTTTGGAATAGGAATGAATACCGATCATACTTTAGAAGAAGTGGGTCAGCAGTTTTCAGTGACTCGAGAAAGAATAAGACAAATTGAAGCCAAGGCTTTAAGAAAATTAAAACATCCTAGTAGATCAAGACAATTAAAAAGTTTCTTCGATAGTTAGAATTTAGTTAATAAACTAAACATTTAATGTTATATCCCTTTAAAAAGGGCCTGTAGCTCAGCTGGTTAGAGCCCCCCGCTCATAACGGGGTTGTCCGGGGTTCAAATCCCTGCGGGCCCACCAATCTAATTTGATTTATTAAAATTCTCTAAAGCGCTAATTACGCCTACAAAACCTTTGCTAGCTATAATCGATGCAAATTCTTCTTTTTGAGTTCTTGCTAAACTTAATCCCTCAACAACTAGATCTCGAGCAAGAAATTTGGAGTCTTTTGTGTAAATTCTCCAATCAACATTAATTTCTTGGGCATCTTTTTTTGAAAATATTTTAGTGCTAACAATAATATTATTTTCATTGATTTTTTTTGAGTCTAAAATTTTAAGTTCTTGATCTGCAAAATCATTTAATTTTGAAGACATATTTTTTATAAAGTATTCTCTAAATAATTTATTGAAATTATCTCTTTCAGAAGCCGTTGCTTTATCACGGTAATCACCCAGTGTATAACCAGCAAGCGCATCTAGATCTAAATAACTCTGTGAAAGATTATTAAGTTTTTTTAGTCTAGCTTCTACGTTAAGAGATTTATCATTAAATATTAGTTTTGCTTCATTGGTCAATTTAAGAACGAAAGCTTCAGCATTAGGTTCTGCTGAATATGAATTTGACGAAATTATTAGAATAAAACTTAAATAAAAAAAAATTTTTTTAAGAAAAGTAGTCATTATTTTTAATTAGAAGTACTATCTAATTTTTTTCCACTCGTCTTCACTTGCTCCGTACTGAGTTTCTGATCTTTTAACATTCTTAACTAAGTTTTCTCTTCTTTGTAAATACAAACTTTTATATGCGGAATAAAGATCAAGAGAATTTTTTTCTAAATTTTCCGAACTTTTAATATTTTGTGATCTAAAGTTAACTATTTCAGTACCCTTTGTTGACCAGTAAACTGTATCGCCAAGATTTTCACCAAATGCCGTCCTATCTCCAGCAGATATCATATAGAAGTAGTCTCCATAAACTCCAAGAATTCTTCCAACTAAATCTCTAGGACTTGTTGGCCCAAGGAATGGTGCTACAGCATAACAACCATGATCAACTCCCCAAACAGCTAAAGTTTGACCAAAGTCCTCTCTATTTGTTTTTTCAATTCCAAGAGCTGTTGCTGGATCAAATAATCCAAGAATTCCAACAGTAGAATTTATTGCAAATCTTGAAAGAGATACTACTGCCTCACCTAAGTTTCCTTGTAAAATTTGATTTGGTACTGAAAGAGTAGAGTCTATATTTAACAAAGCATTATTTATTCCGCTTCTTACTTCAACTGGCAAAACATTATAAACTTCAGCAACAGGTTTAAAAAAATATTTGTCGACCGTCATATTAAAACTAAAAATAGATCTATTAATATTTTCGTTACAATCTGGCAGATTAGACGCGTAAATAGTTTTTGAATTAAATAGAACTAAAAAAGTGATAGCTAATAATGTTTTTTTCATATTATTAAAATTGTCTATATATACATATTTTCAATAATTATATATTAAAAATACTCAATAAATTTGATGTTTTTAACCCTGTTTTTATAAATACTGATGAGAATTAACTACTTAAAGTCAGAAAACTATACATCCTACGGAACAAAAAAAAGAAGAATTCAGGCTGTTGTTATCCATTATACAGGAATGAGAACTTTACAATCAGCAGTAGAAAGACTTTTATATAGTAAATATAAAGTAAGCAGTCATTATGTGATTAGTCGAAATGGAAAAATTCTACAATTAGTTAAAGATAATAATATTGCTTGGCATGCAGGAATTTCAAATTGGTTTAATTTTAAAAATTTGAATAAAAATTCTATTGGCATCGAGCTTGAAAACAAAGGACACCAACATGGATATCAAAATTTTACAAATAAACAAATAATGCAACTTATGAAAATATTAAGAATATTAAAAAGAAAATTTAAAATTCAAAATATTAATATTATTGGTCATTCAGATATTGCGCCAAGTAGAAAAAAAGATCCTGGAGAAAAGTTTCCTTGGAATAAACTTCATAAAAATCAACTAGCAATTTGGCATTCGCTAAACGAAAAATTTATAAGCAATTTTAGATCAAAAAAATTAATCAATTTTAATAAGGAAAATATGCTAAAAATGATAAAAAAATTAGGATATTCCAAGGTTTTTTCAATAAATTCTTTAGATAAAAACTTTATTAAGGCTTTTCAAAGAAGATATAGGCAGCAGTTGATTAATGGTAATTTTGATCAAGAATGTTATCTGATATTGAAAAATTTACAAAAATTCATTTAATAGTTGAATTTCAATTTACTCTATTATAATATTTTTAATGCCAGTTAGTTGAATGGTAGCTTTGATATTTTCAAAGAGGAAAGTCTGGGCTCCACAAGATAACAGTGCCAGCTAATAGCTGGCGAGGGTAACCTCAGGGATAGTGCCACAGAAAATAAACCGCCTTATCAAGGCAAGGGTGAAAAGGTGTGGTAAGAGCGCACCGGGTTTTTGGCAACAAAAACCGCATGGAAAACCCCACTGGGAGCAAGACCAAATAGAAGTAACATGATTTAAATTTATTTAAATCTAGCCTAATCTTGGGTGAGTTGCTTGGGTTGGTTGCTCGAGTTTATTGGCGACAGTAGACCTAGATAAATTACCATTTTCAATGACAGAACCCAGCTTACAGACTAACTGGCAATTATCTAATTTTCCCTAAAATTTTATCTAATTATTGTAATTAATATTTAATAATTTTTTTTAGAACAAAATAAGAACAAATATATTTAATTAATTATATTTTTTTAACGTTTCTCCATTGACTTACTATTATATACCATGCTATCCCATGATAACCCATAAATGATAAATACTAACTATTTTATGAATAAATTTAGTGGGAATTTTTTTTTAAAAAAAACAAATGTTCATATCTACTTACGAAAACAAATTAGACAAGAAAGGCAGAGTATCTGTGCCTGCTAGTTTTAGAGCTCATTTATCATCCTTAGGATATAACAGTGTTGTTTGTTACCCTTCATTTACAAATTCATCAATTGAATTTTGCCCTCAAAGTAGAATTGAAAAATTAAGCGATAGTATCGATAGCCTTAGTCCATTTGAAGAAAATAGAGATACATTTGCAACCTCAATTCTTGCAGACAGTTTTCAATTAAATTTTGACTCTGATGGAAGAGTGGTTCTTCCAAAAAAACTTTTAGATCATTCTGGAATTAAAGAAACGGTTGTCTTTGTAGGACAAGGAAAAACATTTCAAATGTGGGAACCTCAAAAGTTCTCAAAATTTAGAAACGAGGCAAGAAAAAAAGCTAAGACATTAAGATCAGATTTAAAATGGTCATAATGAAAATAAATAAATAACATTAAAGGGAGAAATAAATGGCAATAAAAATAAATGTACCAGAGTTGAGAGAGTTAAAACCTAGAATAGTTGTTTTAGGTGTTGGAGGAGCAGGTGGCAATGCTATTAATAATATGATCGATTACGGAATTCAAGGAGTTGAGTTTGTGGCAGCAAATACTGATGCACAAGCTCTAAGATTTAATAAAGCTGGATGCAAAATTCAACTTGGAACAAACTTAACAAGAGGTCTTGGCGCTGGAGCAAAATCAGATATTGGACAAGCTGCAGCAGAAGAAACTTTAAATGAATTAATAAATCTTTTGCAAGGCGCAAACATGGTTTTTATCACTGCTGGTATGGGTGGTGGTACAGGAACAGGAGCAGCACCTGTTATTGCGCGTGCAGCTAAAGATTTAAATTTATTAACAGTAGCTGTTGTTACAAAGCCTTTTATTTTTGAAGGACCTGGAAGATTAAAAGTTGCTGAAAGAGGTTTGGAAGAATTAAAAAAATATGTTGATACAAGTATTATAATTCCTAACCAAAATTTATTTAAAGTTGCTAATGAAAAGACAACTTTCCCACAAGCATTTAAGATGGCTGATAATGTTTTAATGCAGGGAGTAAGAGGGGTAACAGATTTAATTGTTAAGCCGGGTCTTATTAATTTAGATTTTGCCGATATAGAGACAGTAATGAAGGGCATGGGCAAAGCTATGATGGGTACTGGAGAAGCAGAAGGAGATAAAAGAGCGGTAATGTCTGCTGAGGCAGCTTTATCTAATCCTTTGATTGATGACTACTCATTAAAAGGAGCCAAAGGTCTTTTGATAAACATTACTGGTGGTAATGATATTACTTTATTTGAAGTGGATGAAGCGGCAAATAAAATTAGGGCAGAAGTTGATCCTTCAGCTGAAATTTTAGTTGGTTCTACATTTGAAGAGTCTTTAGGTGGGAAAATGAGAGTCTCTATTGTTGCAACTGGTTTAGGTGGTGAAGCCGCTATAAATAATAAGCCTGTAGTTAGCATGATGAGACATATTAATAATAGAAACAACGGATATAGCACTATTTACAACAGGCCAAATCAGTCTTTTGTTCCAAATTATGTAACTCAGTCAGCACCTCAGGCGATGACTAATGGGGCAACAGCACTTGATATGTTTCAAGAAACTTCACATGTTAATGAAGTAAACAATCAAACATTAAATCACATGAGCGTTCAAGAAGAGGTTGTGAATTCAAATCTTTCTCAAGAACAAAAAATTTCTTCTGAAGATTTAAGTTTATTGAGTCAAAAAGAAAATACACAAATAGTTGAAGAGGTAGCGTCCTTTCCAAAATTATTTTCTGAAGATGAAAGCTTGAAAGATATTTCTAGTAATAAAGAAGGCTCATCACAGTTTTTTAAAGATTTAGGACATGATCTTACCGATGAAGAAAAAGTAGATCTTGAAATTCCTGCCTTTTTAAGACGTCAAACTAATTAGAGATCAATTAAAGAAAAATTTCTTCTTATGTCACTGGAATTTAATCACATTCCAGTGATGTTGGAAGAAATTGATAGAATATTAACTCCATATAAATCAGGACTATATGTTGATTGCACCTTTGGTGGAGGTGGAATTACAAAAAAAATATTATCTAAAAAAAATACGAAAGTTCTATCTCTAGATCGAGATAATTTTGTAGAACCATTTTCCAAAGTAATAAGCAAACAGTACAATAAAAGGTTCGAATTTATTAATGATAAATTTAGTAATTTACAAAATATTTTAAGCGAAAGAAATTTCCAAAAAACTCCTGTTGCTATAATCTTTGATCTTGGTCTTTCTTCGTTTCAAATTGATAATCCTGAAAGAGGCTTTTCTTATCGACAAGATGGACTATTAAAAATGACTATGGGAAAAAATAATATTTCAGCCCATGATATTGTAAATAAACTTGATCAAAAAAATTTAAAAAATATTTTTAATTTATTTGGGGAAGATAGGGATTCAGGATTAATAGCAAAATTGATAGTGCAAAAACGGCAAGATAAAGAAATAACGTCAACGCAAGAATTGGTAGAGATTATTTTGAGAGCAAAAAGATATAAAAATAATAAATATAATAAAGTCGACTCTTGTGCAAAAATATTTCAGTCAATTAGAATGATTGTTAACAAAGAATTAACCGAGCTTTACGAGGGTTTGATTTTTGGCATAAAAAATTTATCTATTGATGGAAAGATTGTTGTTATTACTTTTCATTCTTTAGAGGACAAATTAGTTAAAAAAGTTTTTGATTTTTTTTCAAATAAAAAAAAGGGAACCTCTAGGTATTTGCCTGAAAATAACCAAAATGAAAATTTTAATATATTAAATATTGTAAGTAGAAAACCTGTTGTTGCTTCTGAAAAAGAGGTAAAAAAAAATAATAGAGCACGGTCTGCAAAATTGCGTTATGCAATAAAAATCAAAGATAATTCATTTGAATTTAAAAGATCTTCTTTAAATCTTGAAAAATATTTTCAGCTGGAGGAAGCAATATATGCGTAAAAAAATAGGGCTAATATTATTTATTGTTATTTTTGGAACAGTTTGCGTCTCTTATATGAAGAATAAAACCCGAGATATTGAAAAAGAAATATTAAAATTAAAGCAAGAACAGGCAGATTTAGTTGAAAAATTAAAGAATGAAAAATTAGAGAATAATTACCTCGCTTCACCAGAAAGAGTAAAAAAGTTAGCTAAATTGCACTTATCTCAAGACTATATCGAAATGGATAAAAATAATTTTAGGTATTTAAATGAAAAATAAAATTAATAATTTACAAAAAAATTTTTATTATCAAAATTTAGTTGATGAAGATAAGACAAGCCTAAATAATAGTCATTCATTATTTAATACAAGGGCAAATTTCGTATTTAAAATATTTTTCTTAGTTTTTTTGATAATTTTATTAAAACTTTTTTATCTTGGTTTAAACAAAAGTAATGAAATTAATTTTGAAGACTCAATTATTGATAAAGATTATAATCAAAGAAAAGATATTTATGATAGAGCAAATTTATTAATAGCAAAAAATATTGATATTTATGATCTTGTTTTAAAAGTTGATAAGACAAATAATTTACCCGGGCTTCTAATTAAATTGAAGTCTCAATTTCCAAGTTTAAACATTAATGAAATTCAAAGAGAGAGTGTAGATAAAAAAAGATTAGTTCTTAAGAAAAAACTTGATCATATTGAATATAAAAAAGCAATTATGTTAGGAGAGCCCGCAATAGAATTAAGTAGAAGGCAAGTTAGAATTTACCCACAAAGAAATTTATTTAGTCATGTATTAGGTCAAACAGATGAAGATAATAAAGGAGTTTCAGGAATTGAGAATTATTTTAATAATCAAATTTTAAATAATAAATTTTCACAAAGTTCATTCCAAATTTCACTTGATACTTTGGTACAATCGCAAATTAGAGATTCTTTGGAAAAAGCAATTGAAGATTATTCAGCAAAAGGGGCCGCTTCATTATTAATGAATGTTAATTCAGGAGAAATACTTTCATTAGTTTCCCTGCCTGATTTTGATATTAATAGAAGAACATTAGTAAATGATGAGAAATATCTGAATAAGATTACACTTGGCGTTTATGAATTAGGCTCTGTATTTAAAACCTTTACTATTGCAAATGCATTAGAGCTTAAACTTATTGATGAAAACACACTATTTAAGAATCTTGAAAAACAAGTTTATAATTGTGGCACTTCACAGCCTATTGATGAGCATGATAAAAATTTAAAAAGGGATTTAACTACTTCAGAAATTTTAGTCAAATCATCAAACATTGGAACAATAAAAATAATAGAAAAGATTGGAATTGAAAATTATAAAAATTTTTTAACTAAACTAGGTATATTTGAAAAAACATCTATTGAACTTCCAGAAAAGGGAAAATCTTTACCAATGAAATGGGATAATTGTACTTTAGCAACGGCCTCTTATGGACATGGTGTTAGCACTACCCCAATTCAATTGGCTTCTGCTTATGCAACTTTAGTAAATGGCGGATACAAAATTTATCCAACTTTAGTTAAACAAGGTCAAAATACAAAAAAAGAAAGAGTTATTAGCGAGGAAACAAGTAAAAAAATGGTAAAAATGCTTAGGAAAGTAGTAGATAAAGACGATCCTATGCAAGGGACTGCCAAAAAAGCAGATATTGGCGGCTATGGGGTTATTGGAAAAACTGGAACTGCTATTAAGGCCTCAAAAACATCAAAAGGTTACTCTAAAGAAGTGATGACTGTTTTTGTATCTGCATATCCAGAGGAAAAACCAGAATATTTATTATTAGTAATGATTGATGAACCTAAAGTTATTCCAAGTAAGGGTCTTTATAGATCAGACTCGGGGTGGAATGCTGTTCCTACTGCAGGAACTATTATAAAAAGAATTGGACCTATTTTAGCTTCAAAGAATTATAATATTGCTTTTAATGCTAAGTAAAAAAATAAAATCTTTAAAATATCAAAATAGAAATTTCTCTATAAATTCTAAAAAAATAAAAAGAAATGATATTTTTTTTGCAATTGATGGCTTAACACAATCAGGAAATTCTTTTATCTCGGAAGCAATAGCTAATGGCGCTTCTGCAGTTGTGACAAGTAGCAGTATTAAAAATCAAAGATATTTGAGGGTTCATAATGTGAGAAAATTTTTAGCAGAAGCTTGTTCTATAAAATATAAAAAAAAACCAAAAAATATAATTGCAGTAACTGGGACAAATGGAAAATCTTCTGTTGCTAATTTTTATTATCAGATTTTAAAAAATCTTAAGATTAATTCAGCAGCAATTGGCACGATTGGTATTCATTATAAAAATAAATTTAAAAAGACTTACCTTACGACGCCCGATACTATTACAATTCATAAAGAATTAAATTTTTTGAAAAAAAATGGAATTGAAAATGTATGTTTAGAAGCATCTAGTCATGGACTTCATCAACATCGATTAGATAATATTAATATTAATGCAGGAATTTTTACTAATTTTACACAAGATCATCTAGATTATCATAAAAATTTAAAAAATTATTTAAAAGCTAAACTCTATCTTTTTAAAAACTTGTTAAAGAAAAATTCGTTTGCGATTATTGATACAGATATTCCGCAATATTCATTATTAAAAAAAATTTGTAATAGAAGAAAAATAAAAATTCTATCCTTTGGATCCAAGGGAAATACGATTAAATTAATTTCACATTATTTTTTAGAAAGACAGCAAATTATAAAAATTAATTTTTTAAATAAAATATATAATGTTAGCGTTAATCTAATAGGAGACTTTCAAATTAAAAATTTATTTGCTGCAATTATAGCCGTATATTTATCTTTTAAAGATAAGGATAAAATTATTAAAACTTCGACCAAAATAAATACCGCAACTGGACGTATGCAGTATGTGGGTAATAAAAAAAAATCTACTGTTGTAGTTGATTATGCGCATACACCCGATGCTTTAAAAAAAAGTCTTCAAACACTGGCAAAACAGTTTAATAAAAAAGTAGATGTTGTATTTGGTTGCGGTGGTGATCGAGATCAAGGAAAAAGATTTAAAATGGGCAAAATAGCTGATCAATTTGCTTCAAAAATATATTTAACAAATGATAATCCTAGATATGAAAATCCTATTTCAATTATTAAACAAATTAAAAAAGGATGCCCAAGATCAAAGGTTATATTAGATAGAAAAATAGCAATTAAATTGGCTATTAAAAATCTTAAAATGGATAGTATTTTATTGATTGCTGGAAAGGGGCATGAAAATTATCAGATTATAAATAATAAAAAAAAATATTTTTCTGATCAAAAAGTTGCCAAATTTTTTTTAAAATAAAATGTCAAAAAAGCTTTATACAAGCGGTGAAATAAATGCAGTTTTCAATTCAAATAATAATAAAAATTTATTTTTTAATAAGGTCGAAATCGATAGCAGGCAATTATCAAATAGAACAATTTTTTTTGCAATAAAAGGGGTGAATGATGACGGCCATAGATATGTTAAAGCTGTATTAAAAAATAAGAATAATTTAGCCATTATTAGTGAAAAGCCTAATAATTTAAGATCAATAAGAACCAAAAACACTCTAGAGGGTTTAAGAAATTTAGCATCTTATGCTAGACAAAGAAGTAACTCTAAAATTATAGCTATAACTGGTAGCTGTGGAAAAACCTCATTAAAAAATTTATTAAATATTTCATTAAGTAAGTTTGGAAAGACACACTCCTCACCAAAATCTTTTAATAATCATTATGGAGTTCCTTACTCATTAGCAAATTTAAGTTCTGATAATAAATATGGAGTTTTTGAACTGGGAATGAGTTTTAAAGGTGAAATTGATAAACTTGTTAATTTAGTAAAACCACATATCGCAATTATAACAAATATTGGTCCAGCGCATTTAGAAAATTTTAAAAACATTAATGGTATCTGTAAGGCAAAAGCAGAAATTATGAATGGCATCTGCCAGAATGGAATTATTATTTTGAACAAAGATGACAAATTTTTCTATTCTTTAAAAAAAATTGCAGATCATAAAAATATTAAAGTATTAACATTTGGTTATTCAAAATCAGATATTCAGATCATAAAAAAATCAGCAAAAGTGTTCTTTAAAATTAAGAATAAAATATTTAAACTAAAAATAAAAAACTTTAATAAATCTTTTTTATATAATGTTGCGGCCACCTTATGTGTTCATTATTATCTAAATCACAATATTAATTTATTAAAAAATAACTTTAATAATTTTAAAATTCCAGAAGGAAGAGGAAATGAAAAAAAAATTCAAATTAGAAATAAAAAAATTCTTTTAATAAATGACAGTTATAATTCAAATCCCGTATCTCTTAATGAGGCGATCTATAATTTTTCATCAAGAAAAAAAAATAAATGTAGAAAAATCTTAATAATGGGCGATATGTTAGAACTTGGTAAAAAGTCAAAGTATTACCATCAGCAAGCAGCAAAAATATTAAACAAAACTAATATAGACAAAGTTTTTTGTGTAGGCTCGGAGGTTAGGCATACCTATCAAAAGCTAAATCAAACTAAAAAAGGGTTATTGATTAAAAATATTAGTTTTCTCAAAGAAAATATTTTTAGTATTTTAGAGAATAATGATATTTTGTTAGTCAAATCATCTAATAGAATTGGTTTATTCAATTTTTTTAATAAATTTCAGTAATGCTTTATTTTTTTTTTAAATATTTTTCTTCAGATGTCAGTATTTTTAATGTTTTTAAATATATTACTTTTAGAACTGGTATTTCAGTTGCCACCTCATTAATATTTATACTTTTTATTGGAGAAAGTTTAATAGCTAAGTTAAAGACATTTCAAAGATATGGTCAGCCCATTCGCGATGATGGTCCTTTATCTCATATCATAAAAAAATCAGGAACACCTACAATGGGAGGATTAATAATTATTTTAAGCATTTTATTTTCAACTTTGTTGTGGGCCGATCTTACAAATAAATATGTTCTGATATTAATTTTTTGTTTATTAAGTTTTGGAACAATAGGTTTTGTTGATGATTATCTGAAAGTTATAAAAAATAATTCTAAGGGTATAAGTGCAAAATTAAAATTATTTCTGCAAATTTTAAGCGGTATAATTGTAATATATTTAATAATTTTAAATACTGAACCAGAGCTAAATTATAAAATTTACTTTCCATTGTTTAAGAATTTTATCTTAAATGTTGGAATTTTTTATTTTATATTTGGCCTAGTAGTTATTGTAGGAACTTCTAACGCTGTCAATTTAACTGATGGGCTTGATGGACTTGCGATTGTTCCAGTTATTCTTGTCGCGTTAACTTTTGCATTTATTGCTTACGTTTCAGGTAATATTATTTTTTCAAAATACCTTCAGTTAGCTTATATTAAAAATACTGGTGAAATTTGTATTTTTCTAGGAGCAATGATCGGGGCTGGTTTAGGATTTTTATGGTTTAATTCTCCTCCAGCAAAAGTTTTCATGGGAGACACTGGTTCTTTATCTTTAGGAGCAGCACTTGGTGCTATTGGAATTATAACGAAACACGAAATAGTTTTAGCAATCGTAAGTGGACTTTTTGTATTAGAAGCTTTGTCAGTTATTATACAAGTTATGTCTTTTAAATTAACAGGAAAAAGAGTTTTTCAAATGGCACCCTTACATCATCATTTTGAAAAAAAAGGTTGGAGCGAGTCTACCGTTGTAATTCGTTTTTGGATTATAGCGATAGTTTTTGCTTTAATAGGTCTTGCATCTCTTAAATTAAGATAATGCTTTCATTAGAACAGTGTAGCCAAAAAAAATTTTTAGTTTTTGGTCTTGGTATAAGTGGTAACGCAACTTTATCGCAGTTAAAAAAAAATAAAGCTTTTATTGAATGCTGGGATGATAATAAAAAGTTAAGAGAAAAGTTTAAAAAGAATTATCGAGTAAACAAGAATTGGTTTAATTGTAATTATGATTTTATAGTTTTATCACCAGGAATTAATATCTACACACACCCCAAAAAAACTTTTTTTAAAGAAAATAACGATAAAATTATTACAGACTTAGATTTATTTTGTAGTTCTATTACAAATCAAAAAGTCATTATGGTTACAGGCACAAATGGCAAGTCCACGATGTGCAAATTAATTTATGAATTATTTAAAAATTCAAAGAAGGATGTTTATATTGGAGGAAATTATGGAACGCCTGTCTTAGATTTGCCGTATAAAAAAAAGTCTGCAATTTTTGTACTTGAGTTATCCTCTTATCAACTTGATTATTCCTCTCGGTTACCAAGTGTAGTTTCAATTTTACTAAATGTTAGTCCTGATCATCTTGAAAGACATAAAACTTTTAATAAATATATTTCGGCTAAACTAAAGATCTTTAAAGGATTATCCAATAACGGAGTTGGTTTTTTAGATTTAAGTAACGATAAACAATCTAGAATATTAAAAATTTTAAAACAAGAAAAATATAATATAAGAAATGTTGAGTTAATTAAAAAAAAATTTCACAATCACTTTAGTGCTAATTTTATTAGCAGTTCACTTAAAGGTACTCATTTTAAAAATTGTCTTTATATTTTATCAAAAATTGCAAAACAATTTAAAATTTCAAATAATATTTTTTTAAATACAATAAAAAATTTTAAAGGCCTTCCACATAGACAGGAAATTATTAAGATAAAAAATAACTTAACTTTTATAAATGACTCAAAAGCAACAAATTTTTCATCAACACAGGTTGCTTTAAATAATTATAAAAACATTCATTGGATTTTAGGAGGACTTGCTAAAGCTAATGATAAAATAATTACTACGAATTTTAAAAATTCTATTTTAAAAGCTTATATTATAGGAAAAAATATAAAATCTTTTTTAATTCAAATTAAAAACAGTATAAAATATGAAACATGTCGTTCTCTTAAAAATGCCCTGCTATCAGCTTTAAGTGAAGCAAAAAAAAATCCTAATCTTAAGCAGGTTATATTATTAAGTCCTTCAGCTGCTTCCTTTGATCAATTTAAAAATTTTGAGCATCGGGGTGATGTTTTTAAAAAATTAGTAAAGAAATATGCATGATTAATTTTGGCAGAACTAATGCGGATCGACTTGCGTTATGGTGGAGAAATATTGATAAACTTCTTTTTATATCAATAATTTTTTTAATGTTTCTAGGTATATTTTTTGCTTATACTTCAACTTCTAATATTGCTTCAGAAAGAATATATAAAACAGATCATTTTTTAATCATTAAGCATATTTTTTTTGCATTAATCAGCTTTTTAATTCTATCTTCATTATCTTTATTAGACGCTAAACAAATAGAGAAATATTGCATTTTAGGTTTTATTATTACAGCTTTTTTATTGTTATTAGTTTTAATATTTGGAGTTGAAGTTAAAGGCTCCAAGAGATGGATTAATTTAATTTTTTTTAGATTTCAACCTGTCGAAGTTTATAAACCTTTTTTTGTATTACTCTGTTCTCTAATTATTTCTAATTCACAAATAGGTGACCTCAAATTAAGAATTTTTTATTCTTTTTGCGTACTATTTTTCTCTTTATTATTATTACTCAACCAGCCTGATGTTGGTCAAAGTTTATTAATTTTTTCTGTTTGGTTAATTTTAATATTTGTTTCTGGTATTAGTATTGCTCTTCTTATTTCTTTAGGTCTAGCTATTTTTGTAGGCATATCATCAACATTACTATTATTTAATGAGAGATTTTCATATATTTTTAGAAGATTAAAAACTTTTATTGATCCTAGTAAGGGAGATAATTTACAAACTCAAAAGGCTTTAGAGTCAATAAAACAAGGTGGGTTTACAGGAAGGGGCATAGGAGAAGGAGTATTAAAAGAAAGAGTTCCTGAGGCACATACAGATTTTGTTCTAGCGGTCATAGGAGAAGAGTTTGGAATCTTGATGATATTAATAATTTTTCTAACAATGACTTTTATTTTTTTACGTGTTTTTACGCAATTTAGCATGGAAAATAATTCTTTTAGAAAATTAGTTTTAGTGGGATTATCATGCCTGGTTTATTTGCAATCTATAATTAATTTAGGAGTCACATTAAATATTCTTCCAAATAAAGGAATGACATTTCCTTTTATAAGTTATGGAGGATCATCCATGATTGGCTGTGCAATAATATTTGGAATATTACTTTGTTTTACTAAAAGAAAATTATCTTAATGAAGAAAATTTTAATTTGCACCGGAGGAACAGGTGGGCATATATTTCCGGTTATTGCGCTTACAGAGTATCTTAAAAAAAAAAACTTTGATATTGAACTTATAACTGATTTTAGAGCAAAAAAATTTATAAATAATACAAGTTCTAAATATTTTACTTTTATTAATGTCAAAACACCTACAGGTAAGAAAGGATTAGAATTAATTTATTCACTTTTTTTAATATTACTTTCATTTTTATATTCAATTTTTCTCATTATATCAAAAAAGCCACAACTAATTATAGGCTCTGGAGGCTATGTTTCCTTTCCAGTTTTATTAGCCGCAAGATTACTCAATAAAAAATTTATTATTTATGAAACAAATTCTGTAATTGGGAGAGTAAATAAATTTTTCTTGAATAGTTCGACAAAAATATTAACGGGATATCCTTTAAAAAATATCAATATCAATGAGGACAAAAATATCTTTGTGGGTCAGTTGGTTAGAGAGCAAATTTATGAAGCTAAAAATAATAATTATTTTGAAAAAGATGATAATTTTGACTTTACTTTACTTGTTATTGGTGGAAGTCAAGGCGCTGAGATTTTTAGTCAGCAACTGCCAAGGTCATTAAATAAATTATTTAAATTAAATAAAAAAATAAGGATTATTCATCAAGTTGGAAATAGAGAGCAAGAATTGAAAGTAGATCCTTTTTATAAAAACAATTCAAATGTTTATATTTTTAATTTTGAACCAAATATTGAAAAATATATGATGATATCAGATTTAGTTATTACAAGGGCCGGTTCCTCTACATTAGCAGAATTAGCATTTCTTCAGATACCATTTATAGCAATCCCATTTAAAGATTCCTTGGATAATCATCAATTTTATAATGCAAATTTTTTTTTTAAAATGAATGCTTGTTGGCTTATTGATCAACAAGATCTAAATAGTGAAAAATTGTTTAATTTAGTAAATGAACTAATCGTTAATAAAGAAAAATTACTTGAAAAAAAGGTCAAATTAAAAGAACTAATTAAGACAAACGTTAATGAGAATTTTGAAAAAGAAATTAATAATATTTTATAATGACTTTTAAAATCACGACTAGCGATCAGGTTCACTTTGTAGGCATTGGAGGAATAGGAATGAGTGGTATCGCTGAAATTATGCACAATATTGGTTTTAAAGTCCAAGGTAGCGACACTTCAAGAAATAACAAAAATATAAAAAGATTACAAAAGCAAGGATTAAAGATTTTTTATAATCATAAAAAAAAAAATATCGGCAACTCAAAATTAGTTGTGTTTTCATCAGCTATAAATAAAGGGAACCCAGAATTACGAGAGGCAAAAAGAAAAAAAATACCAGTAATACAGAGGGTAGAGATGCTTTCTGAGATTGTTAGGTTAAAAAAAAATATAGTTATAAGTGGAGCTCATGGCAAAACTACAATTACTTCATTAATATCAACTCTGTTATCTAAAGCAAAACTAGATCCCATGATTATCAATGGGGGGATATTGAACTCCATTAATTCAAATGCGTTATTTGGAAAAGGAGATTGGGCAGTTGTGGAAGCAGATGAGTCTGATGGTAGTTTTTTAAAAATACCAATTACTTATTCAGTTGTCAGTAATATTGATAAAGAGCACTTAGATTATTATAAAAATTTTAATAATTTATATAAAAGTTTTGAAATTTTTATAAATAGAACACCTTTAATTGGAAAATCATTTGTTTGTATTGACGATAAATTTTTAAAAAAAATTTTAAAAAAAAAAAACAAATCAAACATAATTACTTATGGTTTTAAAAATGGATCAGATCTTCATCCTTATAATGTAAAAAACCAAGAAAAAATGATGAGCTTTGATATCTCTATAAAACTTAATGATAAAGTTGAGCATATTAAAAATATTAAATTGAATTTATTAGGAAGACACAATGTACTTAATGCAACTGCTGCAATAGGAGTTGCTAAAAGTTTAGGAGTTAAAAATAATATTATCAAAGCAACATTAAAAAATTTTTTGGGAGTGCAAAGAAGATTAACTAAAATTAGTAATTTTAGAGGCAGTATAATCTATGACGATTACGCTCATCATCCAACAGAAATTATTTCAGTTTTAAATGCAATTAAATCCAGCTTTGAGAACAAGAAAATTGTAACAGTGTTTCAGCCCCATAGATATTCAAGAGTTGCTTTACTAAAAAAAGAATTTGCGAATGCCTTTATAGACAGCGATTTAGTTGTTTTATGTCCAATTTATGCGGCAAGTGAAAAACCAATTAAAAATATAAATCATTATGAATTGGCGAAGCTTATTAAGAAGAATTCCAAAAAAGAAGTTATATGCATAGAAAATCAATTTGATTTGGAAAGATTTATAAAACTTCATGCCTATGGAAATGAAATTATTGTTTGCATGGGGGCTGGAAGTATTAGTAGTTGGATTAGAGATATTGCTGTTAATTTAAAAAATGAGCATTAATTTTTATTCACAACTTAAAAAAAATCTTCAAGGAGAGTTAAGAGAAAATTTTGATTTATCCAAATCTAATTGGCTTGGAATTGGAGGAAAAGCAAATTTTTTTTTTAAACCAAAAGATTTAAATGATTTGCAAATTTTTTTAAGAAATAATAATCAACATTTTCCAATTATTGTAATTGGATCTGGCTCAAATTTATTGATCAGAGACAAAGGTTTTGAAGGAGTGGTTATAAAATTTGGAAAAAATTTTGATTATATAAAAATTAATAATGAAATCATAAATTGTGGTCCAGCAACGCAAAAAACACTTTTAGCAGAAACTGCAGCTAATAATAATTTAACTGGTTTTGAATTTTTATATTGTATTCCAGGAACAATTGCAGGCGGGATTGTTATGAATTCAGGTTGTTATGGAAGCGATATATCAAAAATTGTGCTGAGTATCTCAGTCATTGACATGAATGGAGAAATTAAAATTATAAATAACAAAGATATTAATTTTTCTTATAGAAAAAGCTCACTCACAAAAAATCAAATTATAACTAATATTGAAATGAAAGGATCTTTTCTAAAAAAAGAGAAAGTTATTGAAATAATGAGAAATTTAAAAAATAAAAAAGACTTTGAACAACCGCAGAAAATTAAAACAGGGGGCAGTACTTTTAAAAATCCAAGGGATTCAGATAAAAAAGCTTGGGAATTAATTAAAGAGTCTGGTTGCGCTGATTTACGAGTTGGTGGGATTAAACTATCTAAATTACATTGTAATTTTTTAGAAAATTTAGATGGAGCAACTTCAGAAGACGCTGAAAATCTAATTGAAAATATAAAACAACAAGTTTTTAAAAAAACTAATATAAACTTAGAACTTGAATTAGAAGTTGTAGGAAAAAAATGAAAAGAGAAAAAGTTACAGTTTTAATGGGCGGAACTTCAGCCGAAAGAGACGTTAGCTTAGATAGTGGAAAAGCCTGCGCAAGAGCACTTGCAGAAATTGGGTTTGATGTGACCAGTTTAGATGCAAAAGATAATTTTATTGAAAAGTTAATTAAAAATAAACCAGATAAAGTCTTTAATGCTCTGCATGGAAGATTTGGTGAGGATGGTTCTATTCAGGGTTTATTAGAACATTTAAAAATACCCTATACTCATTCTGGAATCTTATCTTCAGCAATTGCCATGGATAAACTAATTTCAAAAAAAATTTTTAAGAGTGCTAAAATTAGATCTCCAGATTACCTAGTGGTTACAAGTTTGCAAGATTTCAAAAATTCAAATATTGGCTATCCTTGCGTTATTAAACCAAATAATGAAGGGTCAAGTGTGGGGGTTTCTATTTTTACTAAACCTAAAAAATCTGATGAAGAAATAGTAATTTCTTTATTAAAAAAATATAAATTATTAATTCTAGAAAAATACATCCCAGGTAGAGAAGTACAGGTTGCGGTAATGGGCTCTAAGGCTTTAGGGGCGATAGAGATTGTGCCAACAAGATCATTTTACGATTACGAGGCCAAATATTCAGCCAAAGCTAATACAAAACATATTATTCCTGTAAAAATAAATGAAACTGATTATAAAAAAATTTTAGACATGGCTTTGCAGGCCCACAATATTTTAGGTTGTAGGGGAATAACAAGATCAGACTTTAGATACAATGAGACTGAAAAAATTAATAAAATTTATATTCTTGAAGTAAATACACAACCAGGTATGACAAGTTTATCATTGGTTCCAGAGATTGCCAATTATTATGGAATATCTTTTAATGAATTAGTTAAATGGATAATTAATGATGCTTCTATTAATAGATGAACAAAACAAAGAGATATATTTTTCTCGCATTACTTATTTTTCTAACAACATTTAATCCTGAGCTACCTTTATTAAAACTTGGTTTTTTTATCATTAAGACAGTTCATGTTTCTGGCTCAAAAAACACTGATCTAGAAAAACTTAAAAAGCAATTTAATATTTTAGTTAACTCTAGCATCTTAAGCATCGATGATAAAAAGTTGAATGAAATTATTAGACAAAATGAGTGGATATACTTTGTAAATATTTATAAAAAATTTCCATCAACAATTAATATAGAAGTGGTTGAGCATGAACCTTTTATAATTTGGAGAAAAGGTAATAATAATTTAATAATCACCAAGGAATTTACATTAATAGAAAAATATAATTCAAATAATCTTTCTAATCTAATAACTGCAAAAGGAAATTTTAATATTGAGGATTTAAGAGAGCTTTATAAGGCCTTAAATAATAATAATTTTGACTTATCAAACATTACTAGTTTTGAGTTTATAAATTCAGATAGATGGGACTTATTTTTAAAAGGTAATAAAAAAATTATGCTTGGTAGACATGATTACAATCAACAGATTAGTAATTTAACTAAATTACTTATTCAGTCAAAAGATGAAAAATATACTTATGTAGATTTAAGACTTAAGAATAAAATATTTATTAAATAAATAATGAATCAAAAAAAAGAATTAATTGCCTCAATTGATATTGGTTCTTCAAAAATAAAGTGCCTAATTACAAAATTAAAAAATAATAAAATTGAAATTTTAGGAAAATCTATTGTTGCATCAAAAGGAATTGATAAAGGATTAGTCACGAATTTTCATGATGCAAATTTAGCTGTTCGTGAATGTCTAGAAATCGCTGAAAAACAGGCTAATATTTCTTTAGAAAATATTATTGTAAACGCAGAATTTGAAAATATTTTTAGTAATTTATTAACAGAATATAAAAGTGTACAGGGCGATCAGGTAGAAAACGAGAAAGATATTCAGGGTTTGATTCATATCGCTGTAGATGAAATCATCAAGAATAATAAAGACAAGGGAATTTTACATATTTTTACATCTAATTATAAGATCGATAAAAAAATAAATGTTGAAAATCCTGTTGGTTTTAAGGCAAATACATTTTCAGTAGATGTTCATGCTGTTTTAGCAGATCACACAGCAATTAATAATTTGAAAAATATTATAAATTCTTGCGAATTGTCAGTGGAAAATTATGTTTTTGGCACATATGCTTTAGCTTTATCTTTTGTAACTTTAGAGGACTTAAATGAAGATTTCATTTGTATAGATTTTGGCAAAGACAAAACAAGTTTTGCTATCCTTGAAAATAGTACACTCACATATATTGGTGTTATTCCTTATGGTTCAAATCAGATCTCAAAAGATTTAGCTAAAGTCTTAGATATTAAAATGGATGTAGCAGAAAGAATTAAAGTTGAAAGTGGGGAGTGCGTATTAAATGATAATATTAAAGATAAGATTGAATATTTACCAGTGCATTTATTTCCAGATGATGATTTTAGAAAGATTTCTAAAACGTTGGTTAATACTATTATTAATTCCAGAATTGAAGAAATTTTGCAATTAATTTACAAAAAAATTAAATCTTATAGTTTAATAGATATAAAAAGTAAAAAAATTTATATTTCAGGTAGAGGATCTAATTTAGTTGGTCTAATAAATTTAATAAAAAAATATTTTTCACCAAGAACGGAACTTATTTTACAAAAAAAACATGAAGATCAGAACTTAGTTAATAATTTATCACAAGATTTTCTTGTTTGTTATGGAATGGTTAAAAATTATTTTTATGGGCTTCCCTCAGAAGCACTGCCAATTAAATTTAAAAATACTGGCTTTTTCTCAAGAATTTTATCAATTTTTCAAAAGTAGAAATCGTAACAAAAGGTGATTAGCTATTGTCATGAATTTTACTAAATATTTGATGCATCGTAATTATGTATCAAAAGACTTTAAAGTCAAAAATCAATTTTAAAGGCATAGGTTTGCATAGCGGATTAGTTGCTAATCTTTTAATTAAGCCATCATCGCCTAATTCTGGAATAAATTTTGTAAGAACGGATTACAAAGGTAAAGAAAAAATTATCAAAGCCCATATTAGTAATGCCTTGCCAGCAAAATTGTGCACAACTATTTCTAATAAATATGTTTCAGTTTCTACTATTGAGCATTTAATGTCCGCTTTATCAGGAATGGGCATTGATAACGCAATAGTCGAGGTTGATGGACAGGAGTTGCCGATTTTAGATGGAAGTTCAAAAGAGTTTGTGATTGCTATTCAAGATTCTGGAATTACGGTTCAAAGCTGCGAGAAGAAATATATTAAAATTTTAAAAAAAATTATTGTTAAAGAAAAAGAAAAATCAATTTCAATTGAACCGACAAATAAAAATAAATTAGAAATTGATTATGAAATTGATTTTCATGATCGCGTTATTAAAAAACAAAGTAAAAAAATAGATTTAGAAAAAAATGGATTTATGGAAGTTTATGACTCTAGAACATTTTGCCTACAAAAAGATCTTGAAAATATATTTAAGATGGGACTTGCAAAAGGTGGTTCTTTAGACAACGCAATTGTTGTTTCTGAAGATAAAGTTTTAAATCAAGATGGATTAAGACATAAAGATGAATTTGTGAGACATAAAATTCTAGACTGTATAGGTGATTTATATTTAGCGGGTTACTCTCTTATTGGAAAAGTAAACTGTTATCAAGGAGGCCATGATATGACACGTAAACTATTAGAAGCCTTAATAAAAAATAAAAGCTCCTGGAATTTAACTTCTCTGAAATCAAAAAATTTATCGCCTGTTAGTTCTTATTTATCAAATCAACTTGTAGTGAATTTATAGTTTTAGTGATAAAACTTAATTAAAAGAAATAATAAAACTTTTAATTTTAATGTTTAAACTAAAAAGAATATTTTCAATTTTATTAGTTTTTTTACTTATTTTAAGCTGTTCATCATCAAACGATAAGCCCTTAGTTCCGCCACCTAAAGAGAAAATTAGTCTGCCAAAGTTATGGGGCTTTGCTATGGATGATTTTAATAATGGTAACGCTGAAGGAGCAATCGAAAAATTTAAAATGGTAGAAAAAGATTATTCCTACACTGAGTGGGCTCCAAAATCTTTATTAATGATGGCATATGTTTATTATGAGGCAAATCGCTGTTCAGATACACTGTCTATACTCGAACGATATGTAAAATTTTATCCAAGTAATCCTGAGAGAGTTTACGTAGAATATTTAAAAGGCGTTTGTTACTTTGAGGAAGTTAGTGAATTTTCAAAAGATCAAGAAAAAACTGTTAAAGCAATAAATCAATTTAAATCTTTAATAAATACTTATCCAAACACTGAATATGCAGATGACGCTAAATATAAATTAGATCTGCTGAATGACTTGATGGCAGGAAAAGAGATGTACGTTGCAAGATATTATATGAATAAACGAAAATGGGCAGCGGCTATCGGGAGATTAAAAACAATTGTAGATAAATATCAAACTACAATTTATATCGAAGAGGCTTTATATAGACTGGTTGAAATTTATCATAAATTAGGATTAGAAGAAGATGCTAGCAAAGCTGCAGCAATTTTAGGCTATAATTTTAATTCAAGTGAGTGGTATAAAAAAAGTTATTTATTAGTATCAACAAATCAGACAACTTTACCTAAAAAAGATAAATCTCTTCTAGATGGTTTTAAAAAAATACTCAATTAACTTTTAATGAAGTCGTTATCTTTAAAAGAGTACAAGGAAAAAATTGCGTTAATTGAAAAACTAAATAAAGCTTACTATCATAATGATAAACCATTAGTTTCAGATGCAGAGTATGACAGAATCAAAAATGATATTCTAAATTTTGAAAAAAAAAATCCTAAAATTATAGATAAAAATTCCCCAACAAAAAAAGTAGGTTTTACTCCTTCAGAAAAATTTTCTAAAGTTAAACATCTTGTACCTATGTTATCCTTAGATAATGCCTTTACAAAAGATGATGTAGAGGACTTTTTAAAAAAAATTAGAAACTATCTAAACTTTGAAAAAGATTATCCTATAGAATTAACAGCAGAACCTAAGATTGATGGAATTTCAGCATCTTTAATTTATAAGAATAATAAGATTATTCGTGGACTTTCGAGAGGAGACGGCGAATACGGCGAAGATATAACAGAAAATTTATTAACGATTAAAGATATTCCGCAAATACTTCAAGGGGAGAGCATAGATAAAGAATTTGAAATTAGAGGCGAAGTTTACATTGGAAAAAAAGATTTTGAAAAAATTAAAAACGATTTTGCAAACCCAAGAAATGCAGCAGGAGGATCGTTAAGACAAAAAGATTCAAAAAAAACAGCTTCAATACCATTAAAATTTTTTGCTCATAGTGTTGGTGATATTGATGAAAAAAAATTTAAAACCCATGTTAATTTTTTAAATTTTTGCAAGAAAATCGGTTTTAAAATAAATCCCCTTACGCAAACTTTTAGTTCAATAGATGAGTTAATTAAAGGCTATCATCATATAGAAGAAATTAGATCTTCATTGGATTATGATATTGATGGAATAGTTTATAAAGTGAATGACTTAGCACTTCAAAAGAGACTTGGAAGTTTATCATCATCACCAAGATGGGCTATTGCTCATAAATTTTCCTCTGAAAAAGCTATAACTGTCGTTCGAAAAATTGAAATTCAAGTTGGACGAACAGGAGCACTTACCCCAGTTGCAAAATTAGATCCGGTGAATGTAGGTGGAGTATTAGTATCAAATGCGACATTACATAACCAAGATGAAATTATTAGAAAAGATATCAGATTAAACGATACAGTTATCATACAAAGAGCAGGAGATGTTATTCCGCAAGTAGTAGAAGTTATTAAATCTAAAAGAGATAAAAATAGTAAAAAATTTATATTTCCGGAAAAATGCCTATGCGGCCGACCTGCAGTTAATGATTTTAACGAAACTTCAAAAAAATTAGATGCAGTTAAAAGATGCACAGATACAGGATTTAATTGTGAATTTATGGCAAGAGAAAAAATTAAACATTTTGTATCTAAAGAAGCTCTGGATATTGAAGGTTTTGGAAAAAAAATCGTAGAAGATTTTTGGTTGTTAAATTTTATACGTTTACCACAAGATATTTTTACTCTTGATTATAAAAAAATTGAAAAACTGGAAGGTTGGGGAGAATTGTCAGTTAATAATTTGAAGACAGCAATTGATAAAAGCAAAGATATAAGTCTTATAAAATTTATTTATAGTCTTGGTATACGACATATCGGCTTAGAAAATGCCAAAAATTTATCACGGTACTTTATTTCTATAAAAAATTTTTTAAAGCTTTGTAATTCAGATCTTTTAATGAATGAAATTAACAATTTAAACGAAATTGATGGAATAGGTGAAACTCAAATTGAATCTTTGGTAAACTTTTTTAAGGATAAGAAAAATAACAAAGTAGTTTATGAATTGAGTAAAATTTTAAATATTCAAGATTTTGTAGAAAAGAAAATTGATAGTTTTTTTTCTGGAAAAAATATTATGTTTACAGGAGGATTTTCTACCATGAGCAGGTCTGAGGCTAAGTCATTAGCAGAGACTTTGGGAGCAAAAATATTAAGTTCTGTTAATAAAAAATTAGATTATTTAGTTATTGGTTTAACCAAACCAACAAAAAACAAAGTTGATAAAGCTAAAGAATTAGGCGTTAAAATTATTGAAGAAAAAGAGTGGTTAAAGTTATCAAGAAATAGCCGAACAAGCTTCAGTTAGTAATTTAAGTTCAGTATTATTCATAAAAGGTTTCAGAATATAAAAGATTTTTTGATGATAGTTATTAATCCAATTTATTTCATTTTTATTAAAAAGCTTATTGTTAATACAATCTTTATCAATTGGAACCATTGTTAGATTTATAAATTTTGAATGGCTATTATTAATTTTTTTACAATAAATTAAATTTTCAATTCTTATTCCAAAATTATTTTCTTTATAAAATCCAGGTTCGTTTGACAGGATCATACCTGGTAGTATTTTATGATTATTAAAAGGGGATAGTCCTTGCGGCCCTTCATGCACATTTAAAAAATAACCAACTCCATGACCTGTCCCATGTGAATAGTTGTAGCCAAATTTTAATAAGGGAACTCTTGCAATCTTGTCTATATGCTTTCCTAGTGTTGATTTTTTTAATTTATATGAGGCAACCGCAATATGACTTTTAAGAACGTACGAATAAATTTTTTTTTGAAAGCTTGATAAGTTGCCAATAGCTATTGTTCGAGTTACGTCAGTGGTCCCATAAAAATACTGACTACCAGAATCTAAAAGATATAAATTATTACCTTTTATTTCTTTATTGGTTTTATTATTAGATCTGTAATGAACTATTGCTCCATTTCCACCAAATCCTGAAATGGTATTAAAACTTGGATATAAATAATTTTTGTTCTGTTTTTTATATTTTTCTAATTTATTCTGAGCCGATACTTCTGTTATCTTCGTTTTTCTATAATTATTTTTTAGCCAAAAAATAAATTTAGTTAAAGCGATTCCATCAAATAAATGAGCAATTTTTGCATTACTGATCTCTGTTTTATTTTTAATAGCTTTTAATAAATATATAGGGTCCTCGATATCAATAAGTTTATTCGAAGAATGGATATTTTTTTCATAATAAAAACTACATGTTTTTTTATCTATTAAAATTTTTGAATTTTTAATCTTTTTTAAGTAGTTAATAAATAATTCTTCTTTAATAAAAATTACTTTCTTTCCAAGAGCTTTTTTAATTTGAGGTGTAATTTTTTTAATATTAGTAAAAAATATTATTTTACCATTTTTATTAAATAAGATTTTTCCATTTGTGAGTGGACTAGATGATCCATCAGATCCCCTAATATTTAATAACCATGAAATATTTTCGACAGCCGTTGTAAGTAAATAATGAATATCTTTAAACTTCAAAAATTTACTTACTTTACTAATTTTATTTAAAAAGCTTTCCCCATGATATTTCTCTTCTAAAATATAAAATTTATTATTGTTAACTTTTGTCTTATTTTTCCAAATTGTATCAATTAAGTTATTATTTATAGGTTTTATTTTAATTAAACTATTTGAAATAATATTTTTTAACGTATTTGAAGTAAAAAGTTTTGGATCAAACCCTAAAGTAATTTCTTTATTTAGGTTTTTTAGAATATAATAAGGTTTAATTTTTGGAATTTCGCAAATTTTAAAATCTTTACAAATTTCTTTTTTTGCTTGCAGTGTGTAACGACCATCAACAAATAAATAAGATTTATTTTTTAAAATTAAGGCAAGTCCTGTTGAGCCAGTAAATCCAGTTATGAATTTTAATCTATCTTTATTTTTAGGTACGTACTCTCCAAAATATTCATCATTCTTTGGAATTATATAAGCATCGCAGTTTTGTTTATTTAAAATATTTCTTAATTGATTAATTTTATCCATTACTTTTTTTTATAAATTTATCAATTATTTTTTTTTCCCCATATTTTTTAAAAATAATAATAAGTTTATTATCTTCTATATGAATTACTTTTCCATTGCCAAAATCATCATGAGTTACACTTTCGCCAACTTTAAAGATTGTATTATTATTACTGTAGCTAATTTTATTAAAATTATTTATATTTTTTTTTGCTTGTTTTAGTCTTTCCCAGCCAGGACTTCTCGATGGTTTGTCGTAGTCAATCTCTTGATTAAAATCAAAATCACTTTTCTGATACTCTGTAAAATGATTTTTAATGTTGATATTGTCTTTAGGAAGTTCCTCAATAAAACGAGAAGGAAGTGTTGGCATCCAGTCTATGTCCCTATCTCTCTTACCTCCATAAATTCTTCTATTGTTTACAAAAGAGATAAATAATTTCTTCTTTGCTCTAGTTATTGCGACGTAAGCAAGTCTTCTTTCCTCCTCTATTGCTTGATGTCCTTTTTCATCAATTGATTTTTGGTGAGGAAACAATCCCTCTTCCCAGCCTGGCAAAAAAACTACATCAAATTCAAGTCCTTTAGCGGCATGCATAGTCATTAAATTTATTTTTTCACCTTTCCAATCCTCATCTATTGAGGTTTGTAATGAGATATTTTCAAGAAAATCTTGAAGGCTACTATAATTTTTCATTGATAATATTAATTCCTTTAAGTTCTCTAATTTACTGTCAGCCTCTGGCGTTTTCTCATTCATAAGCATTTGGGAATAGCCAGATTCATCCAAGACTCTTTCCGTTAGTTCATAATGAGTTATTTCTTTTGATAATTTTCTCCATAACTGAATGTCGGTAATAATTTTTTTCAAACTTAGAATAGTTTTTCCGGTTGAGTTTTCTTGTTCGCAATATATGAGTGACGCTTGTTCTAAATTAATATTTTTCTCCTTAGCAATTTTATGAATTTCTTTTAGAGTAGCATCTCCAATTGCACGTTTTGGAGTATTGATAATTCTTTCAAAAGCAAGATCATCATTTTCTTGGTAAATAATTCTAATATAACTAATAGCATCTTTTATTTCAGCACGATCATAAAATTTTAATCCTCCAATAACCCTATAAGGTAAATTAATTTTTATAAATCGGTCCTCAAACTCTCTTGTTTGAAAAGCAGCTCGAACTAGTATGGATACTTGATTAAGAGAATGTTCTTTTGATATATTTTTTTCGATTTCATCTGCTACGGCAATCGCTTCATCATATCCATTGTTGTAGCAATTCACTTCTATCAAATCTCCTTTAGAATTTTCAGACCATAGTTTTTTACCAAGTCTATCTTCATTATTAGAAATTAAAGAAGAGGCAGTATCTAAAATATTTTGTGTTGATCTGTAATTTTGCTCTAACTTTATAACTTTTGTATTTGCATTTAGTTTATCAAAATTTAAAATATTTTTAACTTCAGCACCGCGCCAACTATAGATAGATTGGTCATCATCTCCTACACAGCATAAATTGTTATTTTTTTTTGATAATAAATTTAACCAAATATTTTGAATAAAGTTTGTATCCTGATATTCATCTACAAGAATATATTTAAAATTATTATGATATAATTCTAGTATCTCAGGCATAGTTTTAAATATTGTTACACAATGCAAGATTAGATCACCAAAATCTACGCAGTTCATAATCTTTAATCGCTGCTGATAAATTCTATATAATTTTAACGCTGTATCTTTAATATAGTTTTCATTATTAACTTTAACTTCACTTGGAATGAGACCTTTATTTTTCCAGTCATCTATAAAAGCAGCTACTAATTTTGGTGGTATTTTTTTTATATCAATGTTTTCTGATTCAATTATATTTTTTATTAACCTTAATTGATCAAGAGTATCTAAAATCGTGAAATTTGATTTTAAACCAACAGCTTCTGCATGACGTCTTAAGATCTTATTACTAATAGAGTGAAAGGTTCCAAGCCAAGGTAGAGAAGAAGATTGAGCGCTAAGAAGTTTTAATATTCGTTCCCGCATTTCATTTGCAGCTTTGTTGGTAAAAGTTACGCAAAGAATTTGATTGGCCCAGCATTTTTTTGTCTCGATAAGATGAACAACTCGAGTGGTTAGAACTTTAGTCTTTCCCGAGCCTGCTCCTGCTAAAATTAACAGAGGACCATCTGAGTGAATAACAGCTTCTTTTTGTTGATTATTAAGGTTTAATAAGTAATTTTGGCTAGTAGAATTCATAAAATCAATTAGATCAAGTAGTTAACATAATATAGCAAAAATTAAATGATTCTTAGGAAATTAAACTCGTTAAATTTATTAAACTCTCTTAAGTCATTTTATAATCACAAAATCTACAGCATAGCGATGGTAGCTTTTGCTATTGTAGTATTTATTATTTTTTTATTACCATTTTTTATAGATCTTAATCGATATAAACCTGAGATAGAAAATAAAATTCAAGAGAATTTTTTTGTTAAAATTAAAATTAATGAGAGTATTTCTTATAAACCGTTTTTAAAACCTCACATTGAATTATTTTCGGTTGATATTTTTGAAAATAATAAAAAAGAAGATGTTTATATTGGTAATATTTACAAAATTAAGCTTCCTATAAATATT
Source organism: Candidatus Fonsibacter ubiquis (assembly GCF_002688585.1). Taxonomy (NCBI): domain Bacteria; kingdom Pseudomonadati; phylum Pseudomonadota; class Alphaproteobacteria; order Candidatus Pelagibacterales; family Candidatus Pelagibacteraceae; genus Candidatus Allofontibacter; species Candidatus Allofontibacter communis. The sequence goes on along the minus strand of NZ_CP024034.1, from coordinate 763,728 downwards.
TTTAATATAGTTTTTAGAAATTTTAATATTACCAATATTGAGTTGGTTGATGGAATTATTGAATTAGAAAATAATTATTTTGATAACTTTTTCAAAAACATTGATGCTATTAAAAATATTAAATTAATTAGAATTCATAATTTAGATTTAAAATATTCTTCAAATAAAAATTTTATCGAGATAAGTGATATAAATAGCGACATTATTTTTGACAAAGGAAATCTAAGTAAATTTAATTTGACTGGAAGTCTTTTTAACTTACCTTTTGTAAGTACTTTTCAAGGGTCAAGGAATAAAAATAAAAGTATTGGCACTTTATCAATAAATTCTAATGATCTAAAGTTTTATTTTGATGCAGATCTAACTGATATTAATTTTTTAAAAAATGAGTTTTTAGGAAATGCGAAAATTAGATTTGCAAATACTTTAAGTACAATTGGTCTAAATAATTTAACTTTGCAATTTAATTTTAACCTAAGAGATGAAAATGTAGATTTAAAAAATATTTTAGTAAATTCTTTTCTTTATAAAGGAGAAGGTTCAGCTAAAATTGATTTTAAACCTAGACTCACATTTGTTAGCGAGTTTAATTTCATAGATACAAATTTTAAAAAATTACCCAATAGTGATCTTAAAGACTATTTAGTGAATAATAAGTTATTTAATATTCACGAAGATTTTTATGGTATTTTTAAATTAAATTTTAAAAATTTGATTACAAATCATAATCTTTTTTCTGATGCTAACACCATTATTGTTGTTGAAGGTGGAGATGTGAATATTAAAGAATTAAATTTGATTTCAAAATTTAATGATCTTTTAAAAATAAATGGTCGTTTTATTACTCAGAATAGAGAAACGATATTTTTTTTTAATTCGCAAATTGATCTCGTAAATATTAAAAATTTTTATAAAAATACAAATGGTGCAAGGGAAAAGATTGCACTTTTACCAAATGATAGTTTTTCTGGAAAAATGAAGGGGGATTTGAATATGAGACAGGGAAGACTAGTGGTGAACGAAATTATTGGAAATAATAACAAAAAATTTAGCAAAAAAAATTTAAATACAGTTCAGGAAGAAATGAATCTACGCTTAAACAAAAATATTATGAATATTTTAGATCCAAGAGTTTATAGTTTTCTATTCTAATTTGGGTGTGTCATTTTTCTTGGGTTAATTAATTGATCGTATTCTTTTTCATCAACTAACCCACTTTTTAAAGCTTCCTCTTTTAAAGAAGTTCCGTTCTTGTGTGCTTTTTTTGCAATCATTGAAGCATTGTCGTAACCAATTTTTGGAGCCAAAGCCGTTACTAACATTAATGAGCTATTTAATAATTGAGAAATTCTTTTTGTGTCTGCTTTAATACCTTTAAGGCAATATTTTACGAAACATTCAATTGAGTCTGAAAGTAATTCAATAGATTGAATCATACTGTGACCAATTACAGGCTTAAATACATTTAATTCAAAATGTCCGTTTGATGCAGCGATAGTAATTGTTGTATGATTTCCAATAACTCTGGTGCATACCATTGTAACAGCCTCACACTGTGTTGGGTTTACTTTACCAGGCATGATTGATGATCCTGGCTCATTTTCTGGAAGAATAAGTTCTGCATAGCCAGCTCTTGGTCCAGATCCAAGAAATCTTATATCATTTGAAATTTTCATCAATGCAACAGCTAGCGTGTTAAATGTGCCAGATAAATTTACTATTGGTTCATGACTTGCAAGTGCTTCAAATTTATTTGGAGCAGTTCTAAAGGGTAGTTTAGTAATTTTTTTAATCTCTAATGCAATTTTTTTATCAAAACCTTTTTTAGTATTAATACCAGTACCAACAGCAGTGCCTCCTTGAGCAAGAAAATACATTTCTTTTAAAGCAATCTCTATACGCATAATGCAATTTTTAATTTGCATGTGATAGCCTGAAAATTGTTGTCCCAAAGTTAATGGAGTTGCATCTTGAAGGTGTGTTCTTCCAATCTTAACAATATTTTTAAATTTTTTTACTTTAACAGCTAATTCTCTCTCTAATAATTGCAGAGTCGGAAGAAGTCTTTTTTTTACGTCAATAGCAACAGCTATATGAATAGCGCTTGGATAAGTATCATTTGTAGATTGAGATTTATTTACGTGATCATTTGGATGAACAGGTTTTTTTGATCCTATTTTTCCCCCTAAAATTTCTATTGCTCGATTAGAAATAACTTCATTAACATTCATATTAGTTTGAGTTCCAGAACCCGTTTGCCAAACTTTAAGTGGGAAATGATTATTAAATTTTCCTTTAATTACTTCATCAGAGGCTTTTATAATTGCTTGTGAAATTTTTTTATCTAAGGACTTTGATTTAAAATTGACAATAGCTGCTGCTTTCTTAATTATTGCAATAGCTCTTATTATTTCAAGCGGAACTAATATTTTTCCAATTTTGAAGTATTTTAATGAACGTTCTGTTTGGGCTCCCCAATATTTATCAGCTGGGACTTTAATTTTACCAAAACTGTCAGATTCAATTCTTGATGCCATAACGGTATTATCTTATATCACTGATGATAATTTTTAATAAGTGATAATCAAGCATAATTTATGAATGTACTAATTATAGGAGCTACTTTTGGTATAGGTTATGAACTTGGCAAAAAATACTTAGATCAATGTGATAATTTAATTTTACTAGGCAGAACTCAAGAAAAATTAAAAAATCTAAAATTAGAATTTAATTCAAAAACAACAAAAATATCTACATTTTCATTAGATGTTACAGATAAAATAAATTGTCAGAAAATTATTAATGAAATAATTAAAGAATTTAAAACTATTGATCTAGCTGTTTATTGTTCAGGTTATTACGAACCTCATGATACTTTTGATATTAAATTAGAATTATTTGAAAAAACCTTTGCGGTAAATTTTTTTGGGATGATTAACTGTTTTTCAATTTTACTACCCCATTTTAAATCGCAACAATTTGGTCATCTTGCAGCTATTAGCTCACTTGCAGGATTTGGAGGACTTCCAAATTCTTCATCTTATGGACCTTCAAAGGCTGCAATGATTAATTATTTTGAATCTATTAAGATTGATTGTGATAAAAATAATATTTCTCTAAGTATAATTAATCCAGGTTTCGTTAAATCCAGATTAACTGAGAAAAATACATTTGATATGCCATTTATTATGGAGGCTGACAAAGCTGCTGAGATTATTTTTGAAGGACTATTAGGCAAAAAATACGATATTACTTTTCCAATTCAGATGAAAATTGTTTTTAAAATTTTACAAGTTTTACCAAGACCTATTTATTTTTTTTTAGTCAGAATCATAACTAAAAATATTTAAATGTTTTTTGAAAAACATATCTTTTGTTGTATTAATAAAAGACCTGACTCTAATCCAAAAGGGTGTTGTAGTTTAAAAAATTCAGAAAAATTACACACAGAATTAAAATTAAAAATTAAAGATTTAAAACTTAATAAAAAAATTAGAATTAATAAGTCTGGTTGTCTTGATCGATGTGAACTTGGGCCGGTAATGGTGATTTATCCAGAAGGGGTTTGGTATTCTTTTAAGAATTCAGAAGATATTGACGAGATTTTAAATTCTCACTTATTAAAAAATAAGATTGTTGAAAGATTAAAAATATAGTTTTTATTTTAACGCTGCAGTAATATCTTTTTTAAGATCAGAAACTGTTTCTAAGCCAATAGAAAGTCTTATTAAATTTTCAGTAATACCAAGAGATAATCTATCTTTTTCACTTAAAACACGATGGGTAGTTGTAGTTGGATGAGTTACAATAGATTTTGTGTCACCTAAATTATTAGAGATATCAAATATTCTTAATTTATTAATAAATTTAAAGGCTTCTTTCTTTTTACCTTGAATTTTAAAACTTAAAATTGTTCCGCCAAGGGTTTGTTGTTTTCTAGCAAGGGAGTATTGAGAAAAGTTTTTTAAAAATGGATAAAATACTTTTTCAATCTTAGAATGTTTATTTAAGAATTCTGCAATTTCTAAAGCAGCATTTGATTGTGCCTCTACTCTAATTTTGACAGTTTCCAAACCCTTTAACAAAACCCAGGCATTAAAAGGACTAATAGATGGACCGGTATGTCTCAAAAAAGGCTTAAGTACATTTTCCTTAAACTTTTTTGAGGATAATATAGCCCCACCAAGTACTCTTCCTTGCCCATCAATATGTTTTGTACCGGAATATACAATAATATCTGCACCCAGTGAAACTGGCTTTTGCAGAACAGGACTTGCAAAAATGTTATCTACAACAGTTTTAATTCTATGTTTTTTAGCAATATTGCAAACTGCTTTAATATCAACTAATTCTAAAAGTGGATTTGAAGGAGTTTCAAAGAAAAAAATTTTTGTATTTTTTTTTATAGCTTTTTTCCATTCATTTAAATTTTTTCCATCCACAAATGTTACTTCAATACCATATCGAGGGAGAATATTTTTTACGATTTCTTTGCAAGACCCAAATAAAGCAGCGGATGAAACTAAATGATCTCCAGCTCTTAATTGACACATTAATGAAAAGAATACAGCAGCCATTCCACTTGCTGTTGCAAAACAATCTTCAGAACCATCGAGTAGTGCTAACCTTTTTTCAAAAGTTTCAACGGTAGGATTTGAGTAACGAGTATACTGAAAACCTTTCTTACTACCTTTAAAAATAGCTTCAGCTTGCTCAGCGCTATCATAAACAAATCCTGATGTTAGAAATAACGCTTCAGAGGTCTCATTAAATTGACTTCTATTTAATCCTCCGCGAATTAAATTTGTGTTAGTTCCAAGTTTTGTTTTCTTCATTTTTCAGTTCTTAATTCCTTAGCCGCCTGAACCATTGTTTCAAGTGCAGCTATTGTTTCCGGCCAGCCTCTAGTTTTAAGTCCGCAATCTGGATTTACCCAAATTCTTTTCTTATCGATTAACTTTGATGCTTTTTGAATCAGTTCTTTCATCTCATTTTTATTCGGAACCCTAGGAGAATGGATGTCATAAACACCAGGCCCCACTTCATTTGGATATTTAAACTTTTCAAATGTTTTTAATAATTCCATTCTCGATCTTGATGTTTCTATGGAGATAACATCAGCATCTAAGGCAGCAATTGCATCAATAATATCTTCAAATTCAGCGTAACACATATGTGTGTGTATTTGAGTTTCATCTTTAGCAACAGCGGCAGAAATTTGGAAAGCTTTAACAGCCCAATCTAAGTATTGTTTCCAATCATTTTTCTTTAGAGGCAAACCTTCTCTCAAAGCAGGTTCGTCAATTTGAATCATATTAATTCCATTTTTTTCAAGATCTTCAACCTCATCTCTTATTGCAAAAGCAATTTGTAATGCTGTATCTTTTCTTGGCTGATCATCTCTAACAAAAGACCATTGTAAAATTGTTATTGGACCAGTTAACATGCCTTTAACAATTTTATTGGTTTGCTCTTGAGCAAATTTCGACCATTGCACTGTCATAGACTCTGGACGAGAAACATCTCCAAAAATAATTGGTGGTTTTACACATCTTGAACCATAACTTTGAACCCAGCCACTAGATGTAAAAGTAAATCCCTTAAGTTGTTCACCAAAGTATTCAACCATGTCATTTCTTTCAAATTCTCCATGGACAATAACGTCAATATCAATTTGTTCTTGTTTTTTAATGGCATCGATTGTTTTTGTTTTAAGAAAATCTTCATATTCTTTTAAGCTTAATTCATTTTTCTTAAATTTAGCTCTGGCATTTCTTACGTCGGACGTTTGAGGAAAAGATCCAATAGTTGTTGTGGGATACAAAGGTAATTTAAACAGATTAGTTTGTATTTCAGATCTTTTAATAAAGTTGGATTTTCTATTTAAAATCTGTGTTGTAATATTTTTAGCTCTCTGTTTAACTTTATCATCATGAATTAACTCAGATGTTACTCTACTTGCGATATCCTTCTTATTCTCATCTAAGTAATTTTTGATTTCATTATTACCTTTGTTTAATGAAATTTTAATATGATTAAGTTCGATTAGTTTTTGTTTAGAAAATGAAAGCCACTTCCTAATTTTTTCTGGAACTTTAGTCTCTAATCCTAAGTCATAAGGAGTATGCAATAATGGACAAGAAGAGGAGATCCATAAATTTTTAATAAATTTTGAATACTCTAGTACTTGCTCAATTTTTTTATTAACATCCGATTTCCAAATATTTCTTCCATCAATAATTCCAATAGAAATTGTTTTATTAATATCTCTTAAAGAATTTATATTTGAGATTTTTCCACGAATTAAATCAAGATGAATTCCATCTACATCGCTTTCTAAAATTTCTTTTTCAATTTCAGAGTCTAGTTTTTCAAAGTAAGTTGTTAAGATAATTTTAGATGAACCTGCAAACTTTTTTAATTGATTTAAAGTTTTTTTTATTAGTTTAGTAAAATCAGCATTTTGATTTTTTACTAAAATAGGCTCATCTATTTGTATCCATTCAGCACCTTTCTTATTTAAGACAGATAAGATTTCTGCATAAACTGGAAGTAAATTGTCTAATAAATCAATACTTTTGAAAGTCTCATCTGTAGTTTTTCCAAGACTTAAAAAAGTAAGAGGTCCTAAAATAATTGGCTTTGTATTAAAGCCTAATTTTTTAGCCTCATCAAATTCATCAAAGGGTTTATTTGAACTCAACTTAAATTTTTGATTTTTTGAAAATTCTGGCACCAAGTAATGATAATTAGTGTCAAACCATTTTGTCATTTCAAGCGCAGGAACATCCAAATCTTTTGTTTGAGAGCCACGTGCCATCGCAAAATAAGTTTTAAAAGAAACTTCATGGTCTTTATGTTTATATCTTTCAGGAATTGAACCTACTAAGCAAATTGTATCTAAAACTTGATCGTAAAATGAAAAATCATTTGAACAAATATAATCAACCCCATTATCTTTTTGTGTTTGCCAGTTATTTTTTTTTAATTCACTAGCGCACTTTAATAAATCGCCCTCAGAAATTTCAGATTTCCAATATTTTTCTAAAGCATTCTTTAATTCTCTTTTCGGTCCTATTCTTGGATATCCAATACAATTAACTTTAATTGTCATACGTTTAACTCCTTAAGTTGGTTAATTTTTATTTTTGTTTTATCTGCAATCAATCTTTTGCATACTGCGTAGCTAAGCTCATATTTATTAAGTGTATAAAAATGAAATTCATTAACACCTTCTAATTGTAATTTTTTAACTAAGTCACACGCAATGCTTGCCCCTACAATTTTTTGAACTTCATTATCATTCTCTAAGCCAGCAAATTCTTCTTCAACCCAAATTGGAATTGAAGTTCCACATTTTTTACTAAAATTCTTTATTTTTTCAAAATTATCTATTGGAAGAATACCTGGAATGATTGGGATTTTAATTCCTAGAGATATTGCTTTATCTCTAAATTTTAAAAATTTTTCATCATTAAAAAAAAACTGAGTAATAATCTTATCAGCTCCTTGATCAACTTTATTCTTTAAATTTTCCAGGTCTTTAGTTTCATTTTCTGAGTCCGGATGCTTTTCTGGATATCCTGCAACTGCAATGTGAAAATTACCTAATTTTTTTAATCCGTTCACCATATCCGCTGCATTTTCATAACCATTCTTATGGGGCATATATTTTGAATCTTTTTTTCTAACATCCCCGCGTAAGGCGACAATTTTATTTATTCCATTGTTTAACCAATCAAGTGCAATTGAGTTGATTTCATTCTTACTCATATCAACACAAGTAAGATGCCCCGCAACTGGAGTATTTGATTTTTTACTTATTTTCTTAACTAGGAAATCACTTTTATCCCTTTCACCTCCGCCAGCACCAAAAGTAACTGAGACAAATTTAGGTGAAAATTGCTCAAGCTTTTCGAGACTGTGCCATAGATTTTCGTGGCCAGCTTCATCTTTAGCAGGGAAAAATTCAAAACTAATATTTAAATCTTTGTTCATAATCTTTTTTTAAACAAAGGTTTTTTTGAAATTTTTTCTAAAAAAACCACCAGATAAAGCGGCGGTTATTAATGCTTCGCTTTAGCTGGATTTATAAAGCGCTCGCAAGTAGAAATAACTCAGCGCTAAATATTAAATAACTTTATTAAGATAAATAGTCAATATAGATCTCAATTTACAAATGATTCCAAATAATTATCTACTTTTTGTTCAATTAATTACTATTTTATTTATCACGCCAGGACCACAAAGAATTTTAATTATAACTAATTCTATGAATTATGGTTTTCCAAAAAGTCTATGGACTGGCTTGGGAGATGTATCGGCGAATGCAATTCAGATGATTTTAGCAACATTTGGAGTTTATGCTTTGATGAAGCCTAATCCACAAATTTTAGATATTTTTAAATGGATAGGCGGATTATATTTAATTTACTTAGCAATAAAGTTTTTAATAAGAAAAACCAGCGTTACTATTGATAAGACATTTGGAACTCGATCAGCTTTTGATTTGTTTAAAGATGGATTTATTTCTGCTTTATTTAGCCCAGGAGCAATTGTTTTTTTTGTTGTAATGTTCCCAACTTTTTTAAATCCAGATAATAATTTTATACTTCATTTTGTTATTTTAATGACAACACACGTATTTTTAGATTTTTTTTTTTTAACAATTTATGCTGGGGTTTCAAGTCGAATAGCAATTTTTTTAAAAAATTATCCAAATTTAATAAGTAGATTATCAGGATGTGCCCTATTATTTCTTGCCTATAAAATTTTAAGTACCAAAATTAATTTATGAATAATACCTTTGATAATAATTTTAAAAAGGGGTGTTTCGCAGCGCTTGGTATCCCAGGAATTAGTCTTGCGGCAAGTTTTTTTGCTTTAGGTGCTCTCTTTAAAAATTCTGGACTAAACGCAATACAAAGTTTTTTATCGACTTTGATTGGTTTTGCTTTACCTGGCCAGGTAGTCATGGCTGAAACTTTAATAGTAAATGGGACTTTACTAAATATTTTAATAGCAGTTTTTTTGACGAATGCCAGATTGTATCCCATGACAGTAAACCTTGTTCCAGTGATTAGACAAAAAAGTAGACCGAGATGGCATTATTATTTTTTGGCACATTTTATTGCTGTCACTAGTTGGGTTTATATGCTTTCTAATTATGATAAAATTACAAAGGAAAGCCGTTTTAGTTTTTTTTTAGGTCTTGGATCGACGCTTTGGATTTTATCTACACTTGCTACTGTTATAGGATTTTATGCCGCTGGTATTTTAAGTGCTAAAGTTTTTGTTGCTTTAATATTTTTAAATCCAATTTATTTTATGTGCATGATTGTTTCGGTTTTAAATAAATCACATATTGTAGCTACTGTTTTTTTATCAGTTATTTTGGCACCAATTCTTTTTTTAATAACCCCAGATTGGTCAGTATTACTTGCTGGAACTATTTCTGGAATAATTTCCTATTTTATTTTTATAAGGTAAATAATGCCTGAAACTTATATTTATTTAGCAATTCTTTTAACAGCATTTGCAACTTATTTACCAAGATTTTTAGGAGTTTTTTCATCAGATTTTGTCAACGAAGAAGGAAAATTATTTAAATTTGTATCATGTGTTTCTTATGGAATTTTAGCTGCGCTGATTGCGCGAATATTTATTCACCCAGTTGGTGCGTTGGAGCAAACATCTACTACAATAAGACTTTTAGCAGCAGGAATAACAATTGTTATTCTATTTGTTAGTAAAAAAAATGTGCTTTTTTCCTCTTTATTTGGTGTAATTTTATTTGGTATACTTAATTTATATTTTAATTAAATGTCATTCGAAAATATAAAAGGATTAGAAATCACATCACATCCGCAAAGCAAAAGATTAATTTCAATAAATATTTCACAAGCTGCCATTGATGAACTTATAAAAAAATTTTCATCGATCGATGTTCAGGATCTAGAACTTAAACCATTTTTGAGATTTTTTGTTGCTGATGAATGTAATAAAATTTTTGAAAATAAAATTAAAAATCTTTTTAAAGAAATATTAACCGATAGAAATCGAGGTGCATTTGTAGTTGGGCCTAAAAAGTTTAACCCAGAGGTAACTGATGATAAATTTTTAGTTAAACTTTCCACAGCCTTCACTCACTTGGTGGGACTTCCAAATTTTGACGCGATGACAGGCAAATACTATGCTCGATTTGAAGTGAAGCATGTTGATAGTAGCGACTCATATTTAAGGAAAGCTTATAAGAGGTTAGATCTTCATACCGATGGAACTTACGTCAAAGAAAAAACAGATTGGCTTTTAATGACCAAGATAATGGAAAAAAATGTCCAAGGTGGCGAAAGTGTATTACTTCACTTAGATGATTGGGAAGAATGTAATAAATTTTTTAATCATCCAGTTGGACAAATGAATTTTATTTGGGGCTCACCAAAAAGTAAGAATGTAGATTATAAAGTAACTCACCCTGTATTCTTTAAAGATAAGGATGGTAAGCCAATCATTTCTTACATTGATCAATTCCCTGAACCGCAAAGTTTAGAACAAGGTTTATTTCTAAATAATCTCTCTCAATCTTTAGAAAGTAGTAAAAATAAGATTATTTTTAAATTACCACCAGGATGCTCAATTTTCTCAAATAATTATTTTATGTTACATGGAAGACAACCATTTATTGAAAATAAAGAATTACAGCGAGAACTTATGCGTCAGCGTGGAGTTTTTTATAATTGAAAAAATTATTTTTAATATTTTTTTTACTTTTTTTTAATCAAAGTATTTATTCCAAAGAAAAATTTGCATATTTTGCTGGTGGTTGTTTTTGGTGTATGGAGCCAGTATTTGATAAATTAGAGGGAGTAAATTTTGTAATTTCTGGATATAGCGGTGGAAAAGTCCCAAATCCTACTTACCAACAAGTTATTACTGGTCGCACAGGTCACATAGAGACAGTAAAAGTTTCTTATGATCCTAAAAAAATAACTTATTCAGAACTACTTAAAAATTTCTGGGTAAATATCGACCCGTATGATGGTTATGGTCAATTTTGTGATCGAGGTAAATCCTATGCCTCCGCTATATTTTATCAAGACGATCAAGAAAGAAAATTAATTGATCAGTCAATTAAAGAGTTAAAATCAATTAAAATTAATAAAATTAAAACCTCTTTCACAGAATTTAAAAATTTTTATCCAGCTGAAGACTATCATCAGCAGTATTACAAAAAAAATCCATCAGATTATTTTGCTTATGTAATTGGTTGCAGAAGAATGGAGAGACTAAAAGAAGTTTGGAGGTAATTTATTTTAAGATTTTCCAAATTCCACATGCAGTTGCAATAACTTGTTCAGAATTAAACAATTTTGCCTCTACAAAAATCAGAGATTGAGTTTTTTTACTAATAACTACTTTACCAATCAAGATATCATTTTCTTTAGAAGTACCAATAAATTTTATATCTAGAGAAATAGTCACGCATCTTTTTCCTTCATCAATTATCTTATGCGCAGCAGAACCCATCCCACTGTCTAGAATTGAAGCTAAATAACCACCATGACTTATACCAGAGGAGTTTAAATTAAATTTTTGAACTTTTGATATAAACTCAAAATTATTTTCCGAAATTTTTTTAAATTCAATACCGCCAATATATTTTATAAAACCTTTTTTGCTTACTTCAGATGATATACTCATATAACTAATCTACCTTTTCCGGAACAAACTTTAGAGCAGTTCCATTATTGCAGTATCTTTTATTTGTGGGTTCTGGACCGTCATCAAATAAATGTCCATGATGACCACCACATCTAGCGCAATGATATTCAGTTCTAGGATAAATTAATTTATAATCTGTGCTTGTATCAAAAACATTCTTATACGATTCAAAAAAAGATGGCCAACCTGTACCGCTGTCAAATTTCATTTTAGAGCTAAATAATTTTGAATTGCAGCCTTTACAATAATAATTACCATCTCTATTTTCATTACAAAGCATATTTGTAAATGCACGTTCCGTTCCTTCTTGACGAAGAATCTTGTATTCACTTTCAGACAAAATGTTTTGCCATTCGGTTTCAGATTTATTAATTTTATATTTCATAAAATTTGAAATTAATTCTTAATTAAAATTTAATAATTTAATAGTTATGCGAATAATCTTTTGATTTATTTTTTATACTACTCCAAGTTGAACAAAAAGTAATTGTCTTTTAGTAATTTTTATAATCTAATAACTTCACAAACTAATTTAAAGGTCAGATATGTTAAAAAAAATATCTTCTATTTTATGTGCACTTTTAATGACTGTTAGCACTTCAAATTCTGCCGAATTTATTAATATTTTAACGGGTGGAACTTCAGGTGTTTATTATCCATTAGGTGTAAGTTTACAAAAAATCTATGGCGATAAAATAAAAAATTCAAAAACACAAGTACAAGCTACAAAAGCTTCCGTTGAAAATTTAAATTTACTTCAAGACGGAAAAGGTGAGATAGCTTTTGTTCTTGGGGACTCCTTAAAATTTGCTTGGGAAGGAAATGAAGAAGTCGGATTTAAAGGTAAGTTAGATAAATTAAGAGGTATCGCTGCTATTTACCCAAATTATGTTCAAATAGTTGCGGCTAAAGGTTCAAATATTAAATCAATAGCTGATTTAAAGGGCAAAAGAGTTTCTGTAGGAGCGCCAAAATCTGGAACAGAACTAAATGCAAGAGCGATATTAACTGCTGCAGGCATGAGTTACAAAGATCTTGCTAAAACAGAATATCTTCCTTTTGCTGAGTCAGTTGAGTTAATTAAAAACAGACAACTTGACGCTACACTTCAATCTGCTGGACTTGGCGTGGCATCCTTAAAAGATTTAGCAAATTCTGTGGATGTAGTGGTAGTTTCTGTCTCCCCTGATATAATTAAAAAAATAGGATCTCCATATATTACGGGAGTGATTCCGGCGAATACTTACAAAGGTCAAGCAGAAAATGTTTCAACAGCTGCTATTGGTAATTTTTTAGTTACACATAAAGATGTTTCAACAGAAACAGTTTATCAAATGACAAAATTAGTATTTGAAAGTTTACCTGAATTAGTCGCCGCACATGCTGCTGCAAAAGATATTGATATAAAAAAGGCAACAGTTGGAATGCCAGTTCCGTTACATCCTGGGGCTCAGAAATATTTTAAAGAAAAAGGAATAATAAAATAAACTAAAAATTTTTTAGTTTATGGATAAAAAAATTAACTCTACTGGTAATAATCTTTCAGTAGAGTTAATTGATCCGCTTATAGAAAAATTTCCACTCAATCTAGAAGGAAAGATATTATTTTATATAGCAATTGCTTTTTCTAGTTTTCAATTATTAACTGCAGCACATATTATAGATGTTCCTAGTCAAATTTTAAGATCAGTGCATGTTGGTTTTTTAGGACTTTTAGGATTCCCTCTTGTTTTAGCAATAAAAAAAAAAAATATATTTTTTAAAATTATTGGCTGGTGTATTGCACTAGTTAGTGTTGCTGTGGCGACCTATCAAATTATTGAGTATAAACCACTTATTCTTCGCTCAGGAGATCCAATACCAATGGATATTGTATTTGGAGTTCTTGCGTTAGTAGTCGTATTCGGAGTTTCTTGGGTCATAATGGGCATTGCATTACCAATTATCTGCGGAGTTTTTTTACTTTATTGTTTATTTGGCAATAATCTTTCGGGGCTTTTTCAACATAGAGGCTATGATTTTAAAACAGTAATTGAACATATGACTTATGGAACAGAAGGTATTTATGGAGTTCCAACTTATGTTTCTTCAACTTTTATTTTTTTGTTTATTTTATTTGGTTCTTTTTTAGAGAGAGCTGGAATGATAAAATTATTTACTGACGTTTCTCTTGGTACTGTAGGCCATACCACAGGAGGACCTGCTAAAGTTTCAATTGTTTCATCTGGATTAATGGGAACAATTTCGGGCTCTGGAGTTGCAAATGTTGTAACTACTGGTCAATTTACAATTCCTTTAATGAAAAAATTTGGATATCGCTCCGCATTTGCTGGAGGAGTCGAGGCCACAGCGTCAATGGGTGGACAAATAATGCCCCCTGTTATGGGCGCTGTTGCATTCATAATGGCCGAAACTTTAGGTGTTGAATATTTCGAAATTGTAAAAGCTGCAATAATTCCAGCTCTACTATATTATTTTTCGGCGTTTTGGATGGTTCACTTAGAAGCTTCAAAAAGAAATCTTATAGGACTTCCAAAAAATGAATTACCATCTGCAATTAAAGCAATAAAAGAAAAATGGTTTTTAGTTTTACCTTTATTGGTTTTAATTTATTTACTATTTGCAGGTTATACACCACTTTACTCAGGTAGCATTGGACTTATATTAACTGCTTTTCTTATTTTAGGTAGTTCAATTGCATTAGGATTTTCATCAAAAATAATAAAAATAATATTTTGGATAATCTTAGGTTTTACAGCCTCATTATTCTTTAAGTTAGGAGCGGATGTTATAAAAATTATTTTAGTAATTTTACTTCTTTGGAATTTTTTTTCAAAAGGTGGAAGGGAAACACTTTTGTCTTGTAGAGACGCACTTGCAGAAGGAGCAAAAACTGCACTTCCAGTTGGAGTCGCTTGTGCAGTAGTTGGAATAATAATTGGCACTCTTACTTTAACAGGAATTGCAAGTAGTATTGCTGGATTAGTAATAGATGTTGGAAAAACTAGTATCTTTTTATCACTAGTTCTTACAATGTTTATAAGTCTTATACTTGGAATGGGAATACCAACGATCCCAAATTATATCATTACATCCGCAGTGGTAGCTCCAGCATTATTAAAATTAGGCGTGCCTTTAATAGTTAGTCATATGTTTGTATTTTATTTTGGAATAATGGCTGACCTAACACCACCTGTTGCTCTTGCATGTTTTGCTGCAGCGCCAATTGCAAAGGAAAGCGGACTTAAAATTTCATTCGAAGCAATCAAAGTTGCAATGGCAGGATTTGTCATTCCTTATATGGCAGTTTATTCTCCAGAATTAATGCTACAAGGTTACGATGGAAACAATTTATTAAACTATATTTTTTCAGTTTTTTATATTTGCATTAAAGTCATACTTGCAATTTTATTTTGGGGAATAACAGTTATTGGTTACTATCATAAAGATTTAAATTTTTTTGAAAGGTTTGTAACTTTTTTAGTTCCTTTTCTTTTAGTTATAACATTGCCTTTGACTGATCAAATTGCATTTTTTTTAATTGCAGTTATTTTAATTTATTGCTGGTTTAATAAAAAAAAAATAAATACTTAATAATTTATAATTATAATACGTGTCCCTTTGTGTTGCATCGAGTTTGAAAATAGCCAGCTATGCAGTTTCATTATTCACTCTAAGTTGGTCCCATTCTGTTGAAAAAGTTCAATGGCAAGAAGACTGGAAGATTGTAAATAATAAATTTGAAATTATAGAGGCCAGAATAAAAGGATCGGGCGCAGGAATGGAACCACCCGAAAATTCCAAATTAGTTAACGGTTGGTGGGTTTATAAACCAAAAAATATTCAACAAAATGAGATTATTCTTGCCACATCTAGTGCTAACATAGAGAATTGGAAAATATGTTTTAAGGGAGAATGTTTTGAGCTACCTAACAATAAAAATAATCCGTTGAAGTTATATGTTTGTGATAGTAAATAATGTGCGAATTTATTTATGAGCAAAGTTAATTCTTTTAAATCAAAAAAAACAATCAAAGTTAATGGAAAAGATTATGTAATTTACAGCCTTACAGAGGCTGAGAAGAATGGACTTAAAGATATAAGTAAACTACCAAAGTCTCTTAAAGTTTTATTAGAAAATTTACTCCGTTATGAAGATAACAGCACAGTAGATAAAACACAGATTAATGCTATTCAAAGTTGGTTAAATAATAAAACTTCAGATACTGAAATTGCATATCGTCCCGCTCGAGTTTTAATGCAGGATTATACAGGAATTCCAGCAGTTGCAGATCTAGCGGCAATGCGTGATGCAGTTAAGGCAAAGAATAAAGATCCAAAAAAAATTAATCCATTATCACAAGTAGACTTAGTAATAGACCATTCTGTGATGGTTGATAATTATGCCAATAAAGATTCATTTGATTTAAATGTTGAAAAAGAATTTTCAAGAAATGGGGAAAGATATTCTTTTTTAAAATGGGGACAGCAAGCATTTGATAATTTTAAAGTGGTACCTCCAGGCACAGGAATTTGTCATCAAGTTAATTTAGAATATTTATCAAAAGTAGTCTGGTCATCTGAAATGAATGGAGAATTGACTGCTTATCCAGATACTTTAGTGGGCACTGATAGTCACACAACAATGGTAAATGGTCTTTCTGTTTTAGGTTGGGGAGTTGGAGGAATTGAAGCTGAGGCTGTAATGTTGGGACAGCCTATTTCTATGTTAATTCCTGAGGTTGTTGGATTTGAAGTTAAAGGAAAATTACCAGAAGGCACAACTGCAACAGATTTAGTTTTAACAGTTACACAAATGTTAAGAAAAAAAGGCGTAGTTGGAAAATTTGTCGAGTTTTATGGCGAGGGTTTAAAAAATTTATCTTTAGCAGATAGAGCAACTATAGCAAACATGGCTCCGGAATACGGTGCGACTTGTGGATTTTTTCCAATTGATGAAGAGACATTAAAATATTTAGAATTTACTGGAAGAGATAAAGATTTAATTAAACTTATAGAAGTTTATGCAAAAGAGCAGGGACTATGGACTAGTTCTGGCATGGTATTTACTGATACTTTAAGCCTAGATGTGAGCACAGTGGCGCCAACAATTGCAGGACCAAAACGCCCTCAGGATAAAGTGTTATTAACAGATGCTGCAAAAGATTTTGATAAAAATTTTAAAGAAACTATAAAAAGAACAGCTTTAAAAGAATATCCAGTTGAAAATGCAAATTATAAATTAAAAGATGGAAATATTGTCATTGCCGCAATCACATCTTGTACAAATACTTCTAACCCTAGCGTTTTAATTGCTGCAGGACTTCTTGCTAAAAAAGCAATTGAAAAAGGATTGTCTTCTAAGCCTTGGGTTAAAACCTCACTTGCGCCAGGTTCAAAAGTAGTTACAGATTATTTAGAAAAAGCTGGACTTGATACCTATCTAAATCAATTAGGTTTTAATTTAGTTGGCTATGGTTGTACGACTTGTATTGGAAATTCTGGACCATTGAATGATAATATTAGTAATTCAATTATAAAAGGTGAATTATATGTTGCCTCAGTTCTATCAGGAAATAGAAATTTTGAAGGAAGAGTTCATCCACAAGTAAAAGCAAATTATTTAGCATCACCTCCTTTAGTTGTGGCTTATGCTATTGCAGGCTCGATGATGGTTGATCTTTATAAGGATGCACTTGGCAAAGATAAAAATGGCAAAGATGTATTTTTAAAAGATATTTGGCCTTCAAATAAAGAAATTGCAGATAAAATCTTAACTTCAATCACGGCGCAGATGTATAGATCGAGGTATGATAATGTTTCAGAAGGACCAGCTAGTTGGCAGAAAATTAAAACAGTTGCGAGTAGTATTTATGATTGGGATCAAAAATCAACCTATGTTAAGCGACCTCCATTTTTTGAAAATTTACCTGACAAACCGGAGGGATTTAAAGCAATTAAGAACGCAAGGCCTCTTTTAATTTTAGCAGATTCAATAACAACGGATCATATTTCTCCAGCAGGATCTATTCAAAAATCTGGACCCACAGGAGATTATTTTATGGAGCATCAAGTACTTCAAAAAGATTTCAACTCTTATGGAGCAAGAAGAGGAAATCATGAAGTAATGATGAGAGGAACTTTTGCTAATATCAGAATTAAAAATGAAATGGCGCCAGGTACAGAAGGAGGAGTGACTATGCTTCATCCTGATAAAAAAGTAATGCCAGTATTTGACGCTTCTATGGAATACCAAAAAAGGAAAGTGGACCTTGTTGTAATTGCAGGTAAAGAATATGGAACAGGATCATCTCGTGACTGGGCTGCAAAAGGCACCAAACTTTTAGGGGTTAAAGCAGTGATTGCTGAAAGCTTTGAAAGAATTCATAGATCTAATTTAGTTGGCATGGGAATTTTACCTCTTCAATTTAAAGAGGGATATTCGAGAAAGACCTTAAATTTAAAAGGATCTGAAATTATAAATATTCTAAATGTTGAAAAAGGCCTAAAACCTAGAGAAGAAGTAACTGTAGAGTTCTTATTTGAAGACGGAAGTTCTAAAAAAATTAATGTTCTTTCAAGAATCGATACTGATAATGAAACTGAATATTATAAACATGGTGGCATTCTTCAGTACGTTTTAAGAAATATGGCTTAAATTTTTTAATTATATCTTTTCGATATTTGCAATCTTTCTTTTTATTTTTTCTACATATAGTGCAAATTGTTGCTCTGCAGCTTCTAATGTTACAAGTTGGAAGAAAATTTCTTTATTTGAATTTTGTTGTATTAAGTCATCATAATCAGAAGAAATAATTGAACCAACTTTTGGGTATCCACCCGTTGTTGGATGATCAGATAGAAGTATAATTGGATTTCCATCTCCTGGAACTTGAATTGCTCCTTTTATAATACCTTCGGAAGGAATATTGGAATTAACTAAGTTTTCTAAACTTTTTCCCAAAACTCTCATTCCCATTCTGTCAGTTTGTTTAGTGATTAAATAGGGTGTTGAAAAAAATTCTTTTTTAGAAGCCGCACTAAAGTAATGAAATTGTGGGCCAGGAAGCACGCTAAATATTTTTTTTTCTTCAAATTTAATATTTCTTATTATTTTATTTTCTTTAGTTTCGGAGTTTTTAATAATTAAGATTTTATCTTTTAATTCAATTTTTTTTCCATCGTTAGGACCAATAAATGCTCGAGGTTGAGATGAAACGGATCCGCAAAATTTATTTAATTTAAAACCTCCTTCAATACTTAAATACCCATAAACAGAGGATTTTGTTGCAAGAATGTCTAATTGATCACCTTCATTTAGATCATACGTGCGGTAAGTTTCACCAATTACTTCTCCTTTTTGAGAATATATTTTAAAAAAAACATTTCCCGTAATTGCAATTTTAGTTTTACCTTTTATTAATTTTAGCAAAGGACCTTGGTAAGCAAATTCTATTGTTCCAGTATTTTTTTCATTGTTTAATAAAACATTAGAAAGCAGAAAAGATTGGTAATCCATAGCGCCACCTGGAGCTAGCCCCATATACTGCACACCAAATCTTCCTCTATCTTGAAATGTTGAATTAATGCCTGGTCTTAAAACTTCAAAATAACTTTGTTCCATTATTTTAATTCTGATTTATTAACTTTTTTAAATTTTATTGTGTCTCCGGGTGAAAACAAACATGGGTTTGTAAGATTTTTAGTATCAAATAACTTAACAGAAGTTCTGCCAATAATGTTCCATCCTCCAGGACTAAGATAAGGGTAAACGATGCAAAATTTTTCTGCAATCGCAACAGAGCCAATGGGTACTTGAACTCTGGGTGACTGAAGTCGGCCGGTAAATAATTTTTTATCAAGATCACCCATATAGGGATGACCTGGCATAAAACCTATCATGTATACATAAAATTCAGTTTCCAGATGAGATTTAATAATTTCCTCCTTAGATAATTTTAGCGAGTTAGTTAAATTCTCTAAATCAAGCGCAAATTCATCATCATAACAAACAGGAATAGTCCAGTTTTTGCCTGATTGAGTTGTGTTTAATTTTTTAAGATCAATAGTTGAAATTATTTCTTTAATTTTATGAGAGTTATTTATTTCCAAATCAAAATGTACAACTAGTTTATTGTAGGATGGAATAATATTGTAGATACCTTTAATTTCGTTTTTATTACTTTTTTCTTTAAGATAGTTAAAAAGGTTAATAACTTTTTTATTAATATCTTTATTTACCTCTTCACCAAAATCACAAATGATCCCTTGATCGCTGATATTAGTTATTTTTTTTATCATGGATATTGTATAAACTTTAAGAAATTTTAAATTAGCAAAAGCGAAATATAATGGAAGTAAATATTAATAGTGATCTTGGTGAAAGTTCAAAGTTTCATTCTACAGAAAATGATCCTGCCTTATTAAAAATAGTAAATTCTGCAAATATTGCTTGCGGTTATCACGCAGGAGATGAAGAAACGATGAAAAAGACAATTAGAATATCTAAAGATAATGGTGTTAGTATTGGATCGCACCCATCTTACTTGGATAGAGAAAATTTTGGCAGAAAGAGAATGAATATTTCTTCAGAGGAAGTTACTAAACTTATTATCGATCAATGTGAAATTTTAAGTATAGCTGCTGATAAGTTAAAAATGAAAGTAACCCACGTAAAACCCCATGGAGCTCTAAGTAATACTGCCTGCGAGAATTATGAATTGTCAATGACTATTGCAAAAGCAATTAGACAATTTGATCCAAATATTATTTTTTTAGTTAATGCACATACAGAAATGGAAAAAGCTGGGAGAGACTTAAAGTTAAGAATTGCATGCGAGGTATTTGCGGACAGAAACTACGAAGATAATGGTTATCTTGTTTCAAGATCAAAACCTAATGCAATGATCTTAGATAGAGAAGAATCTGCAAAACATGTTCTTAAGATGTTAGAAAATCAGGCTTTAAATTGCTATTCTGGAAAACAGATCAAATGTGACATTGATTCAATTTGTGTTCACGGCGATGAAAAAACTGCAGTAGATAATGCTAGGTATTTGCGTGACATCTTAATTAAAAACGGTTTTCAATTGAAATCTTTGGATAAATTAAAAAAAATAAACTGATCAAAAAAAAAGGGACGGTTAATTAAAACCGCCCCTTAATTTATTAAAAATAATTAATTATTTTTTTTGTGCCCAAGTTGGCATTGGGTATTTCACTTCGCAGGCTGCAAATGTGAATGGATAAATTGTACAATATTTACCATTTTGTACTTGCATCAAAATACCTCTTTGAAGTTCATTTTGACCTTTTGCATCGAATCTAACTCCTTCGTAAGGAACAATCAGATCCTTTGCAGGGATATTTGTTTTAATTAATGCATCTCTAATTTTATCAGGATTAGTTGATCCAGCTCTGTTAATTGCATCTGCTAAAACCATAAATGCAGTAAATTCTCTAGCTGGAACATCTGATAAATCTCGTCCATTAGATTTTTTCTTAAAAAGCTCATTTACCTTGGATAGATTTGGGATTCTTTTTGCAAGGTCATCATTGTATGGTGATCTTGTAATAGCTCCTTCAGCATCTTTTCCTGCAGTAGAGACAAATGCAGGGTCTGTGTAACCAGCATTTTGTGCTAAAAGCATTTTAGGATTATAATCTAATTCCTTAGCTGTTTTTAAAAACAAATAAGTATCAGCAGTATATGATGATGGTAACAAAAGGTCCGCATTAGATGCTTTTAACTTTTGTACTTCAGAACTTAATGAAGTTGCTTTGGCATTATATGTAATTTTGTCTAATAACTTATATTTCTTATCGTTAATAAACTTTTCTTGTGTCGTTGCACTGTCTGTACCAAAAGCTGAATCTTCATGAAGAATACTTGCTGAAGATATTTTTATATTCTTTTTCTTTTGAAATTCATCTAAGAAATCAAACATTAACTTGGTAAACTGGCCGTCATGCGGACTTACTCTAAAGAAATATTTAAGACCTCTCTCTGTTAAAGCAGGAGAAGATGATGAGCCATTAACAAATGGTATTCCAGCTCTCTCAGCCACAAGACTTGAAGTTGCTGTTACACCTGAAAAATAAGCACCAAAAAGCGCATGTACTTTTTCGTTATTAATTAATCTTTCAGCTTCGCCTTGGCCTATCTCAGGTTTTCCTTGGTGATCGACAATTACAACTTTAATTTTTGCACCTTTAAGTCCTGGTAAACCTTCAGTTTTTGCTAGCGGAATGTTAAGATCAGTTTTATTGTTTATAATATCAACCGCAGTTTCGATAGCAGCTTTTGCATCAAGACCAATTTGTGCAACTGGTCCTGTTAGCGGAAGAAGTACTCCAATTTTAACTTCATTTGCTTTTACAATATTTGCAAATAATGAACTGAATGCAAAAATTGAAGCAAATAAAAAACTTGTTATTTTTATTTTCATAGATTTCCTTTATTATTTTAATTAAGTTAACCACTTATTTTAAATTAAGTAAATAAAATCATAAATGACTTCACAAGTAATATTTCAAGCAATTATAAGTGGAATTTTAATGGGTTTAATTTACGCATTAATTGCTGCGGGGCTAAGTTTAATTTTCGGATTAATGGAAATTGTAAATTTTGCTCACGGAGATCATTTAATGCTTTCAATGTTTTCAACATTTTGGTTTTGGATGTTATTTGGAATTGATCCAATATTTTCAATACCACTGACTATTATTTTAATGGCTTTTTTAGGAGTATTTACTCACTATTTTATTATTCGAAAAATTTTGAATTCAACTATGTTAATCCAAATTTGTGCAACCTTTGGACTTGCTGTAACAATAAGAGCTTTAGCGCAATTTTTTTTTACACCTGACTTTAGAACAATAAAAAATCCAATCATTCAAGGAAAGTTTGAAGTCTACGGAGTTTTTATTGGTTACCCTCAATTATTTGCAAGTTTTGTCTGCTTATTTGCATTTATTTTATTATATTTATTTGTAACTAAAACTGAAACAGGAACTGCCTTACAAGCAACTTCTCAAGATAGACAAGCTGCAGAAATTTTAGGAATACCCTCAAATAAAATGTTCGCATTGGGTTGGGCTATTGGTCTAAGTTGTGTAGCAGTTGCTGGTTCGATGTTGTCAAATTATTATTATGTTTTTCCAGATGTAGGAGTGAATTTTTCTTTATTTGCCTTTGTTGCTGTAGCTTTAGGAGGTTTTGGAAGTATCAATGGAAGTTTGATTGCAGGAGTAATAATTGGAATTGTTGAGTCTGTGGGAGGTTTATTGATCGATCCCTCTTATAAACTACTCTATGTTTTTGCCGTTTATTTATTAGTAGTAATATTAAGACCACAAGGAATCTTTGGAAGATATTAAAATATGAACTTAATTTCCAAAGAGTTGTTGCAAGCTAAAAATGAACCTTTAAATTATTTTAACAAAAATTCACTAATAATAATTGGTATAGTCGTTTTAGGGTTATTTTTATATCCTTTCATTTCCCCATCTAAATTTGCTCTTCATCTATTGATGATGATTTTTATGCACGCGGTTATGTCCCAATCATGGAATGTACTTGCTGGATTTTCTGGACAAATTAGTCTTGGGCATGCAATCTTTTTTGGTATTGGCGCTTATGCATCTGGATATTTTTATACAAAATTTCAAATTACGCCTTGGTTTGGAATTATAATTGGAATTGCAATTTCTGCATTCATTGCATTGTTAATTGGAGTGCCGATGTTAAGATTAAAAGGACATTATTTTGCAATAGCAACTTTATTAATTGGAATAAGTTTTCAAGTTATTTTTCAAAGGTGGCCTGAAGTTGGTGCATCCGCAGGTTTATATGTACCTATAAACCGAGATAGTCCTTGGCTTTCAATGCAATTTCATAAAAATAAAGTTGCATACTATTACATCACTTTGGTTTTTTTTATCATAACCTTCTTTTTAGTTTGGTTACTGAACCGATCAAAACTTGGTTATCGACTTAAAGCTATCAGAGATCAATCAGAAGCAGCATCAAGCTTAGGTATTCATGTATCTAAGTATAAGGTGATTGCTTTTATAATTTCTGCAATGATCATGGCTCCAATGGGAAGTATATATGCGCAATATGTTCTTATCATAGATCCTAATAATACTTTTAGTGCTGATATATCTATTTTAGTATTATTAATTTCAGTCATGGGTGGGGTTGGAAATATTTGGGGGCCTATTATCGGTTCATCAATTTTAATTCCTATTTCTGAATTTTCTAGAATTTATTTTGGCGGTACCGGACGATCTATAGATTTAATTATTTATGGAATTTTAATTATTTTAATTTGTATATTTAGACCCTCAGGAATTGTTTCATTAATTCCAAGATCTTTTAGAGAAAGAGAAAAGGTAAAATGAGTAATTTACTAAAAGTTGAAAATCTGAGTAGATCATTTGGGGGAATTCATGCAAATAGCGATATTACATTTGATGTTAACGAAGGAGAGATTTTAGGAGTTATTGGTCCAAATGGAGCAGGTAAATCTACCTTATTCGATCTTATTACTGGATTTACAAAATCAGACAAAGGTCAGGTTATATTAAGAGATAAAAATATAACAAATATTAGACCGGATCTAATTTGTAGATTAGGAGTCGGTCGAACTTTTCAAAAACTAAAACCTTTTGCTGATCAGACTTTATTAGAAAATGTAATTGTCGGCGCGTTAGTAAAAGAAAAAAATTTAAAAGTTGCGCGCGACAAAGCTTTAGAAATTATTGATTTTGTTGATTTAATTGAAAAAAGACACCATTACGCAAAAGAACTTTCAACCGGACAACGTAAACGTTTAGAACTTGCAAGAGCTTTGGCAACAGATCCTAAATTATTACTTATGGATGAGGTTACTGGAGGAGTTGATCAAAGAACTATTCCTGGTCTTGTTGAATTAGTTCTAAAATTAAAAAAAAATGGAATAACTGTTGTAACGATTGAGCATAACATGAAAATTATCATGGATATTTCAGATAGAATTCTTGCTCTCAATCAGGGAAAAAGAATTGCATTTGATACGCCAAAAAATATTAGTCAAAATACACAAGTAATAGATGCTTACCTAGGAACTATTGATGCTGCTTAATATAAAAAATATTGATGTTGCGTATGATGATTACCAAGTCATTTGGAATGTTTCTTTAAATGTAAAAGAGGGTGAAATAGTAGCATTGCTTGGCCCTAATGGATCAGGAAAAAGTACTATCCTCAATAGTATTAGTGGTTTGATAAAAATAAAAAGTGGAGAAATAAATTTTAATAAAATTCAAATTAATAAATATGAAACTTATCAAAGAGTTGGTGTTGGAATTTCACACGTCTTAGAAAGACGAAGAGTGTTTCCGTATTTAACAGTTTTGCAAAATTTATTACTTGGCGCTTATCATGAAAAAGCAAAGACTGAAAGAGAAAAATCATTACAAGATATTTACAATTTTTTTCCAAAATTAAAGGATCGTTCAAATCAAATTGCAAATACTATGTCCGGGGGTGAACAACAAATGTTAGCGATTGGTAGAGGATTGATGGGAATGCCAAAATTACTTATGGTCGACGAGCCTTTCCTTGGACTTGCTCCATTAGTTATTGAAGATTTAAAGTTAATTTTTAAAAAAATCGCAGAGCGAGGAATTTCTATTTTATTTGTAGAACAAAATGTAAGATTAGCTTTAAGTATGGCGCAAAGGGGCTATGTTCTTGAAAGCGGAAGGCTTGTAATTGATGGAGCCTCAAATGACCTAATTAATAGCAAAGAATTAAAAAGAGTTTTTTTAGGGTCCTAGTTTATTGCCGCAAGACTGCTATTTAATTTATCAGTAATTAACATTGCTCCTGGTTTGTGAGTTATACAAAATTCAGGCTTACAATTTTCAACTACGGACTGGGGAGTAACTCCACATGCCCAAAATACTGGAATTTCATTATTTTTAATTGCCCTAGGCGGGTCACCATACTCGGGTTTCATAATATTTTTTATTCCTATTTGACCAGGCTCACCTAAGTGCACAGGCGCTCCATGAACAGCTGGAAATCTTGATGAAATTTGAATTGCTTTGATCGTATCTTCTGCATTTAAAGGTCTCATCGAAACAACTAGTTTTCCTTTAAAAGGACCTGCTGGTTCGCAATCTATATTCGTTTTATACATAGGCACAGTTGTGTTGTTTTTTATATGCTGCATTTCAATTCCAGCTTCCATTAAAGGTAATTCAAATGACATAGAGCAACCTAAAACAAAGACAACTAGATCGTCATTCCAATATTTTTTAATGTTACAAGGTTCATCAATAATTTCACCATTTTTCCAAATTCTGTATTTTGGCACATCAGTTCTAATATCAATATCACCTAGATCTTTTAAATAAGGATTTCCTTTAGTTCCAAAACCAATTAGCGGACATGGTTTAGGATTTTTCTGACAAAAGGCTGCAAAGTCGATTGCGTATTTACTTGGCAAGATACAGAGATTTCCTTGTACATATTTCCCGGCGATACCAGCAGTTTGTTTATCATATTTATCAGCTCTTATAATTTTTCTTGCTTCGACGGGATCTGTGATATTTAACATTTAATTTTATAAAAAAATTTAATTACAAGTTTAATTTAGATGAAAAGATTAGAAAATAAAAGTGTAATTATAACTGCAGCTGGTCAAGGGATTGGGAGGGAAACAGCTATTCGTTTTTTAAATGAAGGTGCTAATGTTATTGCAACTGATATAAATAGAAGTCATAAACTAGAAGAGCTTTCTAAACAGTATCCTAAAATAAAAATTCATACACTAGACTCAACAAATGCCAACGATGTGAAGAAATTTTGTAATAATATTTCAAAAATTGATATTCTTTTTAATTGTGTTGGTTTTGTACATAACGGAACTATACTTGAGTGTGAAGAAAAAGATTGGGATTTTTCTTTCAATGTTAATGTCCGATCAATGTATTTAATGATTAAAGGTATTATCCCAAAAATGATTGATCAAAAGTCTGGAGTTATAATAAATATGGCATCTGTTGTATCAAGTATTAAAGGAGTAAAAGATCGATTTGTATATGGAGCGACCAAAGCTGCTG
This sequence comes from Candidatus Fonsibacter ubiquis, assembly GCF_002688585.1. Classification (NCBI taxonomy): domain Bacteria; kingdom Pseudomonadati; phylum Pseudomonadota; class Alphaproteobacteria; order Candidatus Pelagibacterales; family Candidatus Pelagibacteraceae; genus Candidatus Allofontibacter; species Candidatus Allofontibacter communis. Next base: position 736,893 of record NZ_CP024034.1, on the reverse strand, counting down.
TTATAGGTCTTACAAAATCAATAGCAGTTGATTTTTTAAAATATAACATTAGATGCAATGCGATCGCCCCAGGAACTGTTCATACCCCCTCTTGGGAAGATCGAGTGAATGCATTCAAAGATCCAGTCAAAGCTAGAAAAGACTTTATTGATAGACAGCCGATGGGAAGATTAGGAAAGCCAGAAGAGGTAGCTGCACTCGCGGCTTATTTAGCGAGCGATGAGTCTGCATTCTCTACAGGGGTTGTATATTCATTAGACGGTGGAATGACCATTTAACTAAAGTATTCACATACACCCTTAAAAGTAGAAAATTTGATTCAAAATGGAATCAAAAGGGAATCAAAACGAGAACATCTAAGTAATTTTATCTTTAATTTATGTGGATAATTTAATCCTGAATCCAGGGATTTTTTTTCTTATCATCCTCTTCAGTTAAAGCTTTAAAGAATGCTTTTTTGGGAATTAAAAAATTTCCAAAGAAAAACATTACTGCAGCACCAAATACAAATCCTCCTATATGGGCGCCATATGCAACTCCACCTCCTTCTCCAGTGCTACCAGCTGAACTAATGAATTGTAAAATAAACCAAAATCCTAAAACAAAAAGAGCAGGAATTCTTAAAAGTTGGGTGAAAACGCCAAGAGGAATTAATACTAAAATTTTATTACGAGGATAACGGATCATATAAGCTCCTAAGACCCCACTTATTGCTCCGCTAGCACCCACCATGGGTACAGTTGAATTTACGTTGAGATAAACTTGTGTAAGTGCAGCTGCAATACCTGAAGCTATGTAGAATAAAATAAATTTTACTTTTCCAAGATCATCTTCAATGTTGTCGGCAAATATCCACATATAAAGCATATTTCCAATTAAATGCATCCATCCCCCATGCATAAACATAGAGGTAATTAATGTGAGATAAGGATCAATTTTTTCTAAATCACCCGGTAATGATTCTATTCCAAGCAAAGATGCCGGTACAACACCATAAGAGTAAAATAAATTTCCACTTGTATATCCAGGCGAACTTATTTGTATTAAAAAAACTACAATACAACTTGCAATAATTGAATAACTTAATATTGGAGTTGAAAGTGTAACGTTTTCGTCTTTTAATGGGATCACAGATTAGTTACCGCATTGTGCTCGGTGCATCATTAAATGATCAAGCAAAATACACGCAAGCATAGCTTCTCCAATTGGAACAGCCCTAATTCCAACACAAGGATCATGTCTTCCACGAACAGAAATTTTTGTATTTTTTCCATTCTTATCAATAGTATTACGAGTATTTAAAATTGAGGATGTTGGCTTAACTGCAAATGATGCAACAATTTCTTGGCCCGTAGAAATTCCACCCAATATTCCACCTGCATGATTAGAAAGAAATTTTGCTTTTCCTTCACTAGATCTTATTTCATCAGAATTAGTTTCGCCGGTTAAACTTGCAGCATTCATGCCAGCTCCAATGTTTACACCTTTAACCGCATTAATACTCATAAGCCCTGCTGCAATATCTTGATCAAGTTTTGAGTAAATAGGAGCACCCAAACCAACAGGAACTCCCTTCGCTCTAAGTTCAATAATTGCACCACATGAACTTCCAGATTTTCTAATATCTAATAAATATTGCTCCCAGACAGGAACAGTTTCTTTATCAGGACAAAAGAAAGGATTTCTTCTAATTTCTTTATCATTCCAAAGATTTCGATCAATCATCAGTGGACCAATTTGTATAACTCCACCAATAATGGAGAATTTTTTTCCAAGTAACTTTTGTAAAACAATTTTAGCAATTGCTCCTGCTGCAACTCTTGAAGCAGTTTCTCTAGCAGATTGTCTGCCTCCCCCTCTAAAGTCACGGTTTCCATACTTCATAAAGTAAGTAAAATCAGCGTGTCCAGGTCTAAATTTATTTTTAATACTTTCATAATCCCTAGACTTTGTATCTTCATTAAAGATGATCATTGATATTGGAGTTCCAGTTGTTTTTCCTTGAAATACTCCAGATAATATTTGCACCTGATCTTTTTCTTTTCTTTGAGTTACAAACTTTGACTGACCTGGTCTTCTTTTATTTAATTCAATTTGAATATCTTTTTCAGAAACAGCTATATTAGGAGGGCAGCCATCCACAACACAGCCGATTGCCGGACCATGAGATTCTCCCCATGTAGTAAATCTAAATAGCTTTCCAAAAGTGTTAAATGACATTAAATATATTTTATAAGGTATTTTTGCTTATTTATGAATCGAAAAAAAAAATTAAATAAACTAGGTCTCCATGACTGTTTTATGGATAAAAAGAATCCCTTTGAGCTTTTCAAAGTTTGGATGTCAAAAGCTGAAAAAACAGAAATAAACGATCCAAATGCATTAGCGTTAGCAACGGTTAACTCAAAAAAACAACCTTCCGTTCGAATGGTTCTTTTAAAAGGTATAACAAATAAAGAGTTCATCTTTTATACAAACCTAAATAGTCGCAAAAGCAGTGAGCTAAAAGCGAACCCTCGAGCTTCCATGTGTTTCCATTGGAAAACTTTAAGAAGGCAAATAAGAATTGATGGGTCTATAAGTAAGGTACCTAGTAAAGTTGCTAATCAATATTTTAATTCAAGACCCTATGGAAGTAGAATTGGAGCTTGGGCATCAATTCAGTCAACACCAATGATTTCACGATTAGATCTAATTAAAAGAATTGAATATTTTAAAAAAAAATATCCTAATTCAAAAAAAGTTCCTAGACCACCTTATTGGTCAGGATGGGCTCTTAAAGCAAATGAGATTGAATTTTGGTTAGATGGAGATAATCGAATACATCAAAGATTAAAATATAAAAAAATAGGATCGAAATGGAAAAAAGAGATTTTATATCCTTAATTTTTTTTTATTCGTGCATATATTTTTTCAAAACTTTTATTTAAATTTTTAAATACACCTAATCTTTTAACCCTTAATAATAATTCCTCATTAATTCCACCCTTAGTTTGAAAGTCTTTAACTAGTTTATCATTATTAAGTTTGGAATTTACTAATAGTTCATGATTTAAACCTTTAAACAAATTACTTAAATATTTTATAGATCTCATTTTATTAATATTTTTATTTTGTAGCCATTTTGAAACTGTATTAAAAATTTCAAGATATGTTGCCATAAATGAAGTCATGACCCACAATTTTTTATTTTCCTTTTCATCATTTGTTGAAAATACCTCACCGAGACTATTAAAAAATTTTTCTACTTTTTTATTTTTTGGATAGATAATTATTGGTCCAAGATTATATTTAATCATAGGAAGAGGGGCTACTTTAAATACTTTTTTAGCAGGAAATATTATTCTTTTTAGCTCTGAATTATGAATAGTAGATATAAAATTTAAGACCATATGATTTTTATTAAATTTTAATTTTTTTAATATTTGTCTTCCAACTTTTGGAGTTATAGATAATACGACCCAATTTGATTTATTTAGTACCTCTTGATTAGACTTTGCAATTATAATTTTTTTAAATTTGTTTTTTAATAACTTGCTATTTGTATTATTTTTTGGTGAGAGAATAATTTCTTTAATATTTATTTTGGCTTTAAAAATTCCTTCAATGACGCAAGTTGCAATTTTTCCAACACCAACAAAACCTAATTTCATATTCTTACAAAACTAATTATTTAGATATACTAACAATAAGTATAATTAAAACATTAGTAAAACTTTTGTTTTCCACAGTATTAAACTGATTAACCTGATTCAAATTGACTTTTAACATTGTATAAACGATTATTAGATTCGTAAGGAAGAGACCTAACGTAGGCACCGAAGGAGCAACAGCCCAGGAAACTCTCAGGTAAAAGGACCTTACAATTATATAACTCTGGAAAGAAAGTTTAAACTTCACCGAAGGAGCAACACTCTCAGGTAAATATACAGATGGGCCGCTTTAAACAGGAGTTATATAATATTTATGAGTACGGCTAATACAGAATTAAAAAAAACTAGCAAAACTTCGCTATACGAATTTCATAAAAATTCTGGCGCTAAACTTGTAAATTTTGCAGGTTATGAAATGCCCATTCAATATCAAGATGGGATTATTCAAGAACATATACATACAAGAAATTCTATAGGAATTTTTGACGTTTCGCACATGGGTCAACTAAAGATAGAATGTAGTAGCAGCATTTTTCCTTATCTTGAAAAAATAATTCCATTAGACTTTTCATCAATTGAAAACAATCAATCTAAATATTCATTTCTACTAAACGACAAAGGTGGAATCGAAGATGATTTAATTGTAACCAAGGTTGATACAGGAATTAAGATTGTACTGAATGCAGCATGCAAAGATAATGACGCTAAAATTATCAAAGATTCAATAGGTGAGGGTTTTACTGCCGTTCTAAGGGATGACCTGTCGTTAATTGCAATTCAAGGACCCAGAGCAGTAGATGCTATGAAAAAAATTTTTAAAGATATTTCAAAAATTAATTTTATGTACGGCAATTATTTTGAATATAATAAGAAAAAAATTTTTATAACAAGATCAGGATATACAGGCGAGGATGGCTTTGAAGTTTCTATAAAAAACGAGGATGTTCAAGAATTAATCCAAGATATTATGAGAGTGTCTGATGCTAAACTTATAGGACTTGGCGCAAGGGACTCATTAAGATTAGAAGCCGGACTTTGTTTATATGGTCATGATATTAATACAAATACCACTCCGGTTGAAGGTGCTTTGTCGTGGGCAATTCCTAAAACTAAAAAAGAAAAGGGTGGATTTTTAGGAGATAAAATAATTTTAGATCAAATTAAAAATAAGCCTAAAAAAATTAGGGTTGGAATAAAACCCGAAGGTAAAATTATTGCAAGAGAGGGTACAAGGATTTTCTCAAATGATCAAAAAGAAATAGGACATGTGACTAGTGGAGGTTTTGGCCCAAGTGTGAAAGGACCGGTTGCCATGGGATATGTTGATTATGAACAGTCGAAAGAGGGCACAAAAGTAATTCTGAAAGTTAGAGAAAATATGGTGCAAGGAGTTGTTAGCAAACTTCCTTTTTATAAAAAAAATTACGTAAAAAATTAAACATGATTGAAAAAAAATATTCAAAAAAACATGAATGGTTAGAAGTAAATGGTAATATTGCAACTGTTGGAATTACAGCTCATGCAGCAGCTCAATTAGGTGACATTGTATTTGCAGAAGTTCCAGCGGCTGGAAAATCTTTTAAAAAAGATGAAGCAGCTGCAGTTGTAGAGTCCGTAAAAGCTGCAAGTGATGTTTATTCACCACTTACAGGAGATATCAAAGAATCAAACCAGGCAATTGTTTCAGATCCATCACTTGTAAATAAAGATCCAGAGAATTCAGGTTGGTTTTTTAAAATTACGATCAAAGATCAAAATGAGCTTAAAGATCTAATGAATAAGATTGATTACGAAAAATATGCAACGGATAATCCAAATTAATGAAAGATTTAACTAATTCTAAAGAGTTTATTAGACGTCATATAGGTCCATCAGACGAGCATATCAAAACTATGCTTTCATATTTACATGTTCAATCACTAGAAGAGCTTATTCAAAAAATAGTTCCAGATAAAATTTTAGAAAAAGAAGAGTTGAAATTAGACGATGCTATTTCAGAAGATAAAGCTCTTAAATTGTTAAAACAAATTGTTCAAAAGAATAAAATTTATAAAAATTATTTAGGAGCTGGGTACTATGGAACTATTACCCCAAATGTTATTTTAAGAAATATTTTAGAAAATCCAGGTTGGTATACAGCCTATACCCCTTATCAGCCAGAAGTTGCTCAAGGAAGATTAGAGATGTTATTAAATTTTCAACAGATGATTATTGATCTTACTAAAATGGATATTGCAAATGCTTCACTACTTGATGAAGCAACTGCAGCCGCTGAAGCTGTTGCTTTGTGTCAAAGAATTAATCCAGAAAATTTAAATAAAATTTTTATTTCTAATAGATGCAATCTTCAAACAATCGATGTTGTAAAAACTAGAGTAGAACCATTTGGTCTTGAAATTATTGTAGGAGATAATGATGAGGGTCTTCCAAAATTAGATAATTTGCTATGTGCAATTGTTCAGTATCCAGACTCACTTGGCGCTATTTACGACTTGAAGCAAATTATCGATATTATTCATAATAAAAAAGGCAAAGCGATTGTTGTAACTGATTTGCTTGCCTTAACTTTAATTAAGCCACCAGGAGAAATGGGCGCTGATATTGTAGTTGGAAATTCACAAAGGTTTGGTGTCCCCATGGGTTATGGAGGTCCACACGCTGCATTTTTTGCAACTAAAGATGAATTTAAAAGAGCGATGCCTGGAAGAATTATTGGCGTGTCCGTTGATAGAAAAAATAAACAAGCTTTAAGAATGGCTCTGCAAACACGTGAGCAACATATTAGAAGAGAAAAAGCAACTAGCAACATTTGTACCGCTCAAGCTCTACTTTCTATTATGGCTGCAGCATTCGGTATTTATCATGGACCAGAAGGTATAAAAAAAATAGCAGAACGTACGGCTGGAATTTCAAATTTATTTGCAGAAGCAATGCAGAAAAATAATTTTAAGATAATCTCTCAACATTACTTTGATACTGTAACTATATTTACTGGAGATGAAACAGAAGACTTTTATAAAAAAGCTTTAGCTAAAAAAATTAATATTAGAAAATTAGAAGATTCAATTAGCATTTCTTTTGATGAAACTTCGGAAATTAGCGATCTAAAAGATTTATTTGAAGTATTTGGTATTAACGAAAAAATATCTAGCGAAACTAAAATTGATCAGATTTCAAAAGAATTTTTAAGAACATCAAAATATTTAACTCATGAAGTGTTTAATTCTTATCATTCAGAAACCGAAATGCTTCGTTACTTAAAACGTCTAGAGGATAAAGATATTGCATTAAATAGATCAATGATTGCTTTAGGTTCTTGTACTATGAAGTTAAATGCAGTTGCAGAGATGATACCAGTAACTTGGCCTGAATTTGGAGCAATGCATCCATTTGCTCCAGTTGATCAAGCAGAAGGTTATCATTTTATGTTTAATGACTTATCAAAAATGCTTTCTGAAATAACTGGCTTTAGCGGAATTTCTCTTCAACCTAATGCTGGTGCACAAGGGGAGTATGCTGGTCTAATGGTTATTAGAAAATATCATTTATCTAGAGGCGATAAAAATAGAAACGTTTGCCTTATTCCAAGTTCAGCACATGGTACAAATCCAGCAAGCGCACAAATGGCTGGAATGAAAGTTATAGTGATTAATTGTGATAAAGATGGCAATGTTGATTTTGAAGATCTGAAAAAAAAAGCAAATGATTACTCAAAAGATTTAGCGGCTTTAATGGTAACATATCCATCAACACACGGAGTGTTCGAAGAAAAAATTACTGATATTTGTAAAATTATCCATGATAATGGCGGCCAGGTTTATATGGATGGAGCAAATCTAAATGCTCTTGTTGGAATTGCAAAACCTGGAAAATTTGGGCCTGATGTTTGTCACATGAATTTGCACAAAACATTTTGTATTCCTCATGGTGGTGGTGGTCCAGGAATGGGGCCTATAGGAGTCTCTCAACATTTAGAAAAATTTTTACCAAATCACCAGATTATAAAACAAAATTCAGGACCGAGCACGGGCATGGGCGCAGTTTCGGCTGCACCGTGGGGAAGCGCTAGCATTCTTCCAATCTCATGGATGTATATAAAAATGATGGGAGCAGCAGGTCTTAAAAAAGCAACACAAGTTGCAATTTTAAATGCAAATTACATGTCAAAAAAATTGTCAGAACAATTCAGTACTTTATATAAAGGAAAAAATGGATTTGTTGCTCATGAATGCATTATTGATTTAAGATCTATTAAGGTAGAAACAGGCGTGAGCGAAGAGGATATTGCTAAAAGATTAATTGACTATGGTTTCCATGCTCCAACGATGTCTTGGCCAGTTGCTGGTACTTTGATGATTGAACCTACCGAAAGTGAAAGTCTAAATGAATTAAATAGATTTTGTGATGCATTAATTAATATTAAAAAAGAAATTAATATGGTTAAAAATAAAGTATTCGATACAAACGATAATCCACTTAAAAACGCTCCGCATCCATTTCTTGAGCTTTCAGCAGATATTTGGGAGCATAAGTATACAAGGGAACAAGCGGCATTTCCGCTACAGTATTTAAAAACAAATAAATATTGGTCTCCAGTTTCAAGAGTAGATAACGTTTATGGAGATAGAAATCTTGTTTGCAGTTGTCCAAGTTTAGATAGTTATAGAGAGGAAGCTGCCTAATTGAAGTTAGAATTACTTTACAATCCTGGCAATGTTCTTTGTGATTTTCTTAAGATTAAAGATGATCATAAATTTATTTTAAGAGTTTTTGTTAATTTAACTTATTATGGACATATATTAGCGGCCCTTGCGTTAATTTATGTTAAAGCAACAAGTTAATAATGAAAAGTTATAAATCAAAATCACCAGAGTATTTAAGTTTATTTGTAATTATTTTAGCCACTTTTTTAATAACTTTTCCATCAGGGTTTGTAACAAAGGCAGCATTAGATCCTTGGTATTTTAATTTAGTAAAACCAGCATATAATCCTCCTAATTGGATTTTTGGACCGGTCTGGACATTGCTTTATGCAATGATGTCAGTTGCAGCTTGGCTTGCTTATAAAAAAAGCAAAAATTCAAATAAAATTTTAGCAGTATATTTTATTCACTTGTTAATTAATGCAAGTTGGAGTTATGTATTTTTTTATTATAAACAAATTTTTCTTGCAAGTTTTGTAATTTCGATAATTATTTTTTTTATTTTATATTTAATGGTTTTATATTCAAAGTATAGCAAACCATCCGTTGTATTAATGCTACCATATTTTGCATGGTCAACTTATGCATTGTACTTAAATAGTACAATTTACATTCTTAATTCGTCCTATTAATTAAATAAAAAGATAAATCTTGAAGATTTTTTTTAATATCAGAATTTTTAAATATATTTAGAGAGTCCGAAGAAACATTTGAGAAATATTCGGCTCTTTTTTTGCATACATTAATTACATCATGTTTTTTTATTAATGATAAAATATTGCCTAATTGTTTTTCAGTTCTTGTATCATTAATAAAATATTTTTTAATTTCTTCTCTTTCATTTTCATTTGATTTTTGAAATAAAATAATTATTGGTAAAGTAATTTTTCCCTCATAAAAATCATTACCGATATCTTTGCCAAATGTTTTAGTAGAATTGTAATCTAAGATGTCGTCACTAATTTGAAAAACGATACCTAGATTTACACCATAAGATTGCAAAGCTTTTTTTTCATTTTCTGATTTATTTGCAAGACAACCACCCACTTTCATAGCAGCACCAAACAACGAAGCTGTTTTTTGTGTAATAATATTTAAATAAACTTGCTCAGTTATATCTACTTCTTTTTTATGCTGAAGTTGCAATACCTCACCCTGAGCAATCTCTGCGGATATGTTGGATAATAATTTCAAAATTTCTAGAGAACCAACATCAACCATAATTTCAAAACATCGACTTAAGAAATAATCGCCAACCAATATAGATGTTTGGTTCCCCCAAATTACGTTTGAAGTTTTTTTGCCACGTCTCACTAAACTATTATCGATAACATCGTCATGAAGTAAAGTAGCACTATGAATAAGCTCAACACAGGCAGCTAAATGAATATTGTGCTCACCATTATATTCGTTAATATTGGAGCTTGCTAAAGTTAATATAGATCTTAATCTTTTTCCTCCTGAACCTAATTGGTAACTAGCCATTTTTCCAATCAGATCTACTTCGCTTGATAATTTTAATTTAGTAAATTCTTCTACTTTGTTTAAGTCCTCATTAAATATTTCTTTAAGAGAATCGTAAGGAGTTTTTTTTTGAAACTTTTCTAGTTGTACGATATTATTTTTCACGTAGCTTTTGTAGCATTAATAAACCTAAAGTATTATTAAATTTTTACTCTGGAATACTAATAATAAAAGTTTAAAAGATACTAATTATGTTTTCATTTTTTAAATCAAAACCAACGGTTTCTTTAATAAGATTAAATGGTGTTATAGGAAATGTAGGCAGATTTAGCCAAGGAATGAGTTACGCTAGTCAAAGCGATACTATTAAAAAAGCCTTTGCTTTAAAGAATATTAAAGCAGTAGTGATCTCCATTAATTCTCCTGGAGGATCACCAGTTCAGTCTAATCTTTTATATGATCTTATTCGTTCTGAGGCAGATGATAAAAAAGTTAAAGTAATTACATATGCTGAGGATGTCGCGGCATCAGGTGGATATATGCTGATGTGTGCTGGAGATGAAATTTATGCAAACACTAATTCAATTGTAGGATCAATCGGAGTTATTTATTCAGGATTTGGATTTCAAGAGTTAATAAAAAAAATTGGTGTACAAAGAAGAGTACATACAGCAGGTGAAAGTAAAAGTATTTTAGATCCATTTTTAGAAGAAAAAAAAGAGGATATAGAAAAATTAAAATCATTACAAAAAGACTTGCACGAAGAATTTATTAATTTGGTTAAAAATAGTAGAAAAGATAAAATTAAATCTGAAAATTATTCAATGTTGTTTTCTGGGGAATTTTGGTCTGGAAAAAAATCTTTACAACTTGGTTTAATTGACGGAGTTGGAACTCTACAGGTAATTTTAAAAGATAAATTTGGCAAAGATCTTAAAGTCAAAAAATTTGAAGCAACCCAAAGTTGGTTAAAACGAAAACTTTCCTCACAATTATCAGGCTCATATTCAGAAGTTATAAATGAACTAGAAGTAAGATCAATCTGGAACAAATATGGCTTATAAAAATGGTATCTAAAAAAAAAATAAATTTAAAAAAAGGCATAACCAAAAAAAAAATTCTAATTAAAAGTAAATCAAAACCACAAGATTTATCTTTTCAAGAAGTTATATTTAAATTGCAAAAATTCTGGTCTGATTATGGTTGTGTCGTGATGCAACCTTACGATATAGAAGTTGGAGCTGGCACTTTTCATCCTGCAACAACATTAAGATCTCTAGGACCAAAGCCTTGGAAAGCAGCTTATGTTCAGCCATCTAGAAGACCAACCGATGGTCGTTATGGAGATAATCCAAATAGACTTCAGCATTATTATCAATTTCAAGTTTTAATCAAACCATCGCCAGAAAATGTGCAAAGTCTTTATCTTAAAAGCTTAAGCATTCTTGGAATAAATTATAAAGAGCATGATATTCGTTTTGTAGAGGATGATTGGGAAAGTCCAACTTTAGGAGCCTCCGGACTTGGATGGGAAGTATGGTGTGATGGAATGGAGATTACTCAATTTACTTATTTTCAACAGATGGCAGGATTTGAATGCAAACCAGTATCAGCAGAAATTACTTATGGTCTTGAAAGGATTACAATGTTCATTCAAGGAGTAGATAGTGTTTTTGATATTAGATGGAATAATGAAGGAATTAAATACGGAGATGTTTATAAGCGTAATGAAAAAGAATTTTCAGCATATAATTTTGAGTTTGCAAACGCTGATAATCTTTTAAAAGCATTTGCGATGACAGAAGGCGAATGTCAGCATTTATTATCTAAGAATTTAGCTCTTCCCGCTTATGATCAATGTTTAAAAGCCAGTCACATCTTTAATACTCTAGACGCAAGAGGAGTTATATCGGTTACAGAAAGGGCTGGATTTATTAACAAAATTAGAACTCTCGTTAAGAATACAGCAGAAGTTTGGTTAAAGAACTCTGATTAATGTCTGATTTATTATTAGAATTATATTCTGAGGAAATACCACCTACATTACAAGAAGATGCAAAGAATAATATTTCCGCAAACTTCATATCATTTTTCGAGAAACATAATTTTAAAAAAGTTATAAGTGAAATATACTCAACTCCCAAAAGATTAATCTTTTACTATAGTAATTTACCAATAAATATTAAAACTGAAGCAAAAATTTTAAGAGGTCCAAAAGTTGGAGCTCCAGAACAAGCTATACAGGGATTTGTTAAATCAAATAATTTAGATCCAAAAGATATTTATGAAGAAGAAATAGACAAAGGAAAGTTTATTTTTGCAAAAACACAAAAAAAAGAAATACCTGTTATTGAAGAAATTAAAAAAAATATCCCTAATTTTTTAAATGGTCTGCAATGGAGAAAAAAAATGCGTTGGGGCAGTTATGATCTTTCTTGGGGTCGACCTTTAAAGTCAATTTTGTGCTTATTTGATAAAAATACCATTCCATTTAATTTTTTCCATTTAACAGCAAGAAATATTACATATGTCGATGGACCATTAGAGGATAAAGCGGTTGTTGTTAAAGATTATTCTCATTTTAAAAAAATATTAGCTGATAAAAGAATTATTTTTGATAATGCAGAAAGAGAAAAATTAATTACTAAAAATATTATTTCATTTTTAAAAAAAAATGATTGCGAATTAGAAATTAACAATAAATTACTTAAACAAGTTATTAACTTAGTTGAAGATCCGATAGTGCTAAAGGGGTCATTTTTAAAAGATTTTTTAAAATTGCCAGAGGAATTGCTTATTTTAACAATGCAGCATCACCAAAGATATTTTCCAATGCGTTCTATTAATAATCATAAACTTATAAATAATTTCATTGTAGTTGCAAATAAAGAGGATGTACAAAAAAAAATTATAAAAGGAAACGAGAGAGTTCTTGCAGCTCGCTTAACCGATGCAAAATTTTTCTGGGAAAAAAATAAAAGTCAAAATTTAGTAAAGCAAGTAAGTAAACTCAAAGGGATTATATTTTATAAAGGACTTGGTTCACTTTATGATAAAACACAAAGAATAAGAGTTTTAGCATCATTTATTGCAGATATTATTAATTGTAAAAAAGATGACGCTGAAATAGCAGCGTCAATTTGTAAGGCAGATTTAGTTTCAGATTTAGTAGGCGAATATCCAGAGTTACAGGGCGTACTTGGAAAATATTTTGCAGTTGAACAAGGTTTTAGTTTAGAAATTGCTAACGCAATTTCTGATCACTATTTACCAATTGGACCAGAAGATAAAATCCCAAAAGAAAAAATTTCTATTGCTATTGCGTTGGCCGATAAGATTGATAATTTAGTTGGTTTCTTTGGTATTAATGAAAAGCCTACAAGCTCTAAAGATCCATACGCATTAAGAAGATCAGCTCTTGGTATCCTAAGAATAATAATTGAAAACAGAGTTTATATTTCGTTAAAGGAATTAATTAATAATTCAAAAAATTCATATCTTGCTCAAAATGTAAACATACAAAACCCTAAGTTTACTGAAGAAATTTTATTTTTTATTACCGAGCGTTTCAAAAATTTACTTAAAGACAATAAAATTAGGCCTGATGTTATTGAGTCTGTTTTATTTAATAGTCGATCAGATGACTATTTTTCATTGTTTGCTAAAATCAAAAATTTAAACAAAGTAGTTAAAACTGATGATGGGGCTAATGTTATTGCAGTTTATAAAAGATGCACAAATATTTTAGAGCAATCAAAAAAAGATTTTAGGCAAGAGCTATTTGGAGACCCAGACGCCGTTTTATTCAAACATAATGAGGAGAATTTTTTATTAGAAAAAATAAATGAAATAAGAGAACATTATACAACTCCTGCACGATTAAGAACCGTAGAGCAAACTATGGGTTTATTAGCTGGAACAAAAAGTTTTGTTGATAAGTTTTTTGATAATGTAAAAGTAAATGATGAAAACGAACAGATTAAAAAAAACAGGTTAGAGTTACTATTCCTATTGTGTAAAACTTTTGATAGTTTTGCAGACTTTTCAAAATTTGAGGTTTAATAATGCCAAAGTGGGTTTATCAGTTTAATAGTTCAAACTGCGAAGGAACCGTTTCGCAAAAACCTCTTTTGGGTGGAAAAGGGGCAAATTTAGCTGAAATGGGAAAATTAGGTCTTCCCGTTCCTCCTGGATTTACAATCACAACCGAAGTTTGTAATGAGTTTTATAAAAATAATCAAAAATATCCAGATGATCTCAAAGTTCAAGTTGAAGACGCTATTACAAACATAGAAAAAATTTTAGGTAAAAATTTTGGCGATTTTAATAATCCTTTATTAGTATCCGTTAGATCAGGAGCAAGAGTTTCTATGCCTGGAATGATGGATACAGTCTTAAATTTAGGATTGAATGATAAAACAGTTTTAGGATTAATTAAAAAAACTAATAACGCAACTTTTGCTTATGATAGTTACAGACGCTTTATTCAAATGTATAGTAATGTTGTCCTTGATGTAGATCATCATAATTTTGAAGATTTGCTTGATAATTATAAACTTACTAAAGGTGTGTTGTCAGATACGGATCTTAAAGCTGAAGATTGGAGAACAATTGTAGGAAACTATAAAGATATTGTAAAAAAAAATACTAAAAAAGATTTTCCACAAGACTCTCATGAGCAATTGTGGGGGGCAATTAGCGCAGTATTTAAGTCTTGGCAAAATCAAAGAGCAAAAACATATAGAAGATTAAACAATATTCCTGAAGAATGGGGAACGGCAGTTAATATTCAATCTATGGTATTTGGCAATATGGGTAATGATTGTGCAACAGGAGTTGCGTTTACTAGAAACCCATCAACAGGAGAAAATAGTTTTTATGGTGAATACTTAATTAATGCTCAAGGAGAAGATGTTGTTGCAGGTATTCGAACTCCAAGAAATATTACAAAAAAAGCAAGACTTGAGTCGTCATCAGAAGATCTCTCATTGGAAGAGATAATGCCAGAGGCATTTAACGAGCTTACAAAAATTTATAAAAAATTAGAAAGCCACTACCGTGATATGCAAGATATTGAATTTACCATTGAGAATAAAAAACTTTGGATGTTACAAACAAGATCTGGAAAAAGAACTGCAAAAGCGTCAATAAAGATAGCAGTAGATATGGTTAGTGAAAAATTGATTACTAAAGATGAGGCTTTATTAAGAATTGACCCAAAAATTTTAGACACGCTTTTACATCCTACCTTAGATCCAAAAGCTAAAAAGAATGTAATAGCAAAAGGGCTGCCAGCTTCACCTGGTGCTGCAACTGGTAAAGTTACATTTAATGCTGATGATGCTGAGCAAATGAAAGCTAATAATCAGAATACTATTTTAGTCCGAGTTGAGACATCACCAGAAGATATACATGGAATGCATGCGGCCGTTGGAATTTTAACGTGCAGAGGCGGAATGACAAGTCACGCTGCTGTTGTTGCAAGAGGAATGGGTAGAGCCTGTGTTTCAGGGGCTGGAAATATAAAAATAGATTATGCAGCTAAACTTTTCAAAGTAGACAACACAGAGGTGAAAGAGGGCGATATCATAACAATTGATGGATCAACAGGTGAAGTTATGCTTGGTGAAGTTAAAACAATTAATCCAGATATCTCAGGTGATTTTTCTGAGATGATGAAGTGGGCAGATGAAGTTAGAACTTTAAAAATTAGGGCAAATGCCGAAACTCCTTTAGATTCTAGAACCGCTCGAGGTTTTGGCGCAGAGGGAATCGGACTTTGTAGAACTGAACATATGTTTTTTGATGAAGAAAGAATTTTGTATGTGAGACAAATGATTCTTTCAAAAACTAAAGAAGATCGCTTAAAGGCTTTAGATAAAATTTTACCATTCCAAAGAAAAGATTTTGAGGAAATTTTTACAATTATGAAAGGCCTTCCTGTTACCGTTAGATTATTAGATCCTCCATTACATGAATTTTTACCTAAAACAGAAAAAGAAATTGATATTGTAGCAAAATCTTTAAAAATTCATTCAAGCGAAATTAAAAATAGAATTAATTATTTACATGAAGAAAATCCTATGCTCGGGCACAGAGGTTGTCGTCTAGCAATTTCTTTTCCTGAAATTTATGAAATGCAATGTAGAGCAATATTTGAAGCTTTATTCGAGTTACAAAAACAAAAAGTTGAAGCAGTCATTCCTGAAATTATGATTCCGCTTGTTGCAACAGAAAGAGAAATAGAAATTTTAAGAACATTAGTTGATCGTATCGCACAAGAAGTTCAAAAGAAAAATAATTTTAAAGTAGATTATTTAGTAGGTACTATGATTGAACTTCCAAGAGCTGCTTTAAGTGCAAAGAATATTGCAAAACATGCAGACTTTTTTAGTTTCGGTACAAATGATTTAACGCAAACAACACTCGGTATATCAAGAGATGACTCTGGTAAATTTTTAGATGATTATGTTGAAAATAAGATATTTAAAATTGATCCATTTGTAAGTATTGATCAAGATGGAGTAGGCGAGCTTATAAAACTGGCATGTTCAAGGGGGCTTGAGTCAAAAAAAAATATAAAATTTGGAATTTGCGGAGAGCATGGTGGAGATCCAGACTCTATAGATTTTTGTCATAGAGCTGGATTAAATTACGTATCTTGTTCGCCTTATAGAGTGCCCATAGCTAGATTATCTGCCGCTCAAGCAAGCATAAGATCAAAAAAATAAAAATTTAAGCGAATTTATTCTAATTAACTTGCAGTAATAAATAGTTATAAACTAATTTATTGGTCGTAGATTTAAAAATATTGATTTATTTGAGTTATTTAACAATTTTTATTAAGAAACTAGTCTTTTTAGTGTCAAAATAACATTTACAAAAAACTACTTATTAAATAAATTCCGCCATCATTAACTTAATAGAAAGTAAAAAAATGAAAGCAATACTAGCAACTATCGTAGGTATGTTCTTATTCGTATCTTTTGCAAATGCTCAAGCTAAATCTTGCGCTGATTTAATTAAAGGTTACGATGCAGCAGTAAAAACTGCAAAATTAGATGCAGCAAATACAAAAAAAGCTGCTGATCTAAGAAAAGCAGCTGGTGATGCACTAGCAGCTAAAAAAGAAGCTGATTGTGTTAAATCAATCAATGCGGCTTCTGCTCTTTTAGCTCCTGCTAAGAAGAAGTAAGCATTTTTTTTAAAGTGCTAGCTTTTGGTTAGCACTTTAAATCTCCCTTCCCTTATAATCCTAAACTTAAAATTAAGAGTAATTTTTTTTTAAATGATCTTTGTGGTGAATAACAAAATATAAATATGAGAGTATGCAACAAATAGTAAATATAGATAAAGCCAGTTGATAGGCTATCAAGGTAGCATAACCAAAAGATTTAAATAAATCTATAAATATTCCAATAGCCCACTGGACAGAAAATGTTCCAAGGAATAAAATTAAATTATAACTTGATAGAGCTTTGCCAGCAATTGTATTTGAAAAAATCATACCGACTGCAGGCTGAGCAAGTGAAACAAATACGCTAGAAATTAAAAAAAGCGTAAAGTGAAAACCACTTACATTTTCTCCTGAATAAATAATAAATCCAAGAGCTAAAAAACTAAATGGGACTCCATAAATAATAATTTTATCTGTAGAAATACCTTTTTTATAGAAGTAAGGATTAATAAATCCCCAAATAAAAAATGTTACGAGCATAGATAGATTTAACCAAAATAAATTTAAGGCAGCTTGAGTTGCTGTAAATCCACTCACATTTGTCATCCAGGGTCCAGCCCATAGAGTTTGAATTGCTTGCAACCCTCCATAATTAAAAAAACCAAGCGGAACTAAACTTAAAAAATATGGATGCTTCCAAATAACTTTGTAACTTGAAAATCCTTCATCCTTTATTTGTGTATCAGTTTTGCCCCAAGAAGGAATTATTATAACTATAAGTATAATTGTAATAAAAATTAAACCAGAAAGTAGTAAAAAAATATTCCTCCAACCTATTTCTGGTAATAATAATTGTATAGGAACAGTTGATGCTAACATCCCTAATGCTCCTGCCATCAACATCCAAGCATTTGCTCTTTGCTGTTTATCAAACGGAAGCCATTTTCTATATCCTGTAAGAGGGGCCATTAAACATACAGAAACACCTACTCCAATTAAAATTCTAGAGACTAAAAGACTAAAAAAATTTTCAGAATTTGAAAAAGCAATTGTACTAAGAAATGCAATTATCAAGAAAAATAGAATAATTTTTTTTGGGCCGTATTTATCTAAAAAATATCCATTAGGAAGTTGCATAGCAGCAAATCCTAAAAAATACCCTCCAGCCAAAAGTCCAAGATCTGCAGCTTTTAGTCCAAGCTCTTGTGAAAAAACGGGTGACAAAGTTGCAGTACTTGCCCTTATCAATGTTGATATGAAGTAACCTAAAGCAAATACTAAAAATACAAAAATTGCCCTATTTTTTGTAAGTAAGGTTTTACTCAATCTAAATTCCTATAAATTATATCTATTACTATCATTAATTATCAATTTTTAATTTTTTAAAAAATTCTAAAGACTCAGGATTAGCTAGGGCTTCAAGATTGTCAATTTTATCTCCATTAATTATTTTTCTTACCGCAATTTCTACAATCTTATTAGATTTTGTTCTAGGAATATCAGGACAAACAATAATTTTAGATGGAATATGTCTAGGACTGCAGTTTGTTCTAATTTTTTTTTTTATTTTATCTTCTAGCTCTTTTGAAAATATACTTCCAGATACTAGTTTTATAAAAAGAATTATTCTTATATCATCTTGATAATTTTGACCAACAACAATCGACTCTAAAATTTCATCAAATGATTCTACTTGTCTATAAATCTCTGAAGTTCCAATTCGAACTCCGCCTGGTTTTAAAGTAGAATCGGATCTTCCATAAATAATGTAACCACCATTTTTAGTTTTTTGAATGTAATCTCCATGATGCCAAATATTTTTATATTTTTTAAAATAGGCTTTTAAAATTTTGTCTTCAGATTTATCATTCCAGAACATCACAGGCATAGATGGGAATGGTTTTTTAATTACTAGTTCACCATTCTCACCTACTTTTGTAGGTTTACCATTTTCATCAAATACATCAACATCGATGCCAAGACTGGGGCATTGAATTTCTCCAGCATAAATATTACTAAAAGGATTGCAAATATTGATTACGCCCACGACATCAGTTCCTCCAGAAATTGATCCTAAATGAACATCTTTTTTAATTCTCTCGTAAACATATACAAAACTTTCTTTTACAAGAGGACTTCCTGTTGAGGTAATTATTTTTAAATTTTCTAAATTATAATTCTTTGCATCGAATTTTTCTTTTTTTAAAAAATCAATATATTTAGCTGAAACTCCAAATAAAGAAAACTGATGTTGTTCACAGTATTTAATTAGACAATCAGTATTATTATAAAATGGAAAACCGTCGTAAAGATAAATACTAGATTTGCAGGCAAGACCCGCAACAAGCCAATTCCACATCATCCAACCAGTAGAAGTAAAATAAAAAAGTTTGTCGTTTTCTTTTATATCGCAATGAAGAATAAGTTCTTTCATTTGCTCCAATAATGCGTTTCCAGCACCATGAACTATACATTTTGGGTAGCCCGTAGTTCCGCTTGAATATAGAATATAAATTGGTTGAGAAAATGGAAACTCTTCAAATGTTTCATCTAATTCATTATTTTTAAAAATATTATCTAATGAATAATATTTATGCTCAATATGATCATTATCGTAATCGAATATAACCACATGTTTAATAGATGGAATTTTATCAATAATTTCAGGAATTTTATCAAGAAGAGATATTTTTTTGCCGTTATAGAAATAATAATTTGCACTAATCAAAACTTTTGGCTCTATTTGCAAAAATCTTTCAACAACACCTTGAATTCCAAAATCTGGTGAGCACGATGACCAAATTCCTCCAATTTTAGCCGTGCCTAAAAATGCAATAATTGGTTCTATAGTGTTTGGAACATAAGCAGCAATTCTATCATTTTTTTTTATACCAATTTTTTTTAAAAAAGCCGAAAATTTACAAGTTTTTTTATATAATTCCTCCCAAGTTATTTTTTTTTCAAATCCGTTTTCAGATCTAAAAAAAACAGAAATTTCATTATTTTTTTTTGTTAATAAGTTTTTTGAAAAGTTTAAAGTTGAATTAGGGAAAAATTGTGTTTTATGAAAAATTTTATGTCTATTTATAATTTGTTTTTTTTTTGTTCCTTGTAATTTAAAAAAATCCCAACATTCAGACCAAAAATCCTCATCGTATTTTACTGACCACTCCCACAATAAATTATAGTTCAATCCAAATGAAATATTATATTTTTTTTCTATTAACTTTTTAAATTTAAAAAGATTAGAGTTTTCAATTTTAGATTTATTAGGAGACCAAAGAAGTTCGCTCACAATATTTTATTAGAAATTTAAAGATATATCTTCATGACTTGCTATACATTTTGAAACATAAAGCGCATGTTTTCTTGGGATTCTTTCTTGTTTTCTTACACCAATCGTATCCATTATCTCTTTGTTATAAGTTTCAAACTTTACTAATAATTCTTTTGCAGACCTATCTCTAAGAGTTAATTCTTTTTGTAATAGTTTTTGTATATCTTGCGCTTTTCTTAAAATTTCTTTTTTGTTCCAATTTTCTTTCATATTCTCAGTTGTTTCGTAAATAATATCTTTAATTTCATCTCCACCTGAAGTTTTGTCCATTATTTCAAGTATTTCTAAAAAGGATCTTATAGATTTTTCTTTATTATCTTTTTGTATTAATTCTATTCCAATTTTAAGCTCTTCTTGAGCAAGTTTAATTTTCTCAACATCTTTAATTTCCTTAAAAATTTTAAAAAAGTTATCATATCCTTGGTCTACCGTCTTATAATAAATATCTAAAGAATTTTTATAATCTTTAGATAATTCTTTATATTTTTTATTTTTTTCTTCAAAATCTTTAGGTATTGTAGTTATGATTTTATCCCTTTCTAAATTAAATTTATCAATTTGTTTTCTTAAAATATTTTTCTTATTTTCATCTTTTAATCTTTCCAAATCTTTTTGAAGATCAATAATCTTTTTATTAATATCATTAGCTTGAATTCTAATTTTTTTAACCTCGTTATGAAGTTCCAAATAAGATTTACTATAATCATCAAGTATATTTTTTTTATTTTCAGCTATTTTTATTTGATCAATTGCAAGCAAAGATTTATTAAAATGATCATTCATTAATGATCTTTGATCTGATGAGAGTATATCTATCTTATATGTTTTGGCATCAGCTATGGCTTTCCTTATTTTGCCTTCATCATTTTTATATAAAGTATAAGTGTAATCTATCAAACACCTTTCCAATTTTGGATTAGTTGATGGCGGAGCTAGATCTGATGTTAAATAGGATCGAAATGGTATGTAGTTTGATAAACTCGGATACAAACCAACAATCAAAAGTCCACAAAGCTGAAGAAGTATAAATGGTGAAGCTCCCTTCCAAATACCTGTTGTTGTAATTGATTTTGGTGCAACGCTTCTTAAATAAAATAAAGCAAAACCAAATGGTGGTGTTAAAAAAGATGTTTGCATATTAATCCCAACCATTACACCAAGCCAAATTGCAGTTATATTTGCTGATGGATCGGCAAGAAGTATTGGTGCAACAATAGGAAGAACTACAACTATGATTTCTATATAATCTATAAAAAAACCTAAAATAAAAATGATTAACATTACTACAAAAAACTGCGTCCAAAATCCTCCAGGAAGATTTTTTAAGTAATCTCTTATTAAATCTTCACCACCAAGACCCCTAAATGCTGCTGTAAGTAGTGCTGCACCAATTAAAATAATAAAAACCATAGTGCTAGTAAGGGTAGTTTCAGTTGAAACTTCTTTAAGAACATTTTTAATTTTAAAAACTCTCCAAAAGCTCCAAGTAATAGAAAACAAAAGTGCAAATACTAGTACAGTTCCAATTAAAATCCAGAGCCAATCATTATCATTTTCAATATTTTTTATATTTAGACCTATCGTGTAATGCATAATTAAAATTATTATGCTTGAGCTAGTTGCAATTATGGTTGGAGTATATTTGTGTTTTTGGCCATTATATAATTTGTATCCAGCCATTATTATTGCGCCGACAGCACCCACGGCTCCAGCTTGATTAACTGTTGCAACACCATAAAGAATTGATCCAAGCACAAGCACAATCAATAAAATTGGAGGCAATAATGACGAAGTAACCTCAATTGCAAATCTTTTATCAAAACCAGTTTTACTGGGAACAGGAGGTGCTAATTTAGGATTTATAATTGCTCGTATAAAAACGTATCCAACATATAGAAGCACTAGAATTAGTCCTGGCAAAATTGCGCCTAAAAATAACTCTCCAGCACTTGTTGATGTAACATTATAAGCTCCTGGCATTGTACTTTCGCCTGTTAAGAATTTATAATTTTCTAATCTAATGTTTTGTGCAGCATCTGCGGCGTTTGAAATTTGATCTGCAACAATAATTAATACAATTGAAGGGGGGATGATTTGACCAAGAGTTCCTGATGCTGAAATAATTCCTGTCGCTAAGTTTTTATCATAATTATTTTTGAGCATAGCAGGAAGGGAAATTAATCCCATGGCAATAACTGTTGCCCCAACAATTCCTGTGGTAGCAGCGAGTAACCCACCAACGAGCACAACTGAGATTCCAAGTCCACCAGGGGCTCTTCCAAAAAGTTTACCCATTGTCATTAGTAGGTCCTCTGCAATTCTAGAACGTTGCAATATTAATCCCATAAAAATAAAAAGTGGGATTGCGATCAACGTATCTCTGTCATTATCCCAGTAAGTTCCTCTAAAATTTGTAATACCTGCATTAATCCACTCAATAGGACCACCGTATGCAAAATAAGCATTTGCGTTTCCTTCAAAAATAATTCCTGCAACACCGGCTAAAAATAATGAAATAATCGCAGCTCCAGGAAGTGCAAAACCCACTGGAAATCCTATTCCAAGGGAAGCCATCATAATCAAAATAAAAATAAATATAACTAAGACTTCCATTTATTTTTTTGATTTATAGATATTATTTGCATTTGAAAGAATATAGGCAGAAAATTGTATAATCATTGTGATTGCAAATATCGCTAAAAAGCCAGCCATCATGTATTTAACGTATAGTCCGGCAATTCCTTGTTGTGTTACCTCAAAATTTGTAAGTGGAGCATTGATTGTGCTTTGCTTACCTTGCATTCCGTAAAATAAAATTAGTCCACAAAGCGGAATTCCAAAAAATAAGGATCCAATAATATTTGCAATTGCTTTATTTTTTGGTTTGAATTTATTATATAAAATGTCTACACGAACATGACCTTCATTAACGAGAGTGTGTGCGCTAGAAAAAAGAAAAAGTGCACCATACCAATATCTGACTAAATCACCCATAAAAGTTTGTTCATATGAGTAAACAAATCTGGAGATAACGATTAAGATTTCAGCAATAACAACCAAAGTTGAAAGCCATATAAAGCCCAGTGTTTTAAAATAATAAGCGCAATAAAAACCAACAACAACCAAAGGCAAATGTATAAACAAAATTCTAGATCTTGGAGATGACAAAAATAACTGAATTTCTTTTCCAAATAAAAATTCAACAAATTTTTCACTTACTAAAAAAGAAATAATAAAGTCCGTAATACCTATAGTAAAGACGATCCAAAAAGCAGCTTTTGCAATATATAAAGATATTGAAGTCAACAAATTTGAGTCTTGTAATAATGTTCTTTTATTAAAATAAAAAATTACAATAAATGGAAGAATAAAAGAAAAACCGTAGATAATTAGATTAAAAATTTTACTATTAATATTAAAAAAATTTATAAAAATATTATTTATGAGAAATCCAAAAGTAACTAGAACAACTATGTAGGAGAGTAAACGAATAAAATTAGGTTGAGATATAAATTTTGTCATAAATTTTATTTACATACGGGGCATTTTTATGCCCCGTATGTAATAAAATTATATACCTAAAACTCTATTTCTTTGTTGCAAGTAGGCTTGTGTAGATATTTTATTCCATCCGCCAACTTCTCGTCGCGCTTTAAAAAAACTTTGAATGGTTCTTTTTGCAATATCACTACTTGCTTCATTTTCTTTATGAACCTCCTCTGCGGCTTTTCCAAAAGCATCATAAACACGATTATTAAATTGCATTAATTTAACACCATGATTTTTAATCAATCTATCCAGAGCCACACCATTATTTCTTTGAAACTCAGCAAACATTATTTCATTTTCAGCTGTTGCGCAGGTTTCAAGAATTAATTGGTCAGTTTTTGAAAGTTTTTCAAACCAAGATTTGTTAACACCAAGACTCAACATCGAACCTGGCTCATGCATACCTGGATAATAATAAAACTTTGCAGCCTCATAAAACTTTAAGAACTCATCATTCCATGGACCAACCCATTCAGTAGCATCAATTGCACCAGACATAAGTTGTTCGTAAATTTGTCCTCCAGGAACGTTAATTACTGAAACTCCAAGTTTTGTCATCACTTGTCCTCCAGCTCCAGGAATTCTCATTTTTAAACCTTTAAGATCATCTGGAGACTTTATTTCTTTTCTAAACCAGCCTCCCATTTGAACTCCAGTATTGCCACACATAAAAGGCTTTATTCCAAATTTAGCAGAAAGTTCGTCCCAAAGTTGCTGACCGCCTCCAAATCTTATCCATGCATTATATTCTTCGTATGTTAAGCCCATAGGAACTGAACAAAAATATCCATATGCTTTTTCTTTTCCAACCCAGTAATATTCTGCACCGTGATACAATTGCGCATCACCTTTTCCAACTACATCAAATACATCAAAGGCTCCAACTCTTTCACCGGCATTAAAAAAATTTATTTTAATTCGTCCATCAGTTAAAGATTCCAATCTTTTTGCAAATCTCTCAGCTCCTGTTCCAAGACCAGGTAGACCTTTTGGCCAAGTTGTCACCATAACAGCCTCAATTCTTGATTGAGCAATTGCTGGCGCCGCTAAAGAAGAGGCCGCCATTGCCAACCCCGTTGTAGCAACAGCTCCCTTGATAAACTTTCTTCTTGATGATGTTTTTATTTTTTTATTATTAGACATTTATCCCCTCATTATTTTATAATTTATACAGCATTATTTAATCACGAAAAAAAATAACTTACAATGTTTCCGCTTATGTAAGATATAACTTAGAAGTTATAATAGTTATTAGCACAATTATAGATTGTACTTATTTAAAATGAATTTTCAAAAAACCATTATTGTTACAGGCTCAACGAGCGGCATTGGACTTTCAATTATTGAAAAATTTTATGAAGAAAATTTTAATTGTGTAATTGTTGGAAAAGCAAAATCATTAGATATAAAAAAATTAAAAAATAAATTTGATACAGAGCGGACGCTAATTTTAAATTTAGATCTTACAAAAATTAATAATGTTAAAAAATTAATAATTTTAGCTACAAAGAAATTTAAAAAAATTGATGTACTTGTAAATTGTGCAGGCATGCAAGTTGTTGAATCATTAGAAAAATATAATGAAAGTATTTGGAAAAAATTATTAGATATTAATCTAAATGCAGCTTTTTATATGACAAAATATACTTTACCAGTAATGCGTAAAAATAATTGGGGAAGAATAATTAATATTGCATCAACTCATGGTTTAATAGCATCAATTAATAAATCTGCCTATACAGCTTCCAAACATGGAATAGTAGGACTTACAAAAGTAACAGCCTTAGAGACGGCTAAAGAAAAAATTACTTGCAATTCTATTTGTCCAGGTTTTGTATTAACTGAATTAATTCAAGATCAAATTGATGTTCTTGCAAAAAAATTTAAACTTTCTAATGCTAAAGCGCAAATTAAACTTTTAAAAGACAAACAACCCTCTCTAAGGTTTGTGCAAAAATCACATATTGCAGATTTAATTTATTTTTTATGCTCTAATAGCGCTTCAGAAATTACAGGCGCTAATATTCCAATTGATGGTGGTTGGACTGCTCAATAGCTATTCAAAGCCAAGTTCTTGATTTAATATTTTTGCACCAAGGGCCAATGCTTGCATTTTAGCATTTGCAATTTCTTGGGAAAAAGTAACCAAGCCACAATTTGTGCATCCTAAAATATTTTTTGGCTCTGCATATTTTGTAGCTTCTCTTAAAATATCAGCCACTTGTTCAGGTGTTTCAACTTTTTTTGATGCAACGTCAATTGCTCCTACTAAAATTTTTTTTCCTCTTAAGAGATCTATTAAATTCATTGGAACTCTTGAGTTTTGACATTCTAAACTCACCTGATCAATTTTACTTTTTTTAAGAAGAGGAAATACATTTTCATATTGTCTCCATTCTTCTCCAAGACTATTTTTCCAATTGATATTGGCCTCTATTCCATAACCATAGCAAATATGGACAATTGTTTTTGCTTTAAGATTACTTGCTGCTTTTTCCAATATATTAATGCCCCAATCTTTTACCTCATCAAAAAATACATTGAAGGCAGGTTCATCAAATTGAATATAATCAACCCCGGCATCTACAAGTTCTTTTGCTTCTTTATTTAAAACTTCTGCAAATTTTTCAGCAAGTTTTTCTCTGCTTTTGTAGTAATCATCATAAAGTGTATCCACCATAGTCATTGGACCTGGTAGCGTATATTTAATAGGTAAATTTGTGAGAGATCTTAGATATTTTGCATCTTCAACGAAAACTGATTTTTCTCTAAAAATATTATCTATAACTACCGGAACTTTTGCATCATATCGATCTCTAATTCGTACAGTTTTTTTATTTTTAAAATCCACACCACTCAAGTGTTCAATAAAAGTTGTAACAAAATGCTGTCTAGTTTGTTCACCATCACCAATTATAGATAATCCAGAATTTAATTGATTATTAACTGCTATTTTTATGGCTTCTTTTTTTCCTTTAACAAGCTCCTCTCCTTCGAGTAACCAAGGAGACCATAGGCTCTCAGGTTCTGCGAGCCAACTTGGTTTTGGAAGACTACCTGAAATTGTAGTCAATATTTTATGATTCATTAATAACTTAATAACTTAAAATGAGATTTAAAAAAATTTAAATTAAACAAAAGATAGTTTTTTTAAAAAAATTTATATAAACACTTAATAAATGACAGCAAGTTTAATTCAATTAGTTGCCTCTATAATATTTGCAATTGCTATTTTGCATACTTTTTCAGTAAAATTTTTTAAAAAATTAGCTCATAAATATCCAAGGCATGAAAATATTTTTCATATGCTGGGGGAGGTAGAAGTTGTATTCGGTTTTTGGGCAATAATTCTTATAACAATTTTTTTATTAATTTCAGGCAAAGCTGAAACCGTAAATTATTTAAATAATCAAAGCTACATAGAACCGCTATTTGTTTTTGTAATAATGATTATAGCCGCAAGCAAGCCTATTTTAGATTTTTCACTTACTTGTGTAAGGCAGATTTCAAAACTATTGCCAATTAATAAATCTTTAAGTCTTTTCTTTGTAACTATGACATTTGTGCCTTTGTTAGGTTCTTTTATTACGGAGCCTGCCGCAATGACTTTAGCCGCGCTAATATTAAAAGAACATTTTTATTCAAAAGATATTTCAAGTAAATTTAAATATGCAATAATTGGAACGTTATTTGTGAATGTAAGCATAGGTGGAGCAATGACACCTTTTGCAGCTCCTCCAATATTAATGGTTGCAGCTAAATGGAACTGGGATTTAGCATTTATGTTAACCAACTTTGGTTGGCGTACTGCTGCTGCTGTTCTTACAAATAGTTTAATTTTAACTTTTATTTTCAGAAAAGAATTAATTAGTTTAAAAGACTCAATTTTTAATGAAGATTCGGTACCTACATTAGTGTTAGTTGTTCATTTTATTTTATTATTGGGTGTCATAATTTTTAATCATGATTTAATAATTTTTTTAGGAATTTTTATAATTTTTTTGGGAGTTGCAAATTCCTATAATCAATTTCAAAATAAACTTATTATAAAAGAGTCCTTTTTAGTTTCTTTATTCTTAGCAGGTTTAGTTATTTTAGGTGGATTACAAAAGTGGTGGTTACAACCCTTTTTAACTTCCCTAAGTCCTAATCAAATTTATTATGCAGCAACTGCCTTAACCGCAATTACTGATAATGCAGCCTTGACCTATCTCGGCTCACTTGTTGATGGGCTGTCTAATGAATTTAAATATGCTTTAGCAGCAGGGGCAATAAGTGGAGGAGGACTGACTGTTATTGCAAATGCTCCAAATCCTGCTGGTTATTCCATTTTAAGTAAAAATTTTGAAAATAATGTTGTTAGCCCTCTATATTTATTCCTAGCAGCTTTGGCACCAACTGTGGTTGCAATAATTTTTTATAAACTTATATAAAAAATAAGAATATTTTTCTTAAACTAAGAAAAATTATTAATAGTCCAATAATAATTAACATCAATTTTATACTTATTTTCCTTGTAACTTTTGCTGTAAAAGGAGCAATTAAAAATCCACCTAATATCAAACCCGCAAGGGCTTCCCAGTCAGTAATTTTAATTAATAATAATAGGGCTATTGCTGATGTTAAATTAATGAAAAATTCAGAAGCATTCACTGTTCCAATGACTTTTCTTGGTTCCATTTTACTACTAAGTAAAGTCGTCGTGACTACGGGTCCCCAGCCACCTCCGCCCGCTGCATCTATGAACCCTCCCGTAGCAGCAAGTGGAATAATGCTGGAGTTCTTTTGTTTAAAATAAACTTTAATTTTTCTAAAAGCTTTTATTAGCAGGAATATCCCCATAAATAATAAGTAAAAACTCAAAATCATTGATAAGTATGGAATTTTAACTTTACTAATTATCAACGCTCCTATTAAAGCAC
This sequence comes from Candidatus Fonsibacter ubiquis, assembly GCF_002688585.1. NCBI lineage: Bacteria > Pseudomonadati > Pseudomonadota > Alphaproteobacteria > Candidatus Pelagibacterales > Candidatus Pelagibacteraceae > Candidatus Allofontibacter > Candidatus Allofontibacter communis. Next base: position 708,088 of record NZ_CP024034.1, on the reverse strand, counting down.
CAAATATTCCAGGAACTAAAAGTTTTTTAAATAATTTATAATTAACATTACCTTCCTTCCAGTGACTTAATCCAGTTGATCCTGAAACGAAGATTTCTGCAATATGAATGTAAGCAACTGCTTTAACGGGTGAAATTCCATATCCCAATAAAAAAGCAGTTCCAGCAACACCATAAGCCATACCTAAACTACCATCAATTGCTGCAATAATTATTCCTACAAATAAACACCAAAAAAATAAATTACCATTGAAGGACGTTCGATCTATATCACGAAGATAAGATAATAATGCAATTGCTGAAATAAATAGCAGAGCAAATAAGATACGAAATTTTATGTTACTCATTAATTAAATGCATTTTTTTATTAAATGATGTTATTAGTAATTTATTATGTTTCAAGCGTTTGATAAATTTAGAAAACCAATATTAATATTAATTGCAGGTTCTATTCTACTTGCACTTGCATTTGGTATTAGACACTCCTTTGGAATTTTTTTAATTCCGATAAGCGAAAAAAATCAGTGGGGAAGAGAAGTATTTGCAATGGGTCTTGCTTTTCAAAATTTAATGTGGGGAATTTGGCAACCCTTTGCTGGTAGAATTTCAGATAAAATAGGAGCGGGCATAGTCGTATTAATCGGCAGCATTCTTTATTCTTTAGGTTTGTTCTTGATGGGATTTCTTTCAACTAAGACAGGATTTATAATTGCATCAGGAATTTTAGGAATTGGAATATCAGGAGTAACATTTCCAATCTTTGGAGCTATTAGTAGATCTGTAACGCTAGAGAAAAGAAGTATTTCAATTGGAATTGCAATGTCGAGTGCATCACTTGGACAATTTATAATGTTACCCGCGTCATTAGCATTATTGCAAAACTTTGGTCCAGCTTTAGCATTTGGTATTTTATCTGTACTTACACTTATAATGTTAGTTCTTGCAGTACCTATGTTTGAAAAACCAATTCAACAGACAACTGTTCAAGATTTATCATTAAAAGAAATATTAACGGAGGCCTTTAGCCATAAAGGTTTCTGGTTATTATGCTTTGGTTTCTTTGTATGTGGTTTTCATATTCTTTTTATTATGACACATGCTCCTGCATTCTTAATTGATAGAGGTCTATCACCTCAAATTGGAACGATTGTATTAGCTTTAATAGGATTATTTAATATTTTTGGAACTTATTATGCAGGTTTTTTAGGATCTAAAATTAGAAAACCTTTAATCTTAAGTTTTATTTATGCTTCTCGCGCAGTTATTATTTTAATCTTTATTTTATTTCCTGTCTCAAATTTAACAGCTTATGTATTTGCATCTTTAATGGGAATACTTTGGCTTTCAACAATTCCACCTACTCAAGGAACAATCACAACAGTTTTTGGTGTTAAAAATATGAGCATGCTTTATGGAATTGCTTTTCTATTTCATCAAATTGGAGCTTTTCTAGGAGGTTGGTTAGGGGGTAAAGTTTATGATGTGACAGGCTCTTACGACATTGTTTGGTATATTTCAATTGTACTTGGAGCATTTGGTGCAATTATCAATTATCCAATTGAAGAAAAAACAATCACAAGACTAGAAAGACAAACGGTATGAAAAAATCAGTAATTTTTTTATGGTTAGGTTTTGCTTTATTTCTTCTAGCGATTGCTTATTCTTATCAAACAAAAGGAATGGAGCTTTATTTTTTAATTTCTAAACTTTGTTCTTAATTATTTTTTATTATTTTCAACCCAAGACAAAAATATAAAGAATAGAATAGTTCCAATTATTCCAACAATAAAAAGTATTAAACCAGTAATTAAACTCATAAAATTTTATTTTTGTTTAGGTGTAAATGCCTCAATTATATCTAAATAATATTGTTTTAAATATTCCACAAACTCTTCTAAAAGACTAAAAAAATCAGCAAGTTCAGGATTTTTACTGAGTATATATTCTCTATTTTCAAAGCTGATCGTTATACCAATTGTAGAAATAATCAGAATTGTTAAAAAGATTTTAGTATAATTTATTTTACTTTTATTTTCATATTTAATCGGAACATAGTTTTTTCCAGATTTTTCTTTTATTGGTTTTTGATTTTTAGCTTTTTCTTTTTTTTCCTCCTCTTCTTTAATGTGAATTTCTTTTAAAACTTTAAATTCTTCTGAACTGGCTGGTTCTTGAAACCACTTTTGATCACAAACCCCACACTGAACTACTCGACCATTGATTCCAATTTCTTCAGCTTTAACTGCAAACTTATATTTTTTACAAGCGCACTCAACAATCATTTAAAAATAATACGGTTTAATATCAAAATATCTTTAGCATTGTTTACTATTAATAAATCATATTTTTTTTTCATTTCATTTTCTTTTTTTTGACTTTGATTATTTATTATTTTTTTTACATCATCTTTTTTGATAGCAATTTCTTTTATAATTTTTTTTACTGGTTCTTGAATAGGTTTAACCTTTAAAATATTATCAACAGCACTTAAAATATCTTTTACAGGAATTTCGTTTGCAATTTTTTTACTTGATTGTTGGGTAGGTTTAGCTTTTAAAATATCATCTACTGCATTTAAGATGTCATTTACTGAGTAATCTTGCTTCATAAATATACTGTAATTAAATCTCATTAATCTTCAAGAATCTTTTATTGAATTGTTATTATTTGAAGATAATTAGCTATAAGATTTGTGTTTGAAGATTATTTTTTACTATTTTTAGTATATTTAAGTTAAAATATTAGTCATGAAAAATTTAGTTAATATTAAGCCTAAGGATAATATTACTTTTGGAATATTATTTTTAATTTTCTTTCTTATTATAGGCTTATACCCGTTAAAATCAGGTGGAGTTATTAGAATTTGGTCTCTTATATTATCTTTAATATTTTTAATAATAACCATTATTAGACCAAATTTATTTACATTTTTAAATAGATTGTGGATCAAATTTGGAATGTTACTTGGAAAAATAATATCACCCATTGTAATGAGTTTAGTTTTTTTCTTTGTAGTAACTCTTATAGGAATACTTGTTAGAATATTAAAAAAAGATGTTATGGGTTTAAAAAGGGGCGCTCCTTCCTATTGGATTAATAGAGAAGATAAAATTCAAAGTATGAAGAAACAATTTTAATGATTGAATTTTTAAAAGAGTTTTGGGATTTTTTAAAAGTTAGAAAGAAGTACTGGCTTCTTCCAATTCTTATTGTTCTTGTTTTATTTGGAGCATTAATCGTGCTTAGTCAGGGTACAGCAGTCGCTCCATTTATTTATACTATATTTTAATTTTTAAGTGACTTCCGTTCTTGGAATTTCAGCATTTTATCATGATAGTGCTGCAGCAATTATTGTAGATGGTAAAATTATTGCAGCAGCACAAGAAGAAAGATTTACAAGAAAAAAACATGACGCGAGTTATCCAAAACATGCAATCAATTACGTCCTAAAAGAAGCTGGTTTAAAATTAAGTGAAGTTGATCATGTGGTATTTTATGAAAAGCCTTTTTTAAAATTTGAAAGATTACTTGAAACTTATGTTGGTTTTTCTCCAAGTGGATTTAAATCCTTTTCTAAATCTATGCCATTGTGGCTTAGTGAAAAGTTGTTTCAAAAGAAAATGCTTTTTGATGCGTTAAAAGAACAAGATAGTAATTTTAATGATATTAAAAAAATAAACTTTTCAGAACATCACTTGAGCCATGCAGCAAGTGCTTTTTTTTCAAGTCCTTATGACGAGGCAATTATCTTAACATTAGATGGAGTAGGTGAGTGGGCAACAACGACTATATCTTTAGGAAAAAATAATAAAATCAGTATTTTAAAGGAAATACACTTTCCTCATTCTTTGGGTCTTTTGTATTCAGCTTTTACTTATTTTTTAGGATTTAAAGTTAACAGCGGAGAGTACAAAGTGATGGGACTTGCTCCTTATGGAGTACCTAAATTCAAAGATATTATTTTAGACAAATTGATCGATGTTAAAGAAGACGGCTCTTTTAGACTAAATATGGATTATTTTAATTATGCAACAGGTCTGACAATGACTAATAGTAAGTTTGCAAAATTATTTAAAATAGAAAGACGTGAACCAGAAAACAATTTATCCCAAGTTCATATGGATATAGCAGCTTCAATTCAAGCCGCAACAGAGGAGATTGTTTTAAAAATTACAAGATTTTTATCAAAAGAATATAAATTAGAAAATTTATGTATGGCTGGAGGTGTGGCCTTAAACTGTGTTGCAAATGGTAAAATTTTAAAAGAAAGTTTATTTAAGAATATTTGGATTCAGCCTGCATCAGGCGATGCTGGAGGAGCACTAGGAGCGGCTCAAGCGTTTTATTATCAAGAACTAAATAATAAACGTCAGATTTTAAAAACTGATTCAATGAACGGATCTTATTTAGGACCTCAATTTACAGAGAACCAAGTTGAAAATGAACTGAAAAGTTGTGGTGCAAATTACAAAAAGTTAACTCTAGATCAAATTATAAATGATACAGCAAAGGCGCTATCCGAAGAAAAAGCCGTTGGCTGGTTCCAAGGCAGGATGGAATTTGGTCCTAGATCTTTAGGTAACAGATCTATTATTGCAGATCCAAGATCTGAGAATATGCAAAAAAATTTAAATCTAAAAGTTAAATATAGAGAAAGCTTTCGTCCTTTTGCTCCAGCTGTTTTATTTGAAAAAGTTTCAGAGTGGTTTGAGATAAATTCAGAAAGTCCTTATATGTTATTAGTGGCTGATGTTAAAAAATCAAAACAACTTGAAATGACAAATGAACAAAAGAATTTATTTGGTATCGATAAATTAAATGTAAAAAGATCTAGCATTCCATCAGTAACTCACGTCGATTATTCAGCTAGAATTCAAACAGTTCACAAAGAAACCAATCCCATATTTTACAAATTAATAGAAGAATTTGAAAAAATTACAAAATATCCAATTTTAGTTAATACTTCTTTTAATGTTAGGGGAGAGCCGATCGTCTGTACTGCTACTGATGCCTTTAATTGTTTTATGGGAACAGATTTAGATGTTTTAGTTTGTAATAACTTTATTTTATATAAAAATGATCAAGACAGAGATTTAATTAAGGATTATAAGAATAAATACGAGCTAGATTAATTAAAACTTAAACTTTTTCATAAAGTCTTCAGCAATAGCTTTATTTCCTTCAGCGTTAAAATGAATATCACCTAATTGATAATATTTTCTAATAATTGTATATTTCTTTTGTTCATCATCTTTTTCGTTCATGAATAAAGGGTAATGATTTATAAAGTTAGCACATCTTCTTTTGCAAAATTCTTCCCAAATTTTAACATGCTTATTATAGGGAACATCATATAAGATCGTTTGTGGCCATGGATATACCGCAACAGAAAGCTTTATTTTTCTGTCAGCTAAATAATCATAAATCATGTCCATAGTTCTTAGCTGTTCTTCTATCCCTTGATCAATTCCATAATCGTATCCTTTGATTTTTTTTTCTTTTGAATATGTCCATGCAGATCGTAAATTCATTTTTTTATCATAGACATTTTTTAAATCATCATCTCCGATTTGTTTTGAATCGCTATAAATTTTAGTAGGAGTAAAAATTGTCTCACCTGTTCGATATCTATTACTTTTTGACAGTCTAAAAATTAATTGATCTAGCATTGGAAAATATGCATTTATGAACCATTCAATCCTTTTTCCCAATCTTTTATCTCGAACTTTTCCATCAGGATATAATTTATATGAGTTTATATCGTCAATGAGATCAGAAACATCAACAAAAATTATTACATGTTTGAATTTAAAACCTTGTTCAATAAAATATTTTAATTTTGAATAATATATTTTAGGAGAGTAAGAAGAAACTCCTAAATTTGCAATTTCAGGGGTAGTTTTAAAATTAATTATACCTGCAAAAGTTTCTTCATAAGGTATGCCAAGACCTTCGACAAATGAGTCACCAATAATAGCAAGTGTATAGCTTTTTTTAGATTTAGTTCCGCATTTATATTTTAAACCCCACTCATCTGTACATAATCTGTAAGTTTTTGGACCCCATCCTGTTTTTTTATAGTCGATATTAGGCGCAAGAGTGTGATGATAATATGAATGTCTTATTCTTTGTTTTTTATGATAAATCGGGTTGTCTTTGATACTTTCAATATATTTATCAACAAAAGTTTTACCATATAAATAATCAATAGTGAGAAATAAAATTAAACTTATAAAAATTATAAGTAAAAATTTTAAAAAAAAATTAAAAATATTTTTTATATACATTTATTGATTATATATGAGCTACTTTTTAGACTTTAAATGTTTGCTCACGCTTCTATTCATAATATAATCCATAAGTGCCAAAAGTACTCCGCTGATAACAAACGTCAAATGAACAACAACGTATAAGATAATAGTATCCTTTGAATATTTGTCCAAATTCATAAATATTTTGAGTAAATGAATTCCTGAAATAGCAACGATTGAAGAAATTAATTTAATCTTTAAGTCTGTAAAATCTACATGCCCCATCCATTCAGGTTTATCCTCATGATCTTTAATATGAATTTTAGATACAAAATTTTCATATCCTGAAAAAATAACAATAATTAATAAATTAGCTGCTAAGGAAATATCAACAAGGCTTAGTATAAAAAGTAAAACACCAGCTATATCGGTTTCGTGAATAATTTTAAAAAAGTGAATTATTTCTCTACCAAATTCGTATAACAAAACTAAAAGACTTAATGAAAGACCGAGATAAAAGGGCGCTAAAATCCAACGTGATGCAAAGATTGTTTTTTCTAACAATATTTCGATTTTTTTCATATTAGTGAGGTATCTTCTATAAAATTTTTTTCTAAAACTAAAGTTTTATTTCAAATTTGTTTAATCATATTGTCTATTTGAGCAAATTATTACTATGATAAAAGACTTAATTACTCTTCCAATTAAGCTTTAAATAAAATTTATAACTGATAAAGATTACGCTTTACATTAAACAATTTTATTAAATCTTTACTTATAAATTTCCCAAAAATTAAATGATTAACTTTGAAGGCTTTAGCCTTTCCCAAAATTTAAAGAATTCTTTGGTAAGAATGAATTTTACAACACCTACCCCAATCCAAATAAGCTCTATACCGATAGCCCTAGAGGGAAGAGATATTTTAGGTTCAGCGCAAACTGGAACTGGAAAAACTGCAGCTTTTAGTATTCCGTTAGTTGAATTATTAAGTAGATCAAAGCATGGCTCAGCTTTAGTTTTAACTCCAACACGTGAACTTGCAAATCAAGTTATCGCAGTAATTATTCAACTACTTGGCAAAAATAACCCAATCAAAGCTGCATGCTTGATAGGTGGAGAGTCAATGTACAAACAATTAGGTCAACTTAAATCACGTCCAAGAATTATTGTTGGAACTCCAGGAAGAATTAATGACCATTTAGATAGAAAATCCTTAAAATTATCAGACACTGGTTTTTTAGTTTTAGACGAAACAGATCGTATGCTCGATATGGGTTTTGGAGTTCAAATCGATAGAATTTTAAAACACCTACCGTTAAAAAAACAAACATTATTGTTTTCAGCAACACTCCCTGATGAGATTGTTAGAATGTCCTCTAAATATTTAAAAAACCCAGAAAGAGTTTCAATGGGACCAACAAATGTATTATCAATAAAAATTAAGCAAGAAGTTGTTCATATTCAGCAAGAGCAAAAATATAACGAACTAATTAAGCAATTACAACAAAGAACAGGTTCAGTTTTGGTATTTGTAAAAACAAAACATAATTCAAAAAATTTAGCCGCTAAATTATGTAAAGAAAAATTTAAAGCAGACGCTTTGCATGGAAATCTAAGACAAAGCAAAAGAACTACCGTGATGAGTACTTTTAGAAATAAGAAATTTACTATACTTGTTGCAACAGATATTGCTGCAAGAGGACTTGATGTTCCTCACATTGAACATGTTATTAATTACGATCTCCCGCAAGTTGCTGAAGATTATATTCACCGCATGGGTAGAACGGCCAGAGCAGGAGCAGAGGGTTCTTCTTTATCTTTTATTACTAGCAATGACAGAGAAAAATGGAATGCTATCGAGCGATTATTAGATCCAACTAAAAAGAAAGAAAATTTTTCTAAAAGTAGAAGTGGTGGTGGCTTCCAAAGAGATTATAAAAATAAAAGAAGAGGTGGTGCAAGAGATAGAAATAGAGGAGGTAGATCAAATTTTGAAAACAGTAGATCGTCGGAGGGATATTGGGGAAATAAATCAGTGGATAAATCTAGAGAAAATAACCCTTTTAATAGATTTAAATCAAATATTAATTCAGAAGGTTATAAAGCTCAAAAAATTGAAGGTTTTAAAGAAAATAAATCAAAAGAAGGTAATGAAAAAGATTACAGAAGAAAAAGTGATAGAGAAAAGCCAAAATTTTTTACTAAAAAATCTAAAGATTTTAAAGTTAGAAATTTTAACGCAGGTAATAGAAAAAAATATAAAAATAAAGAGTCTTTTAATTAAAATTTAAAGAAATATCTAAATTTTGAGGACTGTGGGTTAGTCTACCAATTGAAATTCTATTCACTCCTGTTTTTGCATAATCAATAATATTTTTTTCTGTAATATTTCCAGAAGCCTCAGTTTCATATTTATTACCAATCATATTTAAAGCTTTTTTAATTTCATCTGGTTTCATATTGTCTAATAATAATCTATTAAAGTTGAGTGATTGGATTGTTTCTAATTGGGTTAAATTATCTACTTCAACCGTTATAATCTTTCCACTTCTGTTTAATCTTAAAGCATTTTGGACAAGATCAAATATGTTTTGAGAGGCAGAGATATGATTATCTTTGATAAATATCTCATCAAATAAATTAAACCTGTTATTAAGTCCTCCGCCGAGTGTGACAGCATATTTTTGAATAACTCTAAGTGTTGGTAAAGTCTTCCTAGTACAACAAATTTTTGTTTTATATTCTTTAACTAGATTAACATAATAATTAGTTTTAGTTGCTATACCTGATATCAATCCTAAAAAATTTATTGCTGTACGTTCTGATTTTAGAATAGAACCTGTTAAGCCCTTTATCTCAGCGATAATTTCTCCCTTTTTTATAGAAGACCCTTCTTGAATTTTTTTTTTAAATTTTGTTTTTTTATCAATTTGTTTAAAAGATTCTTCTGCAAAATCTAAACCACCAATAATTCCATCTTCGTTAGCTACAATTTTTGCTGAGGTTATAGAATTTTTATTTACTAGAAGTTCAGTCGTAATATCCTTTTGTGCTTGATCTTCAAATAACGAGGCTCCAACAATACTTTTGATATACCCACTAGTGATAAGTTTAGATTTTGACATTATTTAAGCAACTTTTTCTATATATTCTCTTTTATTTAAGAAATCTTGCATTTCTATTATAGTAATTTTTTTTCTAAATAAAAATTTATTATCAGATTTTGGGTAATCACTTCTAAAGTGAGCTCCTCTGCTTTCTTTTCTTAAGTATGCTGAGTAGGTAATTAATCTTGATACCAAAATCATATCTTTAAGTTTTGCTGATAAATCTTTTGCTTCTCTTTCTATTCTATCGATCTCAATAAATGCTTTTTTAAGTTTTTGCTCATTTCGATAAACACCCACTAAATCACTCATAATGTTTCTAAGCTGCCATATATATTTTTTTGCTCTAATTCTTGATGATGTTCTCTCTTTTGGTAAATATTTTTTAAAATTAATATTTTCATCTTTAATGTTATTCAGTACTTGAGAATTAATAGAGTTAGCTATTCTTTTTCCAAAAACAAAAGCTTCTAGTAGAGAATTTGAGGCAAGTCTATTTGCTCCATGCGCCCCAGTCGAAGAAACTTCGCCACATGCCCACAGACCATTTATAGATGATTTTCCATTTTCATCCACAAGAACCCCGCCCATATGATAGTGAGCTACTGGAGTTACAGGGATTTTTTCTTTGGTAAAATCAATATTAGCTTTTTTTAAAAAATTATAAGCACTTGGGAATAATGTTTGCAGTTGCTTCTCTGAAAACTTTCTACAATCTAGAAATGTTGAATGTCCTAAATCTTTTAATTTTTGTAGTTCACGAGCAACAATATCTCGAGGAGCAAGATCTCCGCTTGGATGAACTAATTTCATAAATTGATTATCATTCTCATCAACCAATTTAGCTCCATCTCCTCTAAGGGCCTCAGTTAATAAAGGGGTAGGATCTAATCCAATATCCATTCCTGTTGGATGAAATTGAACAAATTCCATATCAGAAAGAATAGCCCCAGCGCGTGCTGCCATTGCAATCCCTTCGCCATAGATATCCCTTGGATTTGTTGTATGTTCATAAATACTTCCAAGACCTCCTGTTGCAAGAACAACATTGGGTGCTTTAAAAAATGTAAAGTTATCAACTATATTTTTACCAATATGACGACCGATTAAGCCAATAACATTATTATTTTCCGTAATAATTTCATCAATTGTTACATCTTCTAAAATGGTAATATTTTCTAATTTTTGAATATTATTTATTAGCGTTTTTATAATTTCTTTTCCTGAACTATCGCCGTTTACTTTTAATACTCTTCGTCGAGTATGTGCAGCTTCTTGTGACATTAAAAAATTTTTAAGATGATCTTTATCAAAATCAACTCCTTTTTCTTCTAGAAATTTAATAATAGAAGCAGCTTCATCAGTTATAATTTTAACAATTTTTTCATCACTTAAACCAGAACTTGCTTTAATAGTATCTTCGAAATGAATTTTAGGACTATCATCATTTCCAATAGCCGCAGCAATTCCTCCTTGAGCCCAGGCACTTGAGGATGCCTCACCTAATTTTTTTTTTGAGATTAAAGTAACTTTTCTTGGATATAGAGAAATAGCAGTCATTAGTCCGGAAATCCCAGATCCAATCACAATTACATCCGTTGTATGCAAACTTTCCATTAGGAAAGACTAGATTGACGTCCAATTTTGATCATTCGTTCAATTGGAACTCTTGCTTTTTTTAAAATGGATTTATCAATTAAAACTTCATTTGTTTCATTGATTAAACAATCATAGATTTTTGGCAGTTGTATTTTTTTCATATGAGGACACAAATTGCATGGTCTAATAAAATTTGTTGTTGGATTTTCTACCTGCACGTTGTCACTCATTGAACACTCTGTAACTAAAAAGACATTTTTTGGTTTTTTATTTCGCACGTATTGTATCATTCCAGAAGTTGAGCCTGTAAAATCGGAAGATTGAATAACATCAGGAGGGCACTCTGGATGAGAAACAATTATTAAATCAGGATAATTTTTTCTAAGTTGATTTAATTCTTCAGCTGTAAACTGATCGTGAACCATACATTTTCCATGCCAAGAAATAATTTTTACTTTAGTTTGTGAGGCAACATATTTTGCAAGATAAATATCCGGTAAAAATATGACCTCTTTTACCCCTAAAGACTCAACAACTTTTACTCCATTAGCTGAAGTACAACAGACATCTGTTTCAGCTTTAACCTCAGCAGAAGTATTAACATAGGTAACTACTGGTAAGCCTGGGTATTTTTTTTTTAATTTTCTAACATCTTCTGCGGTAATAGATTCTGCTAATGAGCATCCTGCATTAATATCTGGAATGAGAACTTTTTTATTTGGAGACATTATTTTTGCAGTCTCTGCCATAAAATGAACTCCTGCCATAATAATAATATCTGCTTTAGTTTTTTCAGCTTCTATTGCCAAAGTTAAAGAGTCACCAATAATATCAGCAACTCCGTAATAGATTTCTGGCGTCTGATAATTATGTGCTAAAATAACAGCGTTCTTATTTTTTTTAAGTTCATTAATTTTATAAATATAAGGAGCGTGCAGGGGCCATTCCACTTCTGGCACAACTGACTTTATTTTTTGATAAATACCTGCGGTATTTTTTTCAATTTCTTTAGTAAACTCTAGTTGAATGCTCATAAATTCATATAATTGATTAATGATAATTGACTAATTTATTATAGTAAAATTAATATTTAAATTAGCTAAAACAGCGCTATTTGCGGTCATGTTGGAATTGGTAGACAAGCTTGGTTGAGGGCCAAGTGGAGTAATCCATTGAGAGTTCAAGTCTCTCTGACCGCACCATTAAATTAGATTACCATCCAGTTTGGAATGTTAATTTTTATAATCGCAGTATCGGTCTTTAACTCTTTATTAATTATTAAATTTTTATTGTCTCTATTAATTTTGATTAATGCAAAAGGAAATAAATCATCAATTAAAACCTTTCCAATCTCTTCATTATCCAGTGTTATTTTTTGTCCTTCTTTAATTATTCCACTAATAGTTTGAAGTGCGAATAATCTCTTATTAACCTTATTTTTTAAATACATTCGCGCAGTATTTTCCTGACCAATGTAACATCCTTTTTTTTGATCAATTCCATTTAATTCGAGAAAGTTAGCTTCAAGAGAAAATATTTGATTTTGTAACTTTATAATATCTTTAGATGGAATTCCTAAATCAAAAAGTTTTTTTTCTAATAGATATTTTTCATTTGATAATTCAATATTTAAATCATTTAAGAATTCTTTAATTTTAGATTTTTCTACAACTGCTCTTGCTAGTGTATTTTTTATTCTTGGATCTTCAAAAATTATATAATTTTTATAATTAATTACATTAAATTTATTAATATTTAGATTTTCAAATTTTATAAAAGGGATATCGATACTTATTAGATCATTTTCAACTTGAATTTCAACTTTAGATCTTAATTTATAATTTAAGAGTTTATTAAATAATTCTTTTATTAATTCAGTATTGCATTCGATCAAAAAATAATTATTTATTTTAAGAATCATAAATTCAAATAAAAACTTTCCTTGCGGAGTTAATAATGATGAAAATATACAATTATTATCTGTTACTTTTTTAATATTATTAGAAATAATATTTTGAATAAAATCAATACTACCCTCTCCTTTGATGCTAATAAAACCTTTTAAAGTTATATAAGCTTTATTTGTTTCCATTATTGTACCTTTGTTTACTTTGGTGTATTAAATTTTTAGATGTCTATTATATATGATGTAATTATAAAAAACGGCAATTGTTTTATAAATAACAGTCTTACGCAAACTGATATTGGAATTAAAGATAATCAAATTATTAAAATAGGGGCTATCAATGAGAGTGGAAATAAAGTTCTTGAAGCTAAAAACCTTACAATTATTCCAGGCGCTATAGATACACAGGTTCATTTCAGAGAACCCGGTAATCCTGACAAAGAAGATTTAGAAAGTGGAAGTAAAGCCGCAATTTTAGGAGGGATTACTTCTGTTTTTGAAATGCCAAATACTAATCCAGCAACTGATAATTTTGAAAGATTTCAAGATAAGCTAAATCGAGCAAAAAATAGAATGTATTGTAATTATGCATTTTATTTTGGAGCCACAGAAAATAATTTTGAGTTTATAAAACAAACTACAGATTTAGAAGGATGCTGTGGGATAAAAATGTTTATTGGTTCATCAACTGGAACATTACTTGTTAAAAAAGACGAGGCTATAGAAGAAGTTATTAGAATAAGTCCAAGAGTTGTTTCAATACATTCAGAAGATGATGATTTATTGCAAAAGAAAAAGATTTTAATAGAAAAAGGAAATGTAAAAACCCATCCTATTTGGCGAGATTCTGAAGTTGCGTTAACGTCTACCAAAAAAGTAGTTAATTTTGCAAATAAACATAAGAAAAGAATACATATTTTACATGTGTCCTCTAAAGAAGAGATAGATTTTTTATCAACTAATAAAAATTATGTAACTGTTGAAACAACTCCTCAGTTCTTAACCTTATTTGCACCAGATTGTTATGAAGAACTTGGAACCTTGGCACAAATGAATCCTCCAATAAGAACAAAAGATCATCAGATTATTTTATGGAAGCGTTTATTAGATGGAACTATCGATGTTCTTGGATCAGATCATGCTCCGCATACATTAAAAGAAAAGCAAAAAACTTATCCTGAAAGTCCATCTGGTTTAACAGGTGTTCAGACTATGCTTCCAATCATGTTAGATCATGTAAGTAATAAAAAACTTTCATTCCAAAGATTAGTCGAATTATTAAGTATAAATCCTTGTAAAATTTTTAACATAAAAAAAAGAGGAGAAATCAAAGAGGGTTATTTTGCAGATCTAACTATAATTGATATGACTTTAGATTTTAAAATTACTAATGATTGGATTGCAAGTAGATGTGGATGGACACCTTTTCACAATAAGACAGTGAGAGGATTTCCAGTTGGAACTATTGTAAATGGCAAAATTGCTTCTTGGGATAAGAAAATTATTGATACTAAATTTGGAAAGCCTTTAGAATTTTAATTTTTAATTATTCCAGCAGTAATCAAGGAAGATTTGATTTCATCTAAAATAGCAGGATCATCAATAGTTGCTGGCATTTTATAAGGAACCTGATCTGCAATCTTACTTACAGTTCCTCTTAAAATTTTTCCAGATCTTGTTTTTGGAAGTCTTCTCACAATAACTATATTTTTAAATGCAGCTACCGGTCCAATTTTTTTTCTAACCATTTGTATACATTCTTTTGTAATTTCCTCTGGTTTTTTTGAAACTCCAGATTTTAAAACAATTAATCCAAGAGGTATTTGACCTTTTAAATTGTCTGCAATTCCAAGTACTGCACACTCTGCAACGCTATTATTTTCAGATAAAATTTCTTCCATTGAACCCGTCGAAAGTCTATGTCCTGCAACATTAATAATGTCATCGGTTCTTGACATTATCCAAATATAACCTTCCTCATCAATATGCCCTGCATCATAGGTTTTATAGTAACCTTGATAGGGATCCATGTAGTTTTCTTTATATCTTTTATCTGCGTTCCAAAGTGTTGGAAAAGTTCCTGGTGGCAGTGGTAATTTTATAACCACATCTCCCATCTCAGAAGTCTTTGCTTGTGTGCCATCTGGTTTAAGGATTTGAATATTGTATCCTGGGACAGCTTTTCCAGCAGAGCCATATTTAGTTTTAAATAAACCAAGACCTGCAAAGTTTGAACTAATGGCCCAGCCCGTCTCAGTCTGCCACCAATGATCAATGACAGGTTTTTTTAGTAGGTTTTCTGCCCATTTAATCGTATCTGGGTCCGCTCTTTCTCCAGCTAAAAACAGACTTTCAAAATTAGATAAATCGTATTTTTTAAAAAATTTTCCCTCAGGGTCTTCTTTTTTAATAGCTCTAAAAGCGGTTGGAGCAGTAAATAATGTTTTAACCTTGTGTTCAGATATTACTCTCCAGAAAGATCCAGCATCAGGAGTTCCAACAGGTTTTCCTTCGTAAATTATTGTTGTGCATCCATGAAATAATGGAGCGTAAACTATATAAGAATGTCCAACAACCCAACCAATATCACTCGCTGACCACCAGACATCTCCAGGATTAATATTATAAATATTTTTCATAGACCATTTTAATGCTACGATGTGACCGCCCGTATCTCTTACGATACCTTTTGGTGTTCCAGTTGTTCCAGAGGTATAAAGTATATAGGCAGGATCATTTGAATTCATAGGCTCACAGTCAGCCTCGTTGGAATTTTTAATAAATTCGCTCCAACTGATATCATTTGCTCCCAACTCTACAAAATTATTTTCCCTTTGAAATATGATGCATTTTTTTGGTTTAATTTTAGCAAGTTTAATTGCCTCATCTAAAAGAGGTTTGTATTGAATCGTTCTTCCCGGCTCAAAGCCACAAGATGCAGAAATTATTAGTTTAGCTTCAGAATCATTTATTCTTGCCGCAAGTTCATTTGCAGCAAATCCTCCAAACACAACTGAATGGACTGCACCAATTCTTGCGCATGCAAGCATTGCAAAAACAGCCTCAGGGATCATTGGCATGTAAATTATTATTCTATCGCCTTTATTTATTCCGAAATTTTTAAGTGCGCCTGCAAAAGTAGAAATTATTTTTTTTGCTTCTAAATAATTAAATGATTTTTTTTTAGAAGTTACTGGACTGTCGTATAGAATAGCAGTTCGTGATCCATTTCCTTCTTCAACATGTCTATCAATCGCATTATAGCAGGAATTAATTACTCCATCAGGAAACCATCGATAAAAGGGTGGGTTAGATCGATCTAAAATTTTTTTATATGGCTTAAACCATTTAACATCTTTAGCAGCCTCATCCCAAAATTTTTCTGTATTTTCAAGGGAAGCTTTATATAAGTTTTCGTAACGACTGATCAATTTTTGACCCCCTATTATGATAGTAAATTAAATACTAAACAAAAAAAAAGACAATAGTTAATTTCCTAAAAATAATTAAAAAATGCTAATTATCTATCTATAAAATAATGAAGAACAATGTGAGGCAAAGTTAAAGACGCAAGTCCTATAAATATAGTTTTTTGAATTACTTCTTCTAATGGCTCAATACTTGTAAGCACAAATAAACTTAGAAATAATAATAAAAATGTGGTGATAGTTATGGGCAAAGATTTTAATAAAAAACTTCTAAATCCAAGGTAAATATTGGAGTTTAGTTCGTTTGAAATTGCAATTATATTTTTAAGTGAATGTATAAAACAAAAGTAAAGTGTAAATGCAGTTATAATACTAAATAAATAAAAAATAATTATTATTAAAAAAATCTCAGAAAAAATAATTAAAAAATCTTTATATAAAATATTTCTTTTTATCAAAATATAAATATAAAAAAAAAACTGAAGTAACAAATTTAAAGGTAGAAGTAATTTTACAAAGATACTTGGAATCAAAGTTGAAGATTGTAAAAAAAGTATACTATTAAAAATTTCATTTGTTTCATCATATTTAAAATAGAGCGGTAATAAGATAATTAGTGACCCTTTTAAAAAAAAGATAAAGACTCTAAATCTAAATATCTTAGTTATGTAAATTTCCAAATCTTCTTTGCCAAAATGAAAGGAAGATAAAATTAAGAAAACAATTAAAGAGATTTTTGGATTTAAATACCAAAAAAAGAAAACAAATAAAACAAGACTTATATAGGTAAAATAAAATAATAATTTTGGAAAATTAATTTTTTCTTTTAGAAACACTAGCCCTTTATGACCATCATAAGCCCCGTGTGAAATTCCAATTGTCGCAATTAAAAAAAAACAAATGATATATTTAGTTGTTATGGTTAAATCGACTTTACTTTGAATTAGTAGCAAAAATATTACCAAGGCAACAAAAAAATAATTTATATTAACAAAATATTTTTTCACAACTTTACACATGTAATTATAAATTTAATAATTTTTTAATAAAAATTAACTTAGGCATTGATAGAATTATCCTTAAATCCTCAAACCAATTACTTGTATTTGATAAAAACTTCACGATATCCTTTGTCTTATTTTTTTTAAAAAGGTCAAAAAAAACTTCATACATACTTCCTTTTTTTTCTAAGAGAACTTTTATGAATATATTATCAAGGTAGTTATATTTTAAACTTACACTTGATTCTTTTATACTCTGTTTCTTTGAAATATTAATAACTATTTGTTTTACTGATTTTTGAATATTTAAAAAAGTATATCCAGTACTTTTGCGCGTGAGGTTACCAGCAGTACCAATATTAATTATTTTTTTATATTTCATATTGTTTTTGAAATGAAACATAGGAATTGATCCTATTTCTGAGTAATTAGTTTTGTATTTTTTTTTATAATTAAGATTATTTTGAATATAATAATTTATTTCAGCGATATATCGTTCAAATGCAAAGCTTTTTTCATTTGATATCCATGTGTTTTCAATAAAAATTTTATTTTTACCCATCGGCAATGTGTAAAAAAAATGAACCCAACTATCTTGGTTACAGTTAAAATCCATTATAATTGGATATTCTGGTAAATTTACATTTTCATCAAAAACAACTTCACAGCCGTAGAAGTGTTGAAAAAGCTCACTTTCTTTAGTCGTCTTATTATCCAATGAGCTGTTAAATATTATATCTGTCCTAAAGATTTCATCACTACATTGTACAATTGCTTCATCTTTATTTTCATAAATTTTATCGACAGACTTATTTAAGATTAATTTTATATTTTTATTTGAATTTAAATTGTCTAAAATTTTTTTATAAAACTTTTGACTATCAATTGATTGATATTGAAAATTTTCACAATCTAAAATTATCTCATTTTGATTTTTTTTTACACAAAACTTATCCCATTTATTTATTAAACAATCATAAAAAGAATGTTCGTAAATATTCCAGTATGACCATATTTTATCTCTGTTAAATTCCTTTCTTTTATCAATTATAGCGCATGTTTTATCATTAAAAAGATTTTTAACATTCATCTCATAAGCTAGAGAAAGACCTGAGCAGCCAGCGCCAACTATAATATAATTAAATTTTTTCATTATATTTTAATTTTTGTAACCATTATTAACAATAAAGAAAAAATAAAATGACTTAAAAGTTATAATAATTTTTTCCATGAAATTTAAATAAGTTCTATCTAAAAAGTATCTATTGTAACTTGAACTAAAAATTTTTTTTCCAATACCTCTGTATAATGAGCTTGCTAAAAAAATTGGAAATTTAACTTTCTTTGGAAGATATTTAATTCCGATATTTCCGCTATCATAATATTTTTCTGATAAAAATATTATTTTTTTAATTACTAAGAATAAATGTTTTTTATTAAATTTTTTTTTTATAATATCTTTAGCTGTAATTTCCTCATTTAACATATTTTTAGGCAGATAAATTCTATTTAAATAAGCATCTTTTAATACGTCCCTTGAAATATTTGTAAGCTGCATTGCTATTCCAAGATTTATTGCATGTTTTATGGCTTGGGGTTTTGAAGTTTGAAAAATATAAGACATCATTGCTCCAACTGTTCCAGCTACATAATAGGAATATTTAATAATTTCTTTTGTTGATTTTATTTTGACAGTTTTTGTGTCCAAATTTATTCCATAAAATAAGTCGTTAATATATTTTTTTGGAATTTGATACTTCGTCTCAATTTTTTTGAATTCTTTATTAACTTGAATTTTAGAATTTTGACTTTGGTAGTCTTTTATAAACTTTTTTACATTTGTCTTTGAATTTGATTTTTTATCAACTAAATTATCTATAACTCTGCAAAAAGCATAAAGGGTTGAACAATCTTCAAAAACTTCTTTTTCTAAAAATTTACCAGCCCAATAAAAAGATTTTCCATAAAATCGAATATAATTCTCTATTTTCATTGAACTTTAGGAACAATTTTATCTAAAATTTTAGCTGATGATAAAACTCCAGGAATCCCAGCTCCCGGGTGAGTTCCAGCACCAGCAAAGTATAAGCCTTTGTAAATCTCAGATTCATTATGAAATCTAAAATACGCAGATTGTGTGAATTTTGGCTGAATTGAAAAACCTGATCCATAAAGTGTCTTAAGTTCTGTTTCGAAATAATCAGGAGTTATATAGAAGTCTTCTTCAATAAATTTTTCTATTTCAGGCAATAAAGTAGAGCTTAATTTTTTAATAATTACTTTTTTAAATCGCTCACCCTCTTCACTCCATTTTATATTAGATAAATTATTGGGCACAGGCACTAAAACATAAAAACAATCTCTATCAGGCGGGGCCATGGTTGGATCAGTTGCCGTAGGTCGGTGAAGGTAATAACTTATGTCATCATTTAGTATTTTTTTATTAAATATTTGATCTAACAATTCTTTATAAGTATCTCCGAAATAGATACTATGATGCTCTACGTTGTGATATTTTTTTTTAGATCCAAAATAGTAAACAAATAAACCCATAGAATAGTTCATACGTTTTACTTTAGTTTTAAATAAAAAATTATGCTGTTTTTCATCTAACAAATTTTTATAAACAAAGGGGGGGTCCGCATTACAAATGATAATTTTTGAATTAATAATTTTATTATTTTTAGTTATTATACCTGTAACTCTTTCTTTTTCTGTAGTAATTTTTATAACTTCATCATTTTTTATAATTTTAATTCCAATTTCATTCATAAGTTTTTCTAATGATGAAATAATTTTTCCAGTACCACCTAATGCATAATGCACTCCCCATTTTTTTTCTAAAAATAAAATTAAAGTGTAAATTGAGGTTGTAGAAAATGGGTTTCCCCCAACTAAAAGTGGATGAACACTAAAAATTTTTCTTAATTTTTCATTCTTTAGAAATCTAGACACTAATTTAAAAACAGACAGATAACTTTTAAGTAATAATAAAGAAGGAATTTGCTTTAGCATGAAAGAAAGTTTTGAAAAAGGTGTGTCTGATAATTCTAAATAGCCTTTATTAAATATTCTTTCTGAAAATTTTAATAATTCCTCAAATCCTTGAATATCATTTGTATTAAATTTAGAAATTTCTTTTAAATTTTCATTATGATTTCCAGTGTAATTAAACTTTGATAAATCGCTAAATATAAACTGGTACCAAATTTTTAATGGAATAATTTTTACATAATCTTTTATGTCTTTTTTAAATAGAGTAAATAATTCATCAAGTAGATAAGGAGCGGTGATAACGGTAGGTCCAGCATCAAAAGTGTAGCCGTTTTTATAAAAAGTTCTAGCTCTACCTCCTAAATCAGAATTTTTTTCGATCAAGGTGACGTTATAATTCATCGCTCTTAACCTTATTGCGGAGGCAATTCCTCCAAAACCCGCACCAATTACAACAGCGCTGTCTGGCATCTAATAATTTTTGAATTTAACCATAAGTTGTAACTTATTAAAAATCCTTATAAATCAATACTTTTTGTAAATTTAAATTTCTTTCAAATATTATCAAATTCATTTAGTTTTCTCTCACTTAAATAAACAATAGGGGATTAATAAATGAAAACTACACTATTGCAATCCAGCGATTTAACTGGAATTACGTTCTGGCTAATATCAATGGCCTTGCTAGCTACTACAGTTTTTTTCTTTATCGAAAGAAACTCTGTAAAAGCTTCTTGGAGAACTTCAATTACTTTATCAGGATTAGTAACTGGTATTGCTTTTGTACACTACATGTACATGAGAGAAGTTTGGGTAAGCACAGGAACATCACCAACAGTATTTAGATATATTGATTGGCTATTAACTGTTCCTTTATTAATGGTTGAATTCTATTTTATTCTTTCAGCTGTTAAAAAAGTTTCAACAGGCATTTTCTGGCGATTATTACTTGGAACACTAGTTATGTTAATTGGTGGTTATCTAGGTGAAGCTGGATATATGAATATTAATGCTGGTTTTATTATCGGTATGGCTGGTTGGATCTTCATTTTATATGAAGTTTTCTCAGGCGAAGCTGGTAGAGAAGCAGCTAGATTATCTGGTCCTGCAAAAGAATGTTTCGAATTTTGCAAATGGATTGTAACAATTGGTTGGTCAGTTTATCCATTAGGTTATCTATTTGGATATATGACTGGATCAGCAAATGAAGTTACATTAAATCTTATTTATAACTTAGCTGATTTTATTAATAAAATATTATTCGGTTTAGTTATTTATAAAACTGCTGCAAGTTTAACACCAGCAGGATCTAAGTAATTAATTAAGATTAATTTTTAAAAAGGCCCTGAAGACTTTCTTCGGGGCCTTTTTTATTTAGCCAAATAAAATTTTTATTTAACATTAAGTTACCATTTTTGTAAGAAACTCCATTTATAAAATCATTTTTTAAAAAATAAGGACCATCTAAATCAAGAAAAGTGCAATATTTAGCAATTGTTAATGCAGGCACAATTGATAACGAGGAACTAACCATACAGCCAAGAAGTATTTTTTTATTTTTTTTTCTTAAAAATTTGATGATGTTAAGACTTTTATTTAAGCCGCCAAATTTATCTAATTTAATATTTATTAATTGATAGTATTTTAGAACTTTGTTTTTATTATTTAAATGAAAAGATTCATCAGCACAGAATAGTATTTTAGTTTTTATATACTTCAGCTTATAGTCTAATCCATATTTAAATGGTTGCTCTATAATAATTACATTTAATATTTCTAAATTTTTAATAATCTTTTTTAATAAATTGAAATTTAAGCCCTCATTGGCATCAATTATAATTTTTGATTTAGGACAATTTTTATTAATAAATTTAATAGTTTTTAAAATGTTTTTTTTATTAACTTTAACTTTAATAAAATTAACATTTTTAAACTTGTATATAATTTTTTTGATCTTTTTTTGACTAAATATAGGAATAGTAATGAAGGTTGGGTATTTTTTTTTTAAATAATATCTATTTTCTTTATTAATATTCAGATGCTTTAAGGCCAATTCTAGCGCCGTTCTTAAGGATAAATATTTAATTTTTTCAAGTTTATTATGTCTTATTAATTTTAGAATTTTACTTTGATTATTGGTTAAATATGAAAATATCTTTTTTTGACTTTCTCCATATCTTTTATATGGCACACACTCAGCAAATCCACACTTATCGTTTTCAGTAAGTTTTATTATTATTAGATTTAAAATTTTTTTATTTTCCCTTGATATTCGGAATGAATCTTTTAAAAAAAATTTTTTTTTAACAAATTGTAATTTTAAAAACATAAATTCACTGTTATATAACTTTAAGTTTTTAATTTAATGCCAAAAATTACTTATATAGAACACAACGGTAAAGAACATCAAATTGAAATGCCACTTGGATTTTCAATAATGGAAGGAGCTATAAAGAATTCTATTCCTGGAATCGATGCTGATTGCGGCGGATCCTGCGCCTGTGCGACATGTCATGTTTATGTAGATGAAAAATTTTTGCACAAAATTCCTGAAGCAGAAGAGGCAGAAAAAGATATGTTAGATTTTGTACAAGATGCCGATAAATCAAGTAGATTAAGTTGCCAAATTATAATTTCAAATGAAATTGATGGTATAAGAGTTAGAATGCCAAAAAAACAAAGTTAAAATGACAATCAAAACTGATGCGGTTATTATAGGAGCTGGTCCTGTTGGTTTATTTTCTGTTTTCGAACTTGGCATTTTAGGACTTAATACTCATGTGATTGATAATTTAGATAAAATAGGCGGACAGTGCATTGAGCTTTATCCCGATAAACCTATTTATGATATTCCAGGAGTTCCAAATTGCACAGGAGAACTTTTAATTAGAAATTTACTTGATCAAATAAAACCATTTAAGCCAGAATTTCACCTTAACCAAAGAGTCAATGAAATAAAAAAAAATGATAAATTATGGAGAGTAATTACAAGTGAAAATAAAATTTTCGAAACACCTAATATTATTATAGCTGGTGGAGTTGGATCTTTTGAGCCTAGAAAAGTAGATATTAAAAATGCTGAAAAATTTGAAGGAAAAGGTTTTTATTATTCTGTTAAAGATAAATCTAAATTTAAAGATCAAATAATTGCAATATTTGGCGGAGGGGACTCCGCATTAGATTGGACTCTAGAATTGTCAAATATAGCAAAAAAAATTTATTTAATTCACAGAAGAGAAGATTTTAAAGGAGCTCCGCATACCTTAAACAAAATTAAAGAAATTGCAAAAACAGGAAAAATTGAAATCAAAACTTTTTATAAATTAACGGATGTTAATGGTGATTTAAAATTAAATAATATTCAAATTCAAAAAAATAATGAAACTAAAGAAGTTTTAAATATAGATTCAGTAATCGCTTTCTTTGGACTTAAGATGGAACTTGGTCCTATTGCTAACTGGGGATTAAATTTAGAAGAAAAATGTATTTTAGTTAATACAAAAAACTTTCAAACTAATGAGGATGGTATTTTTGCAATAGGAGATATTTGTACTTATCCAGGTAAATTAAAACTAATTCTTTCTGGCTTTCATGAAGGTGCCTTGGCAGCAAGAGAGTGTTTTGCTAGATCAAGACCAAATGAAAATTACGTTTTTCAATACACAACATCATCTACTCAGATCCATAAACGTTTAGGAATTAAGTAGATTAAAATTGGAATTTTTTCGGTAAAGAAAAAAAATAATAAAAATAGTTAATATACTTATTAAAGCTACTGGCAACACTAACAAGATAAACAACTCTTTTAAGAAATAAAATACTAAGATTGAATATATTAAAAATAATACTGCTAATCTAATAGCTGCCGCTTTTCTAAATATAGAGATGATTAGAAGAGAATGTCTAATGAGTTTTAAAAAACTCATTTTAGTTGGTCCATGATACCTAATTCCTCTAATCGAGGGTATGAAGGTTTTATTTTTAAAAAATTTTGCAACAGTTCCGGAAAAACTCACTGCAAGATCGTTATTACCAACTATTAAGTTTAAATCTTGTTTAGGAATGCACATAAAATTTCCAAATCGAATTGAGTATCCGGTTAAAATGAGAGTTAAGGTTTTGTGTAAAATATAAGAAAATTTAAAGAATATATTTTCAGAGCGCTTAACACGATCAGCAGTTATTGTTTTTGAGGGGATTTCTATAGATTTTATTATTAATTCTTTAACCTCTTCAGGTCTATCCTCACCATCTCCATCCATAACAATCAAGTAATCAAAGTCATTTTTATTAATTAAATAATTAATCCCACGCGCAATACTTTTGCCATGTCCAATGTTTTTAGAATTTTTTATAATTTCTACATCTTGAAATGAACTAAATTGAATTTTTTTATTTAATATTTCAGTGGAACAATCATCAACTATTAAGACTTTTATATGAGCAAGATTATCAATTTTTAAAATGTGAATTTTATTTAAAAGACTTAAAAGAGAATCCCAATCATTAAAAACTGGGATTAGAATTTTATAAGTTTTCATTTATTTAGAAAACAAAACATACATCATGATTATATATTTTTTTATATAATATATTTTTAATATTTATATTTTCTCTTTTACATAGATTTGGGCCAACATCTTTTGCAATAATAACAGCTGGTTTTTTATAAAATTCACTATTCTCCTCTAAAAAAACCTTTGGTCTATTAGCTAATTGATAGGAAAGATTTCCTGCATACCACTCTGAAAAACCAACATTAGATATGTTAACTTTAGAAATAGTTTTCCATTCTTTTTCAATTTCTGAAGCTATTATTTTTCCTTCATAACCAGTTCTGCTATCAAAATATATTGATCTTAAGGAATATAGAGCTGGCGATAAAATTAAGAATATAATTAGTAAAATTTTAAAATTTTTTAATTTTTTTAAATTTATATAGTCTTCATATAAATAGATGAAAAAAATTCCGATTAAAGAATAAAACGGAATCATCCACATAGTTCTTATTCGTGAGCCAGTAATTATAGAAGTTGCCAGAATTAAAAAAAATGGAAGTAAAAAAGAAAACAGTAAAAAAATAAATTTTTCATTCTTTAAAGGCAGTCTAATTTTTATTTTTTTTATCAAAAGACAAATTAATAAAAAAAAAGGGAACGAGATTATGATTTGTGTTATTAAAAATTTTAAGGGATTTAAAAAGTGATTGTAAATATTAGGTTCATTTAACCCCCCGCGTTTTAGAGCGTAATTAATGGTAGAAAAATCATTTTGAGATAACCATTGTAAATGTGGATATATTATTAATAAAAAAGTTAATAAAGAATAAAAAAAATTAAAATAAAATTTTTTATTTTTAATTAAAATGAAGACTAGATAAAAAAATAATGAAGTTAACAAATATAAAAATATATACTTTGTCAAAAATCCAAACGCAGAGAAGATGCCTAAAAAAATCCAATCAGAAATTTTGTTATTTTTAATTGATTTAAGAAAAAAATAGATAGTTCCAATCCAAAGTGGTAACTGACAGATATTAACGTTAAATTGAGGTGTTTCAAATGTAAAAAAAGCAATACCTTCAATTGAAAGCAAAGATAAAAGAACGTAAATTTTTTTTTTAAAAAAAAGTGATGCAAGTTTCCATATAAATATAAAAGAAACGATTATAAAAATTTGACTTAATAAATAATAAACCCAATCTTTGTTTCCGAAAAATTTAAAAAGCATTCCAGGAATCCAGCCACTTAATGGTGGATGTTTTGTATATCCTAAATCAAAATTTTGTCCCCAGGCCAATGCTTCAATGACATCTAAAGGCAAATTTTTATTAGATAGGTATGGTATGATCGTCCAGATAATTAGATGATAGAGACACAATAAATAAAAAATTTTTTTTTCTTTATTGGGTTGTGTCATTAATCAAGATTTAATTGATTCAATGCAACTTGACACTATAAAAAAGCCTCATATATTCCCCAATCCTAATGGCTACAAAATTACCTAAAAACTATACGCCCAGTGCTAAAGAAAAGTATATGTGCGCCAAACACAAAGAATATTTTAGAAGAACTTTAGAAGATTGGAAAAAAGAATTAGCCTTACAGAATGATAAAATACTTTTTAATGAGCTCGACGATAATGATACCTCGGCTGATGTTGTTGACCAAGCAACCTCGCAAACTGGCAAAGCTATTGAAATGAGAACAGTTAATAGAAATAAAAAACTTATTTCTAAGATAGATAGTGCAATTAAAAGAATTAAAGATGATACCTACGGTTACTGTGAAGAAACAGGTGAGGAAATAGGTTTAAAAAGATTAATGGCTAGACCAATAGCAACCTTGACTGTTGAAGCTCAAGAACGACACGAGAGAGAAGAGAAAATTTTTGCAGATAATTAAGACACCATAGGAATTTTTTCTCCTAAATTTTCAGGATCATAACCTTTTATAACTGCCGGTCTTTTAGAAATTTCTTCATACCATCTTGATAAATTTTTATATTTTTTAATTCCAATTCCATGCCACTCATGTCGACATAGCCATGGAAAAGTTGCGATATCTGCAATTGTATATTCATTGCAAGCTAGGTATTTATTTTTACTTAGTTGAATATCTAAATATTCGTAAATCTTTTTTGCAAGGTCTAAAAATCTATTTTCAGCATATTCACTTTTACCCTTATTAAATTTATAAAAGAAATGAAGTTGTCCTAACATAGGTCCAACAAAACTGACCTGAACCATTAACCATTCATTAATATTAATTTCATATTTTTGATTATAAAATCTAAAATTATTTTTTTTAGCTAAATAAATTAATATTGCACCTGACTCAAAAACAATCTCTTTATTATCGATTATAACTGGAATTTTATTTAATGGACTGATTTTTGAAAAATTCTCTGAAAATTGCTCATTTTTAGTAATATCAATCTTAGTTAGTTTATACTTTAATTCTAGCTCTTCTAATAAAATTGAAATTTTTCTACCATTAGGTGTTGGGTGATAAAATAGTTCAATCATATAAACTGTTTATTTTATTTAAACCGTTTATATAAGTATATATGAAAAAAATTTTATATTTTTACAGCGTTGCTTCTCCTTGGTCGTATCTTGGAATTAAAAGGTTAAAAGAAATTTCTAAAAAATATTCTGCGCAAATTATTGAAAAACCAATCGATTTAGTTGGAAAAGTTTTTGTTGCTACAGGCGGAACTCCTGTACCACAAAGACATATTTCAAGACAAAATTATAGATTATTAGAATTAAAAAGGTGGGGAGAGTTTTTAAATATAAAAATTAATCAAAAACCAAAATTTTTTCCTCCCAAAGATCCTCATTTGCCTGCTCTTTTTTGTTTAGCAAGTATAGATATGGGAATTAATATGGACTTCAGTTCAAAAGTGTTAGAGCATTTATGGGTAAAAGAAAATGACATTTCAAATATAGACACTCTAAAATTAATAGCAGATGATCTAAAAATTAGTTTTGAAGAATTAAATAAATTAGCTACATCTGATAAAATTAAAAAAATTTATGAGGCTAATACGCAAGAAGCTATCAATATGAATATATTCGGAGTTCCAAGTTATGTTTATAATAATGAAATTTTTTGGGGACAGGATAGATTAGAACTATTAGAGTATTCATTGAAAAAAAATTAAATTTCTTTTCATGAAAGAAAGTTTAGTTAATAAGCTTAATAAATTAAAAAATTCCTTTTTTATAAAAGAAAATTTAAGTAAAAGTTTCAATTTAATTTATTTAAAAATTTCAGAGTTAATTTTTTTAAAAAAAGTTCTTTTAGGAAAGCCTTTAATTATTGGTTTAGCAGGTGGGCAAGGATCAGGCAAAACAACATTCGCACATTTTTTAAAATTAATTCTAGAAAATAAATATAATTTAAAAACGGCTGCAATCTCTATTGATGATATTTATAAGACAAAAAAAGAAAGATTTAGAATATCAAAAAAAATAAATAAACTATTTATTACAAGGGGAGTTCCAGGAACGCATGATGTTAAATTTTTAAATATCTTTTTTAAAATACTTAAGAATAATAAATTTAATAAATCTTATTTAATTCCAAAATTTGATAAATCTATTGATGACAGACTTCCGAAAAGTAAATGGCATTATTTGCAAAAAAAAGTTGATATCTTTATATTAGAAGGGTGGTGCGTCGGAGCAAGACCTGAAAAAAATTTAGATAATTTAAATAAACCAATTAATAAATTAGAAGCAATAGAAGATAAAAATTGCAAATGGAGACTTAAAGTGAATCAGCATTTAAAGACTGATTACAAAGAATTATTTTCATTCATTGATTTAATGATTTACTTAAAAGTGCCTAATTTCAACAAAGTTTTGGCATGGAGAGGTTTACAAGAGAAAAAATTAGCTTATTCAAAAAAAAATATGTCTCAAAATAAATTAAAAATAATGACAGAGAGTGAAATTAAAAGATTTATAATGTTTTATGAGAGAATAACTAAAAAGATGCTCATAGATATGCCTAAATTTGCTGATATAATTGTGCCTATTAGTTCAAATCATCAACCTAAAAAAATTATATTAAATTAGATGGGTTTTTTTAAAAAATTTTGTTTATTAATTTTTTTTATAAGTACAAGTGCTTATTCTGCTGAAAATATTAACAAGTCTTTGATATCAGCTTATCTAAATAATCCAAAACTTAATGCAGAAAGAGAAAGAACCAAGGCTGTTGATGAAAATCTAGTACAAGCATTTAGTGCATTTAAACCGACTGTAACAATATCAGCCTATAAAAGTGATACCGATAGTTCTAAAATAACAACTTCAACAGGATCACCTTCTCCCTCTACTAACGCACAAACTACAGCTAAATCAATTACAATTGAACAAAAGCTATTTAATTTTGATGATATGTATAATTATCAAAAAGAAAAAAATTCAGTAGAAATTGCTAGATATACTTTAAAAAAAGTTGAACAAGATATTCTTCTTGAAGCTGTCGAAGCCTATGCTTCAACGTTACTTGCTCAAAAAAAATTAATTTTTAACAAAGAAAATTTAGATCTTTCCGAAAAACAAGTTGAATTAGACAAAAGTAGATTGGAACGTGGGATAATTACAATTTCAGATTTAGCACAATCAGAGAGTTCATTAGCAGCAGCACAGTCTAACCTATTAAATGCCGAAAATGAATTGTTAATAGCTAAAAAAAATTTTAAGAATGTAATTGGATATGATCCCGTAGATTTACAGGAAATAAATAATCTAAATTTAAACTTACCTAAGTCTTTGGAAGAAACTTCGGTATCAGCACAAAAAGATAATCCTATTTTAAAAATTTCAGAGTTTTCTCTAAAAAAAGCAGAAGACGAGCATAAAATAGCTATAGCTGAACTTTCTCCAACTTTTAGTTTGTCATTAGGAATTACTGATTATGATGGCTACAGTTCAAGCGTAGATAAAACAAAGCAATCAGTTGCAAAAGCTCAAGCTTCAATTCCTCTTTATCAAGGAGGAAAACAGACTTCATTAATCATTCAAAAGAAATCTTTATTAGATAGTGCTGAATTAGATCTGCAAAATTCTAAAAATGTTGTGGACAGAGACTCTTATTCGGCATGGTCAAATTATAGACTTTCCATAAGTAATGCTGAGCTAACAAAGTTAAGAGTAAAAGCATCCGAGATTGCTTATGAGGGAATTATTCAAGAGTATGAATCTGGATCAAGATCTACATTAGATGTTATTACTTCGCGATCGACACTACTTGAATCAAGGGTAAATAATGCAATCTCAGATAAAGATAGAATTGTTTCTCAATTTAAACTTTTATCTTCCACAGGTGGGCTGACAGCAAAAAATTTAGCTTTAGAGACAAAATTATATGATCCTAACGATTATCCAAATAAGAGCTGGATAAGACATATTTTTTAGTAAAAAAACCATATATTTCATATACTTAATAATATAATTGAATAAAAGAACAAAATGTGTACATTTATTTTATTGAGTCGTTAGACAATAAATAAATTAAAAAGGAAAAAAATGACTAAAAATACTCTAAAAGTTGTAAATACTGAAAAGACTGAAGATAAAAAAGAAAAGCAAAAAGCTTTAGACGCTGCGATAAGTCAAATAGATCAAAATTACGGAAAAGGTTCTGTAATGAGATTAGGGCAGTCTAGAGTCCTAGATATAGAATCTATATCAACTGGATCATTAGGATTAGATCTTGCACTTGGAATTGGAGGACTTCCAAAAAGTAGAATTGTAGAAATTTATGGACCGGAGTCATCAGGAAAAACTACGTTGTCTTTACAAGTTATTGCTGAGGCACAAAAAAAAGGTGGAATATGTGCATTTATAGATGCGGAGCACGCTCTTGACCCTGTTTACGCGAAAAAATTAGGGGTTAACACTACTGAATTATTAATTTCTCAACCAGATACAGGGGAACAAGCCCTTGAGATCGCAGATACTTTAGTTAGATCAGGATCTATTTCTGTTCTAGTTGTAGATTCTGTCGCCGCTTTAACTCCAAGAGCAGAGTTAGAAGGAGAGATGGGTGATCATCATATGGGTTTACAAGCACGATTAATGAGTCAGGCCTTAAGAAAATTGACTGGATCTGTTTCTAAAACAAACACTATGATCATTTTTATAAATCAAATAAGAATGAAGATAGGAGTTATGTTCGGTAGTCCAGAAACAACTGCCGGAGGAAATGCACTTAAATTTTATTCATCTGTAAGACTTGATATTAGAAGAATAGGAGCAATAAAGGATAAAGAAGAAATAATTGGCAACCAAACACGAGTTAAGGTTGTAAAAAATAAAGTTGCTCCTCCATTTAAAGTAGTAGAGTTTGATATCATGTATGGAGAAGGTATTAGCAAAATGGGAGAGGTTGTGGATTTAGCGGCAAAAGCAAATATTATAGAAAAAGCTGGAGCTTGGTATTCCTACAAAGGAGAAAAAATAGGACAAGGAAGGGACAATGTTAAACAATACCTAAAGTTAAATCCAAAGATTGCAGCTGAGATTGAAATGGCAGTCAGAACAAATGCTAAACTGATTTCTGAAAAATTAAGTGATCACTCTGAAAATCTTCCAGAAGAAAAAGAAGACAACCAAGTTTAGTAAATTTAAATATAAATATTCCTAATACGTTAAAAAGGCGCTTTTAAAAAAAGCGCCTTAGCATTCTAGACATATATATAAAAAGTTGTATCTATAAGTGTAATGGGTACAAAAACAGTTTCAGAATGCAGAAGTGCGTTTAAGAATTTTTTTTTAAAAAATTCGCATCAAATCGTCGATTCTAGTCCTTTAGTTCCCCAAAACGATCCAACATTAATGTTTACAAATTCAGGAATGGTTCAGTTTAAAAATGTTTTTACAGGTTTAGAAAAGGTTCCTTTTAAAAGAGCAACAACATCTCAGAAGTGTGTGAGGGCTGGAGGGAAACATAATGATTTAGAAAATGTCGGATACACTCCAAGACATCATACTTTTTTTGAGATGTTAGGAAATTTTTCATTTGGGGATTATTTTAAGGAAACAGCAATCAAATTTGCATGGGAATTGATCACAAAAGATTATGGAATTTCAAAAGAAAAATTAACAGTCACGGTTTTTCATGAAGATGATGAAGCATTTAATTTTTGGAAAAAAATCTCTGGGTTACACGATAGTCGAATTATAAGAATTAAAACTAATGATAATTTCTGGTCAATGGGTGACACAGGACCATGTGGTCCATGTTCTGAGATTTTTTATGATCATGGGGATCATCTTAAAGGGGGTCCACCAGGCTCCATAGATCAAGATGGAAATAGATTTGTAGAAATCTGGAATCTTGTTTTTATGCAATTTGAACAAATTTCTAAAGATAGAAGAGTAAATTTACCTAAACCATCTGTGGATACAGGAATGGGACTTGAAAGAATTGCAGCAGTTCTACAAGGCACACATGATAATTATCAGATAGATTTATTTAAAAATATAATAAAGTCGGCAGAAAATTTTATTAATAAAAAAGTTTCAGATAAAAATATTTCAAGTTATCGAGTAATAGCTGATCATTTGAGAGCAACTGCATTTTTAATTGCAGATGGAGTTTTGCCATCAAACGAGGGCAGGGGATATGTACTTAGAAGAATCATGCGCAGAGCTATGCGACATGCATTTACTTTAGGTTCAGATTTGCCTGTTCTTTATAAAATTCTTCCAACGCTTATATCGGAAATGAGTTCAGAGTACTCTGAACTTAAAAGAGCTGATTCTTTAATAACTGAAAATTTAAAGTTAGAGGAGGAAAGATTTTCTATAATGCTAAAAAATGGAATGAAAATTCTAAATACAGAAATTAATAAAGTAACAAATAATAAGCTTTCAGGAGATATAGCCTTTAAATTATATGATACCTATGGCTTTCCTTTGGATCTTACCCAAGATTTTTTAAAAGATAAAAAAATATCTGTTGATGAAATTAAGTTTAACTGTTTAATGGCTGAGAGTAAAAAAATTGCAAGAGCCTCATGGAAAGGTTCTGGCTCTGACCAGACATCAAAAATATGGTTTGAACTAAAAGAAAAATACGGTCCCACTGAATTTTTAGGTTACAATTCAGAAAATTCACAAGGAGTAATTTTATCTATTGTTAGTCATGATAAAGAAATTGAAAGTTCAAGTAAAAATTCTGAATTAGCTCTTATTTTAAACCAAACGCCATTCTATGGTGAGTCTGGAGGTCAAGTAGGAGATAAAGGAATTATATCAAATAAAAATTTTATATTTGAAGTAATCGACACTAAAAAAATGTTTGGTGATTTTTATATACATTTTGGAAAACTCATTTCTGGAGAAATAAAAAAAGGTGATAATGTAAATCTTAAAATAGACTCATTAAAAAGACAAAATATACGCGCCTATCATTCAGCAACACATTTGCTTCATGAGTCGTTAAGAAGAACCCTTGGGAAGCATGTTGTTCAAAAGGGATCATACGTTGGTCCAGATAGATTACGTTTTGATTTTAGTCATAATAAACCAATTTCTGATGATGAAATGATCAATATCAATAATTGCGTAAATAAAATTATTGAACAAAAATCAGATGTTCAAACAAGACTTATGACACCAAAAGCAGCAGTGGCAGAAGGAGCACTGGCATTATTTGGAGAAAAATATGGCGAGGAGGTTAGAGTTTTAACCATGGGTACAGACGGCAATAAAGTTTTTTCAATAGAACTATGTGGTGGAACACATGTAAAAAATACAAAAGAGATCGGAAAATTTTTAGTCGTAAGTCAGTCAGCCGTTGCAGCCGGTGTAAGGAGAGTTGAGGCTTTAAGAGACCAGCAATTAGCAGAATATTTGAAAAACAAAGAAAATGAGCAAGATGAGTTTAATAAAAATAAATTAGATCAAGTTAATGAATTAGAAATAAAGATAAAAGGATTAGGGGGTAATATTAAAGAAGTTAAAGAGGAAAATATTTTAACAAGAATTAGTATTTTAAAAAAAATTTTAGAGGATTTAGAGGTTAAAAATATTTTATTAGATAAAAGTAAAAATATAATCAAAGATATTCATCACTATAAAATTAGCATTAGGTTTCAAAAAATATTTAATTATCCTGTAAAAAGAATTCAAAATTTAATTGAAGATCAAAAAAAACAATTAAATAAAAAAATTATAATTTTATATTCCATAAATAATGAAAAAATTACAGTTGCAGTAGGAATTACCAATGATTTAGTAAATGAATATGATGCTTCAAAAATAGCTAAGGAAATAGGATTAATTTTAGGTAGCAAAGGTGGTGGAGGACGAAAAGATTTTGCTCAAGCTAGCGGTGGCTCTGATATATCAAAAATTGAAAGTTCTTTCGAAGAAATTTTAAAAAAAATTAATTAATTTAATTTCTTTTTTAAATTTGAATTTATAGTTTCTAAAAATTCAGTTGTTGTTTGAAATTTTGCGTCTTTATTAATTAATATAGCAAGATCTTTTGTCATATATCCATTTTCAACACTCTCAATACAAACTTTTTCTAGAGTGTTAGAAAACTTTATTAATTCATTATTATCATCTAACTTTCCTCTGTGGGAAAGTCCCCGAGTCCAAGCAAAGATAGAAGCTATTGGGTTAGTAGAAGTTTGTTTACCTTTTTGATGTTCTCTAAAGTGCCTTGTCACAGTTCCGTGAGCTGCTTCTGCTTCAACAGTTTTACCATCAGGAGTCATTAATACACTTGTCATTAACCCCAAAGATCCAAAGCCTTGTGCAACAGTATCAGATTGAACATCGCCATCATAATTTTTGCAAGCCCATACATATTTTCCACTCCATTTCATTGCACAAGCAACCATGTCATCGATTAATCTATGCTCATATGTAATTCCTATTTCGTTAAACTTGGTTTTAAATTCTTTTTCATATACCTCTTGGAATAAATCTTTAAATCTTCCATCATAGACCTTTAGAATTGTATTTTTTGTAGATAAATAAACTGGCCATTTACGTAAAATTCCATAATTCATACATGCCCTTGCAAAATCTTTTATTGAATCGTCTAAATTATACATAGCGAGAGCTACACCAGGACTTGTAAAATTAAAAACTTCATGTTCGATGGTTTGTTTATTATCTTCTGATATCCATTGAATCTTAAGTTTACCTTTGCCAGGAATTTTAAAGTCAGTCGCTTTATATTGGTCACCAAAAGAATGTCTTCCTATTACAATTGGGTCTGTCCATGAAGGAACTAACTTTGGAATATTTTTACAAATAATTGGTTCCCTGAATATGGTTCCGCCTAATATGTTTCTGATAGTTCCATTTGGGGATCTCCACATTTTTTTAAGTTTAAATTCTTTAACCCTTTCTTCATCTGGGGTGATTGTTGCGCATTTAACTCCAACACCATATTTTTTTATTGCATTAGCAGAATCAATTGTAATTTGATCATCAGTTTTATCTCTACTTTCCATACCTAAATCAAAATACTTAAGTTCAATATCAAGGTAGGGAAGAATTAGTTTTTGTTTAATAAAATCCCAGATAATCCTTGTCATTTCATCGCCATCAAGCTCGACAACTGGATTTTTTACTTTGATTTTCGACATTAGTTTTTTTGATATAAATAAAAAATGTTTTTATATAGTATGTTTTTAACTAATTAAATATTTATGTTTGATATTATTTTTCCTCCATTACACAAAGAAGGCTACAGAATGCTAGCAATAGCAGCAATAGTTACAATGCTGCTAATTTTAGTTAACAAAATTTTAGGTGCTATAGGTTTTATTTTAACAATCTGGGTTTACTATTTTTTTAGAGATCCAGAAAGATATCCAATTAATGATGATACTTTTTTAGTTAGTCCAGCTGATGGAGTTATAAGCTTGATAACAAATGTTAGGGGTCCTAAAGAACTTAATATGGAAAATAAAGAATACCAAAGGGTTAGTGTTTTTATGAACGTTTTTAATTGCCATGTAAATAGAGTCCCTATTTCAGGAAAAATAGATGAAATATTTTATAAGCCAGGAAAATTTATTGATGCATCTTTAGACAAGGCTAGTGAGGACAATGAAAGAAATTTAATTAAATACTCTAATAGTTCAGGAAAAACTTTCGCCATAGTACAGATTGCTGGGTTAATAGCTCGAAGAATTATTTGTGAAGTTAAGCAAGGTCAGAATTTAAATCAGGGAGATAGAATTGGAATTATAAGATTTGGTAGTAGAGTTGATCTTTATTTTGATAATGATTATAAACTTTTAGCAAAACAAGGTCAGACTGTTGTTGCTGGAGAAAGTTTGCTCGCAAAAATTTAAATATTATTTTCAAAATGATTCACCCAAGATATGTAATACCCAGTATTATAAGTATTCTAGGTTTATGCGTAGGCCTTAGTTCAATTAAGTTTGCTCTAAATTCGCAGTTTGAGCATGCGGTGATTGCCATTACTATTGCCTCAATCATTGACACAATTGATGGAAGAATTGCAAGATTAATAAAAGGTACTTCAAAATTTGGGGCTGAATTAGATTCTTTAATTGACTTTATTAACTTTGGAGTTGCTCCAGCAATTACAGTTTATATTTGGATTTTAAAAGATTTGGGAAATATTGGTTGGCTTTTAGTTTTATTTCATTCGGTTGCATGCTGTTTAAGGCTAGCTAGATTTAATTTGGGATCAAAAATGAATAATGAAAAATGGAGAGAAAATTTTTTTACTGGTGTTCCTTCACCAGCAGGTGCAGGAATATTACTTTTGCCATTAATTTTATTGTTAAGTGATTTTTCATCTAATTATGACTATAGAACATTAGCGATAATTTTTATAATAGCTTCGACTTTTTTAATGATTAGCAAAATTCCAACCTATTCCTTAAAAGGAATAAAAGTTAGTCGGCCATTCTTGATATTTCTTTTGCTATTAATAGCTACTTATTTTGGTTTTCTAATTCATTATCCATTTAATACTCTTTTATTTACAGGATGCTTATATTTATTGTTAATACCAATCAGTTTTATTCATTTTAAAATTATAAAAAAAAGATCTTCAAAAGCCTCTGATAGCTTAATTTCTGAAGATTTTATATGAAAGATAGAGCAATTATATCCTTAGCTGACTCTAAATATTTTGAACTTTTAAATGAGTTAATTGACTCTATTTTAAGTTTTGAAGAGAGCAAAAGTGTATCGATTTGTATATTAGATGCAGGACTTCAGTTAGATCAAATTAAGATTTTAGAAAAAAAAGTTTATAAAATTGTTAAAGCTAAATGGGATATTGAAGTTCCAGAATATAAAATTAAAGGTAGAGAGTGGCTTAAGAGTCAAGTTTCTCGGGCATTTTTGCCAGAATATTTTCCTGGTTTTAAAAAATATCTTTGGATTGATGCCGATGCATGGGTAAATGACTGGTCGTCTGTTGAACTTTATTTTAAGGGAAGTGATAATAAAACTTTATCAATATCATCTTCAGCAGATCGAGCTTATGGTCGAGTTTTAAGAGCTGATTGGATTTTTAGTAACATTGCATTTATAAGATCTCAAAATTACAAACATTCTAAAAGTTCAGGATTTTCAAATAAAATCTGTAGAGAAGTTGCACTTAAGCCTCATTTAAATATTGGTGTATTTTGTTTAGAAAATGATGCTCCACATTGGTTAGTATGGCAAACAAATTTAAAGCAAGCATTAAAAAAAGGAAGAATTTTTGGTTCAGAGCAGATAGCAATGAATATAAGCGTTTATTGTAATCAAATGAAAGTTCAAATACTACCGACTTACTGCAATTGGTTTTTAATTGAAAATATTAAATTTGATGAAATTAAAAATACTTTTGTAGAGCCATATCTTCCCCATCATAAGATAGGAATTATTCATTTAGCCGGAAAAAAATATGATGAATTTAGATTTGATAAGAATAAATTATTAGATGTTCAATCATTAAATAATAATTGGATTAAAAAGAATATTAGATTTACAAAGTAGTTTTGAAAAAATTTAAAAATAAAAATTTAACAGCAAGTTCTAAAAAATGGATTACCCGACAATTTAACGATCCTTACACTAAGTTAGCTAAACAGAAGGGATATAGATCTCGATCAGCTTTTAAACTTATAGAAATTAATAATAAGTTTAAATTTTTAAAAAATAATTTAAATATTTTAGACCTAGGAAGTGCTCCGGGCGGTTGGTCGCAAGTTTGTGCTGATATAAATAAAAATGGTAAAAATTTATCAATAGATATTCTGAATATGGAAATAATTGATAATATTTTTTTTTATAAAAAAGATTTTAATGATTCTGATTTTTTGGATTTTATAAATGATTTTTTTAAACGGAATAAAGTTGATATTGTGTTGTCTGATATGGCTGTTAATACAACAGGTAATAAAGATTTAGATGCAATCAAAACAAACGCTATAGCCTTGGATGTGGTAAATTTATCTAAGTTAATTTTAAAGACAAAATCCGCATTATTAGTAAAAATTTTTAGTGGTAAAGACGAAAATATATTAATTAAAAATGCTAAAGAATTATTTAAGAAAATTGAAAGAATCAAACCAGATTCAAGTAGAAAAGAATCTCGTGAAATGTATTTATTATGTAGAGATTTAAAAATTATTTGACTTTGAGATTTTTATATAATAAATTTATATATGGAAATCCCCGAAGCTTTAACTTTTGATGATGTCTTGCTCGAGCCTAGACATTCTTCAGTCCTACCCAAAGAAACTTTAGTTTCAACTAAATTATCAGATTCAGTAACACTTGGTATCCCTCTTATTGCTTCTGCAATGGACACAGTTTCAGAATATAAATTAGCAATCGCAATGGCTCAATCTGGAGGCATGGCATGTATACATAAAAATATGAGTGTAGAGGATCAGGTCAATCAAATTAAATTAGTTAAAAGATTTGAGTCAGGAATGGTCATTGATCCAATTACCATTGATGCCGAGGCATCTTTGTTTGAGGCGACAGTATTAATGAAAAATCATAAAATATCAGGGATTTTAGTTGTTAATAAAAATCTAAAATTAGTCGGAATACTTACAAATAGAGACGTTAGATTTGTTACGGATAAGAAAATTAAAGTTAAAGATTTAATGACTAAAGAGTTAGTTACAGCAAAAGTTGGCACATCAATAACAGAAGCGAAAAAAATATTATTTAAAAATAAAATAGAAAAATTAATTATTGTAGATAGTAATTTTAAATGTAAGGGCCTAATTACTGTAAAAGATATTCAAAAGTCACAAATTTACCCAGAAGCAGCAAAAGATAAAAAAGGTTCATTAATTGTAGCTGCTGCAGTTGGCGCCGGTAAAGAAAATATTATTAGAGCCGAGCAATTGGCAAATGCTGGTGCTGACGTGATAATTTTAGATACAGCCCATGGGCATTCAATATCTGTATTAAAAACATTAGAGAGTATTAAAAAAAATATTAAAGTAACAATTGTAGCAGGAAATATAGCGACAGCTGAAGGTGCAAGAGCATTAGTTGATTACGGAGCTGATGCAATAAAAGTTGGTATAGGTCCAGGTTCAATTTGTACTACAAGAATCGTAGCGGGTGTAGGAGTTCCGCAGTTTTCAGCAATATATAATGTTGCAAAATCGATAAAAAATAAAAAAATTAAAATTATAGCTGATGGTGGTATTAGGTATTCTGGAGATATTGCTAAAGCAATTGGAGCTGGAGCTGATGCTGTTATGATCGGATCATTATTTGCCGGAACAGAGGAAAGTCCAGGAGATATTTTTTATTATCAGGGCAGAAGTTATAAATCTTATAGAGGCATGGGTTCAATTGGCGCAATGTCTAGAGGATCAGCCGATAGATATTTCCAAGAAGAAATTAATAATTCACTAAAACTAGTGCCAGAGGGAATTGAAGGTAGAGTTCCATATAAAGGTCCTGTTAGAGCAGTTATCCATCAACTTATTGGTGGATTAAAAGCATCTATGGGATATGTGGGTGCAAAAAATATTTTAGAATTAAAAGAAAAAGCAAAGTTTGTTAAAATAACAAATTCAGGATTAAAGGAAAGTCATGTGCACGATATACAAATTACAAAACAGTCACCAAATTATCCATTTGAAAGTTAATAATGAAAAAATATTTTAAAAATTTTCTGATATTATTTTTAGTAATTTTACCATTCAAGGTTTTGGGTAATAATATTAGTTATTATAATCAAGGTTTAAAATTTTTTAATGAAAAAGACTATAAAGAAGCTAAGTATTACTTTGAAAAGGATATAGTATTTAATACTAAGAATGAAAAATCTTATTTATATTTGTCAAAAATATCAGCTATTAATAAAGATAGTATTCAGCAAAAGATTTATTTAGACACAATCTTAGTTCTAAACCCCAAAAATGAAGAAG
This sequence comes from Candidatus Fonsibacter ubiquis, assembly GCF_002688585.1. Lineage (NCBI taxonomy): Bacteria > Pseudomonadati > Pseudomonadota > Alphaproteobacteria > Candidatus Pelagibacterales > Candidatus Pelagibacteraceae > Candidatus Allofontibacter > Candidatus Allofontibacter communis. The sequence goes on along the minus strand of NZ_CP024034.1, from coordinate 667,879 downwards.
CATTATATTTAAAGATTTTATTAATTATAGAAGAAGGCGATTTTAAAAAAGCGCAAGAAAGTAATTTAATTTTTGCAAAAGTTTGTAAAGAATTATGTTCAAAAAAAAATGATTTATCAAAAATGATTATAATCGATAAGAGATAATGAAAGATATTTCTTATGTAGATAAAATAGTCATAGTAGATTTTGGATCGCAAACCACACAACTAATTGCAAGAAGAATTAGAGAATTTGGCGTATATTGTGAAATTATTAGTTGTTACAAAACTGATAATTTTACAAATGAAATCAATATAAAAGGAATTATTTTATCAGGTGGTCCTCTATCAATTACCAAAACTTCTTATTTAGGCATCCCAAAAAAAATTTTAAATTTTAATATACCAATACTTGGAATTTGCTATGGACATCAATTATTAGCAAAACAATTAGGGGGAGTTGTAAAAAATTATAAAAAAAGTGAGTTTGGAAGATGTGAAATTTTTAGTGATAAGACATCGATACTAACAAAAAATTTTTTTAACAAAAATAAGAAAACTCAAGTATGGATGAATCATAACGATGTAGTAACTAAAATACCGAAAGGATTTGAAGGAATTGCTTCAAGCGATGACTATAAATATACAATTATACAAAATAAAAAAAAAAAAATATTTGGAGTTCAGTTTCATCCAGAGGTAATTCATACAATTAATGGAGATATTTTATTTAAAAATTTTTTATTCAATATTTGTAAATTAAAAAAAAATTGGAATTCTAAAAATCAAATAAACTACTTAATAAAAAATATAAAATCAGAGGTAAGAGACGAGAGCGTTTTGTGTGCCTTATCAGGAGGAGTTGATAGTAGTGTATTAGCAGCTTTGTTATACAGGGCTATTGGAAAAAAATTGCACTGTTTTTTTATAAATACTGGGTTACTTAGAAAAAATGAAGAACAAGAGGTAATAAATGTTTTTAAAAAAAATTATAAAGTTAAATTAAATTATGTAGATGCTTCCAGTATTTTTTTAAAGGCTTTGAAAAATATTTCTGACCCTGAAACTAAAAGAAAAATTATTGGAAAAATATTTATAAAAATTTTCGAAAGAGAATCAAAAAAATTTAAAAATATTAAATATTTAGCACAGGGAACTTTGTATCCTGATGTTATTGAAAGCCAAAGTCACCATGGAGGACCTTCATCCGTAATTAAATCGCATCACAACGTGGGTGGATTACCAAAAAAAATGAAATTTAAACTAGTAGAGCCATTTAGAGAATTGTTTAAAGATGAGGTAAGAAAAATTGGTATTACTTTAAAATTATCAAAAGAAATAGTTTTTAGACATCCCTTTCCAGGCCCTGGGTTAGCAATAAGAATTCCAGGAAAAGTTGATAAGACAAAAATTAAAATTTTGCAGGATGCGGATAGTATTTTTATTAATGAATTAAAATTAAGAAATCTTTATAAAAAAATTTGGCAAGCATTTTCTGTTTTATTACCAATAAAAACAGTAGGTGTTATGGGAGATTCTAAAACTTATGAATTTGTATGTTCCTTAAGAGCAGTTACATCTCAAGATGGAATGACTGCTGATTTTTATAATTTTAAGAACAAAGATTTAGCTGAAATATCTAATAAAATTATTAATAACGTAAAGGGTATTAATAGAGTTGTTTATGATATTACATCAAAACCCCCAGCAACAATTGAGTGGGAATAAAATTTATGAAAAAAAAATTAACAATTAATAATATCAAAAAAAAAAAATTTAATAAGCCTCTTGTTTGTTTAACAGCATATACAACGCCGATGGCACAAATTTTAGACAAATATTGTGATGTAATATTAGTTGGAGATTCATTAGGTATGGTATTACATGGAATGAAATCTACTAGAGATGTTACTCTGGAGATGATGATTATGCATGGAAAGGCAGTAAGGAGAGGGATCGAAAATAGTTTATTAGTTGTTGATATGCCAATTGGAACGTATGAAAAAAATCCTAAAATGGCTTTAAGAAATGCTAGAAAAATTATGAAAGAGACACTTTGTGATGCTGTAAAAGTTGAAGGGGGGATTAAAGTCTATGAAACAATAAAATGTTTAGTAAATAATAATATTCCTGTAATGGGGCATGTAGGATTATTGCCACAAAGTGTTAAAAAAAAGTCAGACTATAGAGTTAAAGGAAAAGATCATTTAAGTTTTAATCAAATTATTAAAGACTCTATTTCTGCTGAAAAAGCAGGCGCATTTTCATTAGTTGTAGAGTGCGTTATTAAGGATTTAGCAGATAAAATAAATCAAAGTGTAAATATTCCAACAATAGGAATTGGAGCATCAAATAAATGTGACGGACAAATTTTAGTAACAGAAGATTTATTAGGGTATTCAGAAAAACCCCCTAAATTTGTTAAAATGTATGATAATTTTAAACAGAGAACTGAGATTTGCATTAAAAAATTTGTAAAAGACTTAAAGAATAATAATTTTCCTAACTTTAAAAATATGTACCAGATTTAATGAGTCAAATTTTTAATGAAATTGAAGAAGATTTAAAACAAGATAAGCTTATAAATTTTCTTAAGAAATATAAATTTATATTAATCATTATATTTTCTTTAATTCTAATATTAATTTTTTTTGTAGTAAGCAAAAATATCATTTTTGAAAATAGAGCAAAAAAATATACGCATGAGTACGTTATAATCTTAAACCTTATTAATAATAAAAAAATTGACGAGGCTAAAAAAAAACTTGAAATTTTAAAGACTTCTAAAATTAATATTTATAAGGTTTTAGCCATTTCTAAATTGTTAGAACTATCGAAAGAAAATAAAAATGAGCAAATATCTATTCTAGATTACGCAATTAACTCTAACATTGAGAAAAATGATAAAGATCTATTTAAAATTAAGAAAGCTTTATTAGCTTTTGAAAATTTAGATGAAACACAATTTTTAAATTTGTTAAATCCAAGCGATTTTAAAGAATCTCCATGGAGAGTTTTGGCATTAGAGATATTAGGCGATTTTTATTTAAGCAAAGGACAAAAGATTAAAGCAAAAGATATATACGACCAAGCAATTAAGATTATAGATATTCCCGAGATCTTTAAAAAAGATTTAGAAAAAAAAATTAAAGAATTAAAATAAATGAGATATTTTTTTATCTTTCTTTTACCCCTGTTTATCTATTCATGTTCGTCCGATAAAGATAAAAAAGTAGATTTAGAAGTTTTCAAGAGGCAAGGAGAAAAAATTAATGTTTTTGAAGCAAATAATATCTTTGATAAAGAAATCAGTTCTAAATCACCACTACAATTGAGTCCTGTTAAGCTTAATAAAGATTGGGTTTACGAACATTTTTCTTCTAATAATTTTTACGAACATTTTGTTTACGAGGGTAAATTTCAGGATATTTTTAAAAAAAGTATTGGAGATTATATAAATAAAAATAATGATAGTGGCTCATTATTAGTTAGTGGTGAATTTGTTTTTTTTAGCGATGAAAAAGGAAGAGTCTATAAATTTGATATAAAAAAAGAAAAAATTATTTGGGAATTAAAAATATATGAAAGTTCTCTCAATAATTATCCTAAAAACATAGCTTTATTTTTAAACTCAAATATTTTATATGCTGCTGACAATTTAGGATTTCTTTATTCTGTCGATACTGAAACTGGAAAGTTAATTTGGCAACAAAACTACGGTATTCCATTTTCTTCACATCTGAATTTTCATAAAGGCATTTTATACGTCGTAAATCAAAACAGTCGACTTTATGCTTTTAACCCAACCGATGGAGAAAAAATATGGAGTTTTGAGTCTCTTTCAGGTTTAATAAAACCCTCTAGATCTAGTAATATTTCAATATTTGATGATAAGTTATTATTTACAAATGATGTTGGAGATATAACCGCAATAGATTTAAATCAGCAGGTAATTGCTTGGACAAGGAATATTTTATCTCAAAATACTATTTCTAATAATTTAATTTTTAAAACATCTAATATTTTAATTGATAAGAAAGATGTTTTTGTTTCATCTAATAACGGAGACTTATTTAATTTTAATATCGATACGGGTGAAATTAAGTGGTCTCAAAATATATCCTCTATCCAAAATCATATTAGTACAGACAAATATATATTCGTCCTTACTGAGAATGGATTTATTGTTGTTTTTAATAAAATAAATGGAACAATATTATGGAGTTTAAATCTTGCAAAGTTTTCAAAAGATAGCAAAACTGTGCCAAGTTATTATGGTCTATTGCTAGCATCTAATAGTTTGTATGCTACGTCCTCAAATGGAGATATTTATAAAATATCAGCAAATGACGGAAAGTATATTGCTCATAAAAAAATAAATAACGATTTATCAAGAGCTCCAATTATAGCTGATAACAAAATATTTATACTTAATCGTTCATCAGAGTTAATAATACTTAATTAATGAATAGCACATCACCAGGAGTTATTACTCTTGCAATAGTTGGAAAACCAAATGTTGGAAAGTCAACTTTTTTTAATAAAGTTTTAAATAAGGATTTATCACCTGTAAGTGAAATACCGGGAACGACGAAAGATTTATTTATAGATAACGTAATTTATAAAAATAGAAATTTTAAATTAATCGATTCTGGAGGGTTAAAGAGGAAAGGAAAATCTAAATCTGATGAGCAGCAGTATATAACAAAAGAAAGTTTAAAAGCAATTTACCTAGCTGATGTGGTTTTATTTATGATTGAGGCTGATAAGGAATTTACTAAAACAGATAAACAAATTTGTAGATTGGTATTAGATAAAGGCAAAGGTTTAATCTTTGCTATAAATAAAATTGACTTAGTAGATGAGTTAAAGGCAATCAAAAACGAGTATATATATTATATAAAAAATCTTTTTTCAGATGCTTTATTAGCTGAACCCTTTAGTATTTGTTCATTAAAATTAGAATTTCCAAAGAAAATATTTGATGAAGTAATTAGTATTCATTCTCGCTTAAGAAAAAATTACGATAATAAAGACTTAAATAAAGCTTTGCAGGATGCAATTAATAAAAATAAAATCCCAGTTTATTCAAAATTTCGCCCTAAAATAAAGTATATTAAGCAAGTAAGTACGAGACCAATTATTTTTAAAATCTTTGGAAATCAGGCGAATAAACTTTCATTAGATTATCAAAAGTACCTTGCTAAAAGTTTAAGTAAAAAATTTAATATTAAAGGTTTTAAAATTTTCTTAAAATTTGTTAGCGCAGAAAATCCTTTTAAATCAAAAAAATATTAAATTATCTAATATTACTTAACAGTGATAACTGATTGTCTTTTACACTTCTATTTGATTGATCAAGGGGAGGTATTGGATAATCTCCAGTAAAATAATGATCTGTAAATTCAGGACTTAAATTATTACGTTTCTGATAACCCATAGCTTTATAAATGCCATCAATAGATAAGAAACTCAAAGTTTTAACACCAATAAATTTAGTCATTTCATCCAAAGACATGTTGTGCGCTAAAAGCTGATCTTTATCTGGTGTATCGATTCCATAGTAGTCTGGATACATAATAGGAGGACAAGATATTCTCATATGAACCTCTTTAGCTCCTGCGTCATACATCATCTGAACTATTTTTTTTGATGTATTTCCTCTTACTATAGAGTCATCTATTAAAATTATTCTTTTATTTTTAACTAAAGATGAGTTTGCGTTATGCTTTAATTTAACTCCTAATTGTCTAATTTGTTGAGTAGGTTCAATAAAAGTTCTTCCTACATAGTGATTTCTAATTAATCCAAGCTCAAAAGGAATCTTAGATTGTGTTGAGTATCCAATAGCAGCGGGAACGCCAGAATCTGGAACAGCTGAAACAATATCAGCGTCTACATGAGATTCTTTTGCTAATTGCTCTCCAAAATTTTTTCTAAATTCATAAACACTTTTTCCAGACATTAAACTGTCGGGTCTTGCAAAGTATATATATTCGAATATGCATGGACGTGCTTTTATTTTAGGGAATGGTTTAATACTTTCTACACCATCATTTGTAATCACAACAATTTCACCATTTTCGATTTCACGAACGAAAGTTGCTCCAATAATATCTAATGCACATGTTTCAGATGCAAGAACATATGATTTTTTTAATTTACCAAGAACCAAAGGTCTTATTCCGTAAGGATCTCTAACGCCAATAAGTTTTTTATTAGTTAACATGACAAGGGCATAACCTCCTTGAATTTGGAATAAAGAGTCTATAATTTTATCAATAGTTTTTAATCTTTTTGAGCGTGCTATTAACTGAACTATTGTTTCGGTATCAGAAGTTGTTTGAAATATTGCGCCATCTTTAATCATTTTTTCTCTTAACATAATTGAATTTGTAAGATTTCCATTATGAGCAATACTAATTCCACCAGTATATAAATCTGCAAAAAAAGGTTGGATGTTTCTTAATACGGGGGCGCCGGTCGTTGAATATCGATTATGACCTATTGCAAAATTTCCAGGTAACTTTTGGATAGTTGTTTCTTTTGTAAAGTTATCACCTACTAAACCTAATCTTCTTTCAGAAAAGAAGTTTTTGCCATCATAAGAAACGATACCACAAGACTCTTGACCCCTATGTTGTAATGAATGCAGTCCTAAAGCAGTTAAGGCAGAAGCGTCAATATGATCAAAGATACCAAATACACCACATTCTTCTTTTAATTTATCAGAATTGAGATCGGGTAGCATAAATTATTTTTTTAATTTATCTTTTGTTTCATCAAGATATTCGTTGCTAAATAAAATTTTTTCGTCGAATATTTTTCTTCCATATTCAATCGTATTGTATGACAAGCCGTTTTTAAGAAACACTGGCCATTTATCATAAACGTAAATGTAATTTGATAGACTCAATAATATAACACAAAATAAATAACCAGTAATCCCACCAAATATAAAACCAAATAATTTATCAATCCCACCTAAACCTACCCATTTCATTGATTTTCCTATGGCTTTGCCTAAGACAATTATAAGGAAAAGACTTAATAAAAACACAGTTACACCAGAAACTACTCTGGCTGTTGTCTCATTTTTTATTATTTCATTAATATAAGGAACAACATAAGGAATTGAAAATTTTGCAATTACAAAGGCTATAATCCATTTTAAAAAAGATATAACGCTTAATACAAAACCTTTTTTTGTTGAAGATATAATATTAAATAGAACTATTACGGATACAATAACATCAAATGTATTTATTTTAATAGATTCAAAAAAACTTATAAAACTATCCATTTTTAAATGGTTTAATAATTGAAATTAATTGCGGCATTAAAGTTAAAACAAGTGTCATCGCAGTTATCATTGCTAGACCTGTAAAAATACCAAAGTAAATAGATGGAATAAAATTTGAAAATATCAATATTGAAAATCCAAAAACAATTGTTAAAGACGCATTAACGATTGCCTTACCGACAGTTCTGCTACAAATTTGAACAGTTTTTTTATAATCTTTATTGACTTTAAATTCTTCTCTAAAACGATAAATGTAATGAATGCTATTATCAATTGCTATACCAACTGTAATTGATGCAATAGTAATTGTCATCATGTCTAGGGGAATATTAAACAAACCTAAGGTACCTAAAATAAAAAGTGCAGCAAGAAAATTAGGTAAAGCAGCAACGATTGACCACGATAAAGATTTAAATAGAATTAAAAGTAAAATAAATATTCCTCCAAACGTTATCCCTAAAGTTTTAATTTGTGAGTCAAATAGACTTTGTAATAAATTATTAAATATTACTAATATTCCAGTAATTTTAAATTCTTCTTTTTTTAATTGTAATTTTTCCTCAAGATCTTTTTGAATTTTAATTAGCAACTCTTTTCTATTAAGTTCTGGGTTTGAGTCTATAATTCTTAAAGAAATTCGCGCTTCGTTATCATCTATAGAAATATAGGGCGTGATTATATTTTTTTTAATATCCTCTGGTAATTTACTGTGTAAAATAGCCATTTCTAAGGGCCCTAATTTTTTATTATCGTTTAGTTTCTCTCCTAATTGTAAGACTGAATAAAAAGATAAAACTTTCCCTATTTCAGGCAAGGTTTCTAGGTACTGATGGACATTAACGATATTGTTAATTCTAAAGCTGGTAAACCAGTAGCTGTCTTTATATTCATCAGAGGATGAACCTTCAAAAAAATCATCATCAGCTGATGTTGATTTAGAATCGGTTTCTTTAAATTTTAAAATAATATCTAGAGGAGTAGTTCCACCTAATTTTTCATCGATAAGCTTCATTCCTTTATATATTTCAGTGTTTTTATCGAAATAATTAATAAAACTATTTTCAACTTTTAGTTTTGTGATTCCGTAAATACTTAGGATCAAAATAATGGTTGAAATTGCAAGAACTAGAAATTTTTGATTAATCGCAATCGAACATAATGTTTCAGCAATTTTAGAATTTTTACTTTTATGAGCATATGTTAATTTTGGTTTGAACTTTACTATAAGGTAAGGAAGTAAAAGTATTGATACAAACATCGATATAAATAATCCAAGTGACATCATCCAGCCAAAATCAATAACAGGTTTAATATTGCTAAAAATAAATGATAAAAAAGCTAAAGCCGTTGTTAAAACTGCATAAAAGATAGGTGTAATAATTTTAGTAGTTGTTAAATATGATAAGTAACTTGGCTTTTTTTTGGGAAATTCTGCCTGCAATTGTCTGTATCTTTCTACATAATGAATATTTATTTCCATTGTAAGAATAAGCATTAAAGAAATAAAGTTAGAAGATATAACGGTTACTTTCCAGTTAAGATATCCCAGCATTCCAGTCATTATTGCAATAGATAAGAAACAACTTAAAAGAGGAAATATTACCCATCTAATATCTCTAAAAATAAACCACAGGGTAGTTAAAATAAAAATAAAAACACCCGAACCAAAAACAATTATATCTTTTTTAACAAAGGAAATTAAGTCATCGGCTATCATTGGAATCCCAGAAAGATTAATGTCAGCGATATTTTTGTATTTTGAAATATGAGATCTAATTTCTATATTATATAATTCTAAATTTTTGTTTTGTTCTTTTTTAAGCTGTTCTAAAACTAATTTGTGTTTTTCAAATTCTTTTAAATCTTTATCAGAAAGTTTATTATTTTTTTGTTTATCTAGAAAATTTTTGTTTATCTCTAAAGCTGATAAATATTTTTTATTATCTTTAATATAAACAACAACGCCAAAAGTTGTAGCATCATCGTTTATTATTAATCTCTTATAAACAGGACTATTTTTTAATTCATTTAAAGCTCTATTAACTTCAATTCCAGGAGTAGTGATATATTGAATATTATTTATCTTTTCTATTAAGGGCTGATCAGAACTTTCAAATAATGGAGCATTTAATATACTTATTGTTTTACTTACCCATTGAATATTATCAATTTCACTGACAAATTTTTTTAATTCTTGGATTACCTCATCATTAATTTTTTTTTTTGGTGAATATGTAATTACAAAAAAATCCTCAGAGGAATAACGTTCATTTACTGATCTTAAATAATTCAAATCAGGATCGTTTTCTAATAGCAATGAGTCAGCAGATGCATCTAATTGAAAATTTTTCGCGTTATAGACAGAAAAGGAGAATACTAAAACTAGTAAAAAAAGTATAAATTTAGGTTTTTCTAATAGCTTTTTATATATTTGATTAATAAAATTCATTTTAATTTAAATAAACTCTTTCACATCTTTCGGAAACAGAGGTGATAATATCATACGGAGAAGTTTGAGAAACTCTTGCAAAACCATCTAAATTTAAATTTTTTCCAAATACTTCTAAATGATCTCCTATTTTTATTTTATTTTTGACCTTAGTAACATCGACGATCATTAAATCCATTGAGATCCTACCAATCATAGGTAGTTTTATATCTTTATAAAATACATAACCAATGTTTGAAATTTTAATTTTCACCCCGTCAGCATATCCAAGTGGAATAGTAGCGGTTACAATATTTCTCTTTGCTTTATAGCTTTGGTTGTATCCTGCGGTTTCCCCTTTTTTAAGACGATTTATTTGAATTATTGGTGAGACTAAAGAGACAACATTTTTCAATTGTTTGTTAAAAAAAAGTTTTCCACCATATAAAGCAATCCCAGGTCTTACCATATCAAAATGATAATCTTTTCCTAAAAATATTCCTCCAGATGCAGCTAAACTAAATTTGCAATTTGGATAATTAAACATTGATTGTATTTTTAAAAATCTATTTTTTTGAACGACATTATATTGACTTTTTTTTTCATCAGCACTTGCAAGGTGTGTAAGTATAATTACTTCTTTAAATTTTCTAATTATTGATCTTTCATTATATACTTTCAAAATATCTTCATGTTGCATCCCAGATCTGCACATTCCCGTATCAACTTGAATAACTAGTTTATTAGGTAATTTTTTTTGAATTAAATAGTTTGTCCATTTTTGGAATTGTTCATATGTATTAAGTACAGGAATAAATTTATTTTGAAAAAAAATTTTTTCTTCATTTTTATTCAAACCATTGGCAACATAAATATTTATATTTGAAATATTCTTATTTATTTTTAAAGCTTCAGAAATATTTGCTACCCAAAAATCTTTGCATTTATTTTTAATTAAAAATTTTGCGATTTCAACGTCGCCAAGACCATACGCATTAGCTTTGATAACTGGACAAATAGTGTTTTTAGAAAATTTCTTTATAATATTAAGATTATTTTTAATATTTTTTAGATTGATAATTAGTTTTGAATGCGAATATTGCATCCATGGTTAATTATCAAATTTTATATTATTTGCATCTTTAAATTTAGTATAAGCGCTCTCAAATTCTAAATTAATTATACCTGTAGGGCCATGTCGTTGTTTCCCAATTATTACTAGTGCCTGGTTATGAACTTGGCTCATTTTTTCTTGCCATGTGATGTGCTCAGCTGTTCCAGCCTGTGGTTCACTTTTTTCTAAATAATATTCTGGTCGATATACAAACATAACAACATCGGCGTCTTGTTCGATAGAACCAGACTCTCTCAAATCTGACAATTGAGGTCGCTTATCATCTCGTTGTTCTACAGCTCGTGATAATTGAGATAATGCTAAAACAGGAACGCTTAGTTCTTTAGCTAAAGCTTTTAAGCCTTGTGTTATTTCTCCAATCTCCTGAACTCTACCTTCATATTTAAAATTTCCAGTAGTCATTAATTGTATATAGTCGACTACAATCAAATCTAATCCATGAAGTCTTTTTATTCTTCTCGCTCTATTTGCTAGTGTAGAAATTTTAATTGCAGGAGTTTCATCAATATAAAAAGGTAGATCATTTATATTTTTCGAAGCTTCAATAAATTTTTCTAAATCTTCCTGGGTGATTTTACCTCTTCTTATATCATTAGATCTAATTCTCGATTGTTCAGCTAATATTCTCGTAGATAATTGTTCAGAGGACATTTCTAATGAAAAAAACGCAACAGAAGATTTTCCCTGTTTATTATCCATAATTTTTTTTGCAGCATAAAAAGCGATATTAGTTGCAAGAGCTGTTTTTCCCATCGAAGGTCTTCCTGCAATAATTATTAAATCTCCTTTATGCATGCCACCAAGTCTTTCATCAAGATCACGAAGACCCGTTGGCACTCCGACTATACCTTCGTCATTTTTAAAAGCCCGCATAGCCATATCAACAGTCTCACCGAGGGCCTTTTCAAATGACATATATGATCTGTCAAATTTACCTCTTTCAGCAAGATCAAAAAGTTTTTTTTCTGTCCCTTCAATTAGTTGTTCTGCGGTATGCTCTAAATTTTTATTATTAGCTTCCGTTAATGTATTTTCTGATAATTCAATTAGCTTTCTTCTCAAATGAAGATCGTAAATCACTTTTGCATAATCTTTACTTTGAAAAGCAGAAGTAGATAATCTTGTAAGTTTTGCAATATATTCATTACCGCCCAGTTCTTTTAATGATTGGTCATTTTCTAAATAATTTTTTAGAGTAATGGGACTTGCTAACAAACCTTTGCTGATTAATTTATTTAAATAATGAAATATTTTTTGATGAATGGGATCAAAAAAGATATTTTCATTAACAATAGTGGAAATTTCGTCAAATATTTCGTTATTTACTAAAATTGAGCCTAATATTATTTGTTCGGCCTCTATGTTATTAGGTAATTCTTTTGTTGTATTTAAAATTCTAATATTTTCCGCACTCATGCAAATATTTAAATTTATTTAAGATATGAGTATAGAAAATTTTAGACTTAATTTGATGTGGATAAGTTAATAACTTTTTATTTAAACTATTTTTTCAACTGAAACGACTTTTACTTTTATTGAGGCTTGAACATCGGCATGTAAATTTATAATTACTGTATAGTCCCCAATTTTTTTAATTTGTTCCTTTAGTTCAATCATATTTGCTGAGATATTTTTAAAATTATGCAATTCTAAATTTTGGATTATCTCTTTAATAGTTAAAGATCCATAAAGTGCGCCACCTTCCATAGAATTCTTAGTAATTTTCAATTCAAATTTATCTATTTCTTTTTGAATTTTGACAGCCTCGTTTTTTAGTTCATTATTTTTTTTATTTAACTCTTCTCTTCGTTTTTCAAAAATAGCTAAATTTTCTTTAGAGGCTACTAAAGCTTTATTATTCTTTAAGAGATAGTTTCTAGCAAAACCATTTGCAACTTTTACTTTGCTGCCAATTTTTCCTAATTTTTTAATATTTTCTAAAAGAATAACTTCCATAATTAATCCGCCACAAATGGTAATAAAGCTAGTATTCTAGCTTTTTTTATTTCGTTAGATAACTCTTTTTGTTTTGCGTAGCAAACAGAAGTTATTCTACTTGGTAACATTTTTCCAGTTTCAGATATATATTTTTGAAGTAATTTTAAATTTTTATAATTAATTGCAGGAGCATCTTTTCCACTTAAAGGACAGTCTCTTGTAAATTTAGTAGTTGCTTTTTGAAAAAGCATTAAATTTGAATTATTATTTTTCTTCGTCTTTTTAATATTTTTTCTTTTCATTATTTATTATCTTCCTTTAAGACTAGTTCTGAATTTTCCTCTGGTACATTCTTTATTTTAATAGTCATAAACCTTAAAATATTTGCATCAATTCTCTCAATCTTTTCAAGTTCCTGAACAATTACTGGCTCACCAGAAAAATATAAATTTGTGTAGTATCCTTTTTTAAAATTTTTAATTGGGTAAGCTAGTTGTCTTAAACCCCAATTCTCTTTTTTTTCAATTTTACCTTTATTTTTTTTTATGAGATCTTCAATTTTTTGATGAAGATCAGATAAATCTTTATTATTTAAACTTTGAGAAGCAATATACGTGTGTTCGTAATAATTCATTTTTTCTTTTGGTTGCTTTTAATTAGCATCCCAACTTTAACATTAAAGTCGAGAAAGACTGGCAATATATAATTTTTTTTTTTTAATACAACAGTATTAATTTTGTTATAACTATTACTAAATTATGAAAGCAATCGTATTTCCAGGGCAGGGATCTCAGTATGTTGGCATGGGAAGAGATTTTTATGATACGTTTAGCGAGGCAAAGGAAGTCTTTCATGAAGTCGATGACGCTTTAGAATTTAAATTATCTGATATTATTCTAAATGGACCAATTGAAAGTTTAAATCTAACAGAAAATACTCAACCAGCTATAATGACTGTAGGTGTTGCAATTTATAGAACTTTAAGAAAACAAAAAATAAATGAATTAAAAGACTATAGTTTTTTTGCCGGACATTCATTAGGAGAATATACATCTTTGATCTGTTCAAATTCGTTAACTTTAGGAGATGGCGCTAAAATTTTGAAAGAAAGAGGTAAGTCAATGCAAGAGGCGGTCCCTGTAAATGTTGGCGCCATGGCAGCTGTTTTAGGAGCAGAAATTGACTTAATTAATGAAGTGATAAATAAAAATAATTCAATTACAGGAATTGCTGAAATTTCAAATGATAATTGCCCAGGCCAAATAGTAATAAGTGGTAATAAGGATAAAATTAATAAAATAGTAGAGGATCTAAAAAACATACATGGTAAAAAAGCAATATTACTACCGGTAAGCGCGCCCTTTCATTGTTCATTAATGCAGCCCTCTGCGGATAAAATGAATCAAATTTTAATAAAAACAAATTTTTTAAAACCAATAATAAATATTGTTTCAAATGTTTCAGCCAAGACAATTGATAATTTTAAAGAAATACCTTTTTTACTTACTAAGCAAATTACCCATCATGTTAAATGGAGAGAATCAGTAGATTTTATGAAAACAAATGGTGTAAAACATTTTATTGAAATAGGACCAGGAAAAGCTTTAACGGGCATGATAAAAAGAATAGGAAAAGAACTTACAACAACTACAATTGATAATATAACCCAATTTAATGAATTTAATTAATTTAAAAAATAAAAAAGTCTTTATCACAGGAGGTACTTCTGGAATTGGACTCTCTATTTTAGAAAATTTTTATAAATTAGAAGCTGATATATTTACGATTGGAACGAATGTTGAAAATCTTAAGACTATTCAAAATAATTTTCCTAAGATTAAAACCTCGAATTTTAATTTAGAAAATCATCAAAAGATTGAAGAGTTAGTAAAAGAAGCCAAAGAAAAATTAGGTGGATTAGACATAGTTATAAATAACGCTGGTATCACGAAAGACAATCTTGCAATTAGAATGTCAGATGAGGAATGGAATAAAGTAATTAATATTAATTTAACAGCTGTTTTTTTGATTTGTAAGTATTCAATTAAAGTAATGATGAAACAAGATTCAGGATCTATAATTAATATTAGCTCAATTGTAGGACATACTGGAAATTTTGGCCAAGCTAACTATTCCAGCGCCAAGGCAGGGATAATTGCAATGTCCAAAAGTCTTGCAAAAGAGTACGCTAAAAAAAATATTAGAGTAAATTGTATTTCACCAGGGTTTATTGATACAAAAATGACCAAAAGTATCAATGAGGAATTTAAAAAGAAACTTATAGAAAATATTCCTATGGGAAAATTAGGCAACGGTAATGATATTGCCAATTGCGCTATTTTCTTAGCATCTGATCTTTCTAGTTATATTACAGGAGAAACCATCCATGTTAATGGTGGTATGTATATGTCTTGATTTATTTAATTTATTCATTTATTGAAAGAATCATTAATAATTAAGGGAGTTTAAAAATGAGTGATGTTGCTGCTAAAGTTAAAAAAATTATCGTAGAACACTTAGGTGTTGATGAAGCTAAGGTTACAGAAGAAGCCAGTTTCATTGATGACCTAGGAGCAGATAGTTTAGATACAGTAGAATTGGTAATGGCATTTGAAGAAGAATTTGGTTCTGAAATTTCAGACTCAGAAGCAGAAAAAATCCTAACAGTTGGTGATGCAATAAGATTTATCGAAAATAATCCCGCAAAGTAGTTCTTTTGATTTTAAAATCAAAGAGAGGTTTAATTTTAATTTTATCCTCCCCTTCAGGGGCTGGTAAAACCACACTTGCTAAAAAAATTGAATTAAGTGATAGAAATTTTAAAATTTCAGTCTCTTATACCACAAGAACTCCAAGAACTAATGAAGTCGATGGAGTTGATTATAATTTTGTAACTATTGAAAAATTTCAAGAATTAGCCAGTCAGGATAAATTTTTGGAGCAGGCAAAAGTATTTGGAAATTATTATGCTACTTTAAAAGGACCAATAGAAGATAACTTAGCAAAAGGAATTGATTATTTGTTTGATATTGATTGGCAAGGAACCGAGCAAGTCAAAAAAATTATGCCATCAGATATTGTATCTGTATTTATTTTACCGCCTAGTATTGATGATTTAGAAAGTAGACTAAAAAAACGTGAAGAAAAAAATAAAGAGTTAATCAATCAAAGAATGAAAATGGCCAAGGATGAGATTAAACATTGGAAGGATTATAAATATATTGTTGTAAATAAAGATGTAGAAAATTGCTTTGAGCAAATTACTAAAATAATTAAAATAGAAAGAGAATTAAGATCTACATTTAATCAAATCAACTAGTTTATAATAAAAATTAAAATCTAGATTTTCAGCCCTTAAATTTTTTATGTTATCAAAATCTATAATTTGAAGTTCTTTTTCATTAAGTATTTTCTTAAGTGCTTTTGAAACCATCTTTCTTTTTGTATTAAATATATTTTTAGTTAATTCTGATAAAATATTTAAATCATCTAATTTTAAATTATTTTTTTTTTTTGGAGTAAAAGAAAGTACCGTAGAGTCTACTTTTGGTTCAGGGTTAAATTCCTTTTTAGAAATATTAAAATGAAATTTAATGTTTAATCTTGCATCTGATAGTATTGATATTCTGCCATATTTTTTATTATTTGAGGTTGCCATAATTCTTTCTGCAACTTCCTTTTGAAACATTAAAACCATTTGATTGTAAAATGGGGGCCATGGTTCAGAATAAATCCATTTTATTAGTAATTTTAATGAAATGTTGTAGGGAAGGTTACCAAAAATAATTACATTTTTTTTAAAAATTTTTCTTTCATCAAATGTTAAAGCGTTAGAGATTATATAGTCAAAATTATTAAAATTGTTTTTTATTTTTTCTAGTTCAGGTTTTAAATCTTTATCAAACTCTATGGCAAAAATTTTCTTTGCGTCCTTTTTAATTAATTCTTGAGTAAGAACACCTGTTCCGGGACCTACTTCTAAGATGTTACTGTCTTTATTAATAAGCCCAATTTCTGCTATTTTTTTTGTAATGTTTTTATTAATTAAAAAATTTTGTCCAAGGTGTTTTTTATGTTTAAACATTATATTTACTAAAGAACTTTATTGCATTCTTAAAACTTTTTGGATTTGCAATCCCTCTTCCAATAATATCTGTGCCAATACCATGATCAGGAGAAATTCTTATAAAGGGTAGTCCGATTGTAATATTTATAGCATTCAGATCAAATTGATTTTTAAAAGCTGTTAAAACTTGGTCGTGATAATGGCCTATTAAAACATCAATCTTAAATTTATTTCTTTGTAAAAAGCTCGTATCAGGTGACAACGGACCTATTATTAAATATTTTTTTTTAAGCTTTTTAATTGAAGGTGTTATAATTTTTTTTTCTTCAGTGCCTATATATCCATTTTCACCATTATGTGGATTTAGACCGAGTATACCAATTTTTATTTTCTTTTTTTTAAGAATTTTAGAATAAAAATAATAAATATTTTTGCATGCTTTTTCAATTTTTTTAAATGAAATTTCTTTATGGACATTTTTTAACGGAATGTGAGTTGTTAGGGGAAGAACTGAGAAATTTTCATTATATAATAACATATTTTCCTTATTCTTGTTGCTAGTTTTATCTGCAATATATTCAGTTATTCCTTTATACTTATTTTTGGTAAATTTTGATTTGTTTATTGGAAGATTAATAATTCCATTAGCTAATTTTTTCTTAATTAATGTTAAAGCAGTCTCAAAACTTTTTTTTATGAAAATATCTGATTTAATAGATCTAAGATCGAAGGGTTTTAATTGATTATGTTCAATATTTATAAAATTAAATTTTCTATCATTTAAATTATTAATATCTGTCAAATGGAAATTAATATTTATTTTTAGATCTAAATACTTAGCTTGTTTTTTTAGTAGGATATAATTTCCGATAATTATAAATTTAAGTTTAGTTTTATTAATATACTTTAAAGATTTCAAAAAAATTTCAGATGAAATACTATTAGGTTCACCTAAAATAATTATAATTTTTTTTTTCACAAAAATTTAATTAAATATTTTTTTTTACTTTTTTCAAGATGTATAGCTGCAAACTTATTTAAAAGTTTATTTTGTTCGATAATAATTAGTTGGTTCTTAAATTTTTCATTATCTTCAATATTTCTTTTTTCTTGTTCTATCTGTTTATTAACTTCAGTTAAATTTACATTGAGTCTACTTTCGTACATTTGTCTAATTAATTTTGACCATTTAAGATCAATATTTATTACATTTTTTAAATAGTCTTTTTCAATTTCATTTTTGTTGTAAAACGAGTTGAGCATTTCACTAGTAATTTTTATTTTTTCTAAGTAGTTGTATAAGGTATTTTCTATTTCTTTCTCCGAAACATCGACTTTATAATAATTTGTTTCTATATCTTTAATTTTTCTATCAATTAAACTATTAATAATTTCCTTTTTAAAAAGTTCTGAAGTGCTCGTTGTTTGATCTTTATTAATAAACTTTAAAAAATTAATTTCTTTATTAACGTCTAGTTCTGTAATTATTGAATTATCAATTGAAACCAAAACTTTATTACTTAATTGTGTAGCTTTTGCAGCAAATGTAAATATTGTAAATATTAAGAAAAAAATTATTTTTTTATTCATTTAAAAAACTTTTATATGAATTTTTAATTACTTTTGTAATTTATTTGTCACCAAAAGGAAGTAAAGTTATTCCAAAGAAAATGCTAGTTGCAGGCTTTAAGTCTTTATCTGAAGCATAATTTCTCTGAAAATAAATTCCGTATCTTATGCATTCGTTTTCATTTTCTATACCTAGTTTATGAGAGTTGGTCATGTCAGTTTTTAAATTTCTATCAGTTTCAATTTTTATTTTTGTACCATCTGTTATAAATGATGACAAATTAGCTTTTGCAAATCTTTCACTTCCGATATGACTATTTTTTTCATAAAAATTAAAATTAACTTCCCCTTGTCTTAAAAATGTTTTTAAGGTTACATCATTATAGTATGCATGGTTTAAGTTATTATCTAAAGTATTTTTCATCGTAAAATCAAAATTACCCGGACTTAAATAAGTTGTTTTTGTAACCAAATCTGAATTTTTATTTTGTAATGAGGATTTTGTAGGCATATCTAAGTCATTATTGAATTTTATAACTTGTCCAACTGATAAACCAGCTTCACTAGGTTTAGTTTGATCTAATTTTTTTTCTTTCCAAAGCCAGTCTAGTCCTATGTTTAATGAAAAATCTTTTTCAATTAAATCATCAGAATTCATTCTATTTATTGAAAAAAGATTATCAGTATTTAGAGTGATATCATTTGATTTTGCGTTTTGCATTTTTCCTGGAGCATAGCGCGTTAAAATTCTAGGTATTATGTATTGTTCAGATTCTTTAGATATTTTCCCAAGTGGTAAAGATGTATCTAATGCAACTATAGGATTAATTTGTGAGTTCAAATTTTCCTTTGGATTTTTATGATCTGCATAATAGTTAATATTATTAATTTTTGTTAAAAATTTATATCCAATTCCAAGATTAGAATTATAAGACTCAGAAGTTGAGTGATCTATATTATTTGTAAAACTTGTTTTGTTTTGGTTTGTATTAGTATTTAAACTTCTAAAGCTAGAATTTAAATTTAAATTATTATTTAAAAAATTATATTTAGAATAAATAATTTCTGGCGCAACATACTCGTATTGATCTGATTTTTTTATAGTGGTTATATTTTGATATGCTGTAGCTTTTAGATTTAAAGTTTCATTTTTTCCAAAAGAATTTAAAGAAACTTCATTTGTTAACTTTGTATCATTCTCTCTTACAAGATTTTTTTTAAATCCATCGTTAGTAGAGTTAATTTTATTAACTCTTAAGTAGGTTGGGTCGCTTACACGCTGTATTTTAGTTGAAAATTGGCTTTCATCCAAAATTTTATCTTTAAAATTTAAATTTATATTACCATACAAATGGTTTCTTGAGCCGCCTGTTTGTGTTGAGGTTATTTTTTGGTATCCTTGTGTATATCCACCCTCAATCACAAAATCTCCGTTTTTAAATCTCTCTCTGTATTCGCCTAGTAATAACGGATGTTGTTTAAAATAGTAAACCGGATTTAGTGTAAAATCCGCGGATTCTGACAAGGGGTAAAAATATGGTATTTTGATTGTCGAGCCTAAGTTATCTCCCAAAGAAGTAAATGATGGCGCTAAAAATCCTTCTTTTCTTTTTACCGTTGGATCTGGATGCGAAAAATATGGGACATATATTACAGGAATGCTATTTAGATCTAATAAAGCATTTTTATATGTTAGTTTTTTTTGCTCTTTATCATGTATAAGTTGACCTGCCTCTAAATTCCAGTAGGTACATCCACTAGTTTCATTACTTTTTTTACATGTTGTAAATTTTGCGTCTTGAACAATTGTTATGTTATTTCTAAGAGTTGCTGATTTTCCACTAAATCTTGGTTCAATAAATTCATTAAATTTATCTCCAGATTTTAGAGCTTCTTTATTTAGCTCCACATTTATATCTGTCCCTATAATCTCTTTAAATTTATCATCAGAGTTTAATTTTGAAAAATAATAAGTATTTTTATCCTTATCTACAAATTTTACTTTTTCTTCAGCTGTAATTGACTGTTTATCTAAATTATATTCAAATCTTTCAGCATATAATGTTCCAATTTTATTATCAGTAAAAGTTGAGTTTCCAAAAGTACTTAAGTGTTGTTTTGCTCTATTATAAATTATTTTATCGGAGGATATTTGCTTACCCTCATTATTTTTTGCAACTACATTTCCTAGAGCTTCTATAATGTTGTTATCTTGAGAATAAGTTATTTTATTAGCTGAAAAATTATATATGTCTTTTTGTTGAGAGTAACTGATACTAGTATCAAAAGGAAATAAAATTAAATAAAATATAAAAAAAAATTTACTTTGCATTAACCTGTGTAATTCCAACTAAGTTTATTAAAATTATTAGAAATATAGGTATCCATACTGAAAAATCTACAGCTATTATTTCAGATTTTGCCATTGTAATAGATAAGTCATTTAAAAAGTATAATATTACACTTATTAATACTCCATAACTTCCATATTTTATATAATTTGAAGTCTTTCCCAAATTAATGATCATGAGTCCAGAAAGAATAGACATCGATAATAAATATATTGGGAATGATATTAATTTTTGATATCTGATTTTAAGATCTATAGTAGAGTATCCTTTATCCTCTAATATTGATATTTCTCTAGTAATATTTAATAAAGAGGTTGTTTCTGCATTTTTGTAAATGTTACGCAATTCATTAATTTTTATATTAGTTTTGTAATTATAAATATTTAAGTAATTTTCTTTAACACTCTTGTTATTTATAAAAATAACTTTTGCTTTATTTAATTGCCAATTATTATCATTAATTTCTCCATCTTGAGCATCTATTCTTTTTATAAAGTTATTATTTAGATCATAATTATAAATTGTAATATCGTTTATTACTGAAAAATTTTTATCAATTTTTTTAATTCGAATAATGTTTTTTTCTTTTATACTTTTATCTATAATCCATACTCCAGTTTGATTAAGAAATATAATATTTTTATTTTGGTCATAATTAGATTTTAGTTCTTCAGAATATTTCAATAATGAAGAAGAAAAAGGAACTACTAGAAAAATAATTAAGTAACCAATAAAAAAACATGCTAATGCCGGTATTAATAAAATTTGAAGGTTAGAGTATCCCATTACTCTTAAAGATATAATTTCGTTATAATTATAAATTTTTAAAAAAAAAACAATTCCAGAAAATAAAATTACAAAAGGAAATAGCGTAAATATAAAATTTGGAATTTTAAAAAAAGTAATAAATATAAAATGAATCAATTTCATATCTCGGTTTGCTTTAAAAAAAGAAAATTCATCAAGTAAAGTTATGAGCAAAATTACAAAAAAAATTATTGTCGTTACTACTAATAAACTTTTTAAAAATTCTTTAATTATATATTGGTTAATTGATTTAAGCATTTAGGATTTATTTTTTTGATATATGAGAAAATAATTTAATAATAATTTATTAATAACTAGAAATAAAAATGGACTAAAAAATAAAAATAAATTTATGTGATTTATTTTTGAGCTTAAATTTAGCAAGATTTCTCCTGTAAATATAGTAAAAATTCCACTTAAAAAAATTATAATTTTTATTAAATTACTATTAATCAACTCTTTATTTATTGCTATTAAAAAAAATCCAAGGAAAACTAAAGAGGGAATAAATAGTGGAATGATAATTCTAAAACTTAATTCATTAATTATATCTTTTTTGCGAATATCTGTATCCTCTAAAAGTTTTTGAATTAATTCTAATGAAAACATTTCATGAAATTTAAAATAATCGTTAGTTTTTTTATTATATTGTTGTAAATCAAGTGTTATCTTATCGAAATCTATAATAGATATTTTTCCATTTTTATCTTTTTCTTGAATACTGCCATCAACCAGTACTATTAAATTTTTATTATTCTCTTTAACTATAACTCCAGATTTTGCAATTATCGTTTTATTTCTTTCTTCGTTATTTTCGAATAATATAATTTCATCAATTTCATTAATTTGATTTTTTTTCTCAACATAAACTGTAACTTCCTTTAGTGGATTATTAAAATTATTTTCTTTTATTAATGGAGCTATTGATCCTACTTCTGAATATAATAGTAAATTTCTTGAATAATTTGAAAAATATGGAACTATAAACAACCTTATTAAAATTATTATAAATGTAAGCAGAATAGAGTATTTTACTAAATAGTTTATAAATTTCTTTTTATTTAATCCACTGAACCATATAGCTTTAAGTTCATTGTTATTTTCAAATCTAGATATTGTTACCATAAGAGATATAAAAAAAATTATTATTGATATTCTTGAAATAATTTTCGGCAAGGTTGATATTATATATAAAAAATAAGTACGTATTGAGTTTCCGTCCTCTGAAATCAAGTCAAGAAGTCTCACTGCTTGTGTGATCCAAATAATTATTCCGAATGCAAATAGTATAGAAAGATAATTTTTTAGAAATTCTTTAATAAAATAGTTTCCTAACTTGTTTTTTTTCATTTTGATATGTATATGATCTTATACCATCATGTTAGATTTAAAGATAATCCCAAATACCAATAACAATTCAGATTTTTATATTTTTTTTTGTGAAAAAAATTTTTCATTTAATCCAGAAAAATTAACATTTACCAATATAAATTATAAAGAAATCAATTCTATTTTATTAAAAAATAAAAATGAGGATTATTTTGTGTTTAATTATCACAGCACAAGACCTAAAAAGATTATTTTTATAAACCAAAATGAATATCAAAATAATTTTGAGAATCAAAATATTGGCAGTAAAGTTATTAATGAAATCAAGTCGGCAAAAGAAATTAATGTAATTTTTTCTAAGGAAGACAAATCACTAGAAAGTTTTTATTTTAATTTCTTTTTAGGAAGCTTTTTAAAAAAATACTCTTTTAATAAGTATAAAACACTCTTTAAGAAAAATGAAAATATTAATGAAAAAATAAATTTGTTAATTAGTACTAAAAACAAAAATTTTTTTTCTAAGATTAAAAATAATATTAATAATATTGTTAGTGGAGTTTTTTTAACAAGAGATTTGGTTTCTGAGCCTCCAAATTACTTAAATCCTCAAGCGTTCGTTAATGAAATTAAAAAACTTTCTAAATTAGGACTTAAAGTTGAAGTTTTTGATCATTCTAAATTGAAAAAAATTGGAATGAATGCTTTGCTTGGTGTTGCCCAAGGTAGCAAAAATTTACCTTATTTTGTGACAATTAAATGGAAACCAACTAATTCTAAAAATAAGAAACCACTTTCTTTTATTGGTAAAGGCGTTTGCTTTGATACGGGTGGCATTTCTTTAAAACCAGCAAAATTCATGGAGGATATGAAATATGATATGGCTGGAGCTGGTGCAGTTGTTGGACTAATGAAAACTTTGGCATTAAGAAAATCCAAGTCTTACGTTATTGGCACTGTAGCACTAGTTGAGAATATGCCTGGTGGTTCAGCTCAAAGACCAGGAGATATTGTGAAATCTTATTCTGGAAAAACAATTGAAGTTTTAAATACTGATGCTGAAGGAAGATTAATTCTTGCTGATGCAATTTATTATATAGATGAACAATATAATCCAGAATTTATAATTGATTTAGCAACTTTAACTGGGGCAATAGTTGTTTCTTTAGGTAACGAATACGCAGGCCTATTTTCAAATGATGATAAATTATCAGAAAAATTAATTAATGCAGGAGAGATAGAAAATGAAAAATTGTGGAGATTTCCACTTCATAAAAACTATGACAAATTAATGGATTCTAAAATTGCTGATATTCAAAATATTAATTATTCTGGAGGAGCCGGATCCATTACCGCAGCTCAATTTTTACAAAGATTTTTAAAAAATAAAACACCTTGGGCTCATTTAGATATTGCTGGTATGGCTTGGACAAAAAAAGATTTAGATATTATCCCAACAGGAGCTACTGGTTTTGGGGTTAAATTATTAAATAAATTTGTAGAAAAATATTACGAGTAGTATGGAAAAAACTTTATCAATAATAAAGCCAGATGCAGTTGAAAGAAATCTAGTTGGTCAAATACTCAGTATTTTTGAAAAAAATTCATTAAAAATTTACTCAATCAAAAAAATTAAATTATCTAAAAAAATGGCAGAAGATTTTTATTTTGTTCATAAAAATAGACCCTTTTTTAACGATCTCTGCACATACATGAGCTCAAGTCCTGTAGTGGTTTCGGTACTAGAAGGTGATAATGCAGTTGCTAAAAATAGAGAGATTATGGGTGCGACAAATCCAAAAGATGCAGCTAAAGGCACTATTAGAAACTTATATGGGATTTCTTTGGATAAAAATTCTGTTCATGGCTCTGATAGTAAAGAAAATGCTAAAATTGAAATTGATTTTTTCTTTAAAGAATAATTTTTAAATTATTTTTTTACAAACAATATCTACTGCTTTTGGATAAATCTGATGTTCTGCTTTTAAAACTCTTTTAGCGAGAGTATTAGGATTATCTGCCTTAAAAATTTTAACTTTTGTTTGTAAAATTTTTTTACCAGAATCAAGTTTTGCTGTTACATAATGAACTGTAGATCCTGCGTATTTATCACCTGCTTTTATTGCCCTTTCATGAGTATTTAAGCCTTTATATTTTGGCAGTAGTGAAGGATGAATATTAATAATTTTAAATTTACATTTTTTAATAAATTCATTTGATAAAATTCTCATAAATCCTGCTAAACATAATAAATTAATTTTATTTTTTTTTAAGATACTTAAAGATTTTTTTTCAAATTCAGGCTTCTTTTTTTCTATTGCGTAATTTTGAATTTTATTTTTTTTTGCATAAATCAAACCTTTAGCTTCCTTTTTATTCGAGATAACTAATTTAATTTTCCAATTAGTATTATTTTTTTTTGAGTACCTGATTAATTCTTTTAAATTAGAACCTCTACCAGAAATAAAAACACCAATATTAATATTTCCAGTTAATTTTTTCATTTAATATAATTTTTTTATTAATATTACTTTTTATAATAGTTCCAATTTCATAAGGGACTGAAGATTTGTCAAAAACTTTCTTGATTTTTTGATAGTTCTTTTTATGTGCAATTATACAGAAACCAACACCACAGTTAAATGTTTTAAGCATTTCATGATCATTAACACCATTTGATTTTATCCATTTTGTAATTTTATTAGGTTTTATTTTAGAAAGGTTTATTTTAGCACTATAGTTATTTGGAATAACTCTGGGTAAGTTCTCAACAATCCCTCCACCTGTGATATGTGCGCAGCCATTTATTAACTTCATTTTATGAAGTTTTAATATTTCCTTAACGTAAATTTTAGTTGGAGTTAAAAGATCTTTGTATAATTTTTTATTATTCTTAAATTTAATTTTTTTATCTTTTAAAATTTTTCTTATCAAAGAATATCCATTAGAATGAGCTCCTGATGAAGGCACTGCCAATATTATATCACCTTTTTTAATTGAATTTCCTGTAAGGACATCTTTTTTTCCTACGATACCAACGGCAAAGCCAGCTAAATCAAAAGAATTTCCAGTATATATCCCCGGCATTTCTGCAGTTTCACCACCGGATAAAGAACAGCCGGCAATTCTACAACCTTTTGCTATACCAGATAAGATCTGCTTATATTTTTTTTCTATAACTTTTGGAATTGCAATATAGTCTAAAAAGACAACAGGTTTTGCGCCTTGTACAATTAAATCATTTACGCACATTGCAACCAAATCAATGCCAATTGTTCTAAAGTCATTTAAATGATTTGCTATTTCTAGCTTAGTTCCAACCCCATCAGTTGAGGTGACAATTAAAGGATTTTTAATTTTATATTGTCCTATATCAAATACAGATCCAAAACCTCCTATATTTTTAAAGTTTTTAATTTCACTTCCTTTAATTCTCGTCGATTTTGACAATTTGGAAATAAATTTAACAAGATTAGTAGTTTTTTCGATATCAACACCACTTTTAAGATAAGTAAAATTTGAATTATTCATTAAAAAAATATTAACACTTGAGCAATACACTTGTTTTCTTATTTTACAATCGGTTTTTAAATAAGTTTTTTTGTAAAAATAATGTAGTTTTATGTTTTTTTATGAAAAATCAAATAGTTTTTAAATTTCCAGATAAAAGTTTTTATTATGAGGAAGATTTTTGTGTGGGAGAAAATAATTATGAAGCTTATAAGTTAATTAAAGAATGGCCAAATTGGAGTTTCAAGGGAATTAATATTTATGGTCCTAAAAAATCTGGAAAATCTTATCTAACAAAAATTTTTTCCGATAAAGCTAAATCCAAAATTTTTGATAGTAAAAATATTAATAAAAATAATTTAGACTTAATATTATCTCAAAATGTTTTAATTATAGAAGATATAGATTTTTTTAGTGATGAAGTTTTTTTTCAAACAATTTTAAACGACTTTATAAGTAAAAATAAATTTATTTACTTAACTTCTAATAAATTATCAGGAAGCATTTCATTTAAATTAAAAGATTTAGTTTCACGTTTAAACTCATTAGTTACAGTTGCAATCACTAATCCCTCTGATGAATTATTTAACCAAATTTTAACAAAGATGCTCTCCGATAAACAAATCAATATTACAAAAAAAGAAGTCGATTTTGTTTTAAAAAATATTGAGAGAAGTTATGAGGCTGCTTCAAAATTTGTTAAGAATTTAGATGAATTATCTTTATTATATAAAAAAAAAATAAATACAAAAATTATTAATCAAGCAATAAATAATATTAGTTAATTTTATTAAAGTTTTTTTTAAAATTCACAATTAGTTTCGTTAAAATTTTAATATTATTTTTATTTAAATTTTTTGAGATGATAGAAATTTTTTCATTCTTTAGACTCCTTATAATTTCTTTATCAGAAAATACCCAATTTTTTGGAAGATTAATTTTTTTTGCTATTTTATTTCTTAAACTTATAATTTTAATAAACTTTTTGTTATTTAAAATATTATTACCTAATTTTTTTTTAAAAATAATAGGATAATCTTCGTGAGATATTTTATATATTTCTTTTTTTATTAATTTATTAAACAATTTTAATTTATTATTTTTTATCAATTTATAATTTAATTTATTAAAAATTATTTTTAGATAATAAACATCGTTAATTAAGTAATTAATTTTCTCTTCACTAATTGGTCTTTTTAGCCAATTTTCTTTTTGTAATGACTTATCAATATTAATCTTGCAAAAATCTTGGACTAACTTCTTATAAGACGGTGTTTCGTTATAACCATTAAACAACGCTGCTATTTGTGTATCAAAAACAGTAAATAAAATTTTTTTAACAATTGTTAAAAATATTTCTAAATCCTGCCTAGAAGAATGAATTATTAGTGTATTTTTTTTTTTATTTAAGAATTTAAATATTTTTTTAAAATTTATTTTTTTTTCTAAACAATCAATAATTCCAATATTTTTCCCGTCGAAAATTACTACAATTGATAGAACCGCTTTGTATGTAGATCTTCTTTCAAATTCTGTATCAAAATAAAATTTTTTTTTATTTTTAATTTTTGTAATAAAGTGATCTAGTTCTTTGTTGTTTCTAATAAATGAGAAATTATGATTGTTTTTTTTGAACATTAACTGTATTTCAATTTATTATTAAAAAGGTTGATTTGATTTGAATAAATATAGAACTCACAATTGCGCTGAACTTACAATTAATAATATTGGTAAGCAAATTATTCTATCTGGATGGATTCATAAAAAACGTGATCATGGTAATTTATTGTTTATTGATTTACGAGACCATTATGGAATGACCCAGTGCGTCATTGATAATAAAAATGAATATTTTTCAGCATTAGAAAAAATTAAATTAGAAACTGTTATTCGAATAGAAGGGGAGGTTATTGCTAGAACTCCAGAAACTATTAATAAAGAATTAGCAACAGGCTCCATTGAAGTATCAATAAAAAATTTTTATGTTTTAGGTTCAACAAAAGAACTTCCGCTACCAGTTTTTAGCGATCAAGAATATTCAGAAGAAATAAGATTAAAATATCGTTATTTAGATTTAAGAAGAAAAAAATTACATCAAAATATTATATTAAGATCTAAGGTTATCTCATTTATTAGAAAAAAAATGGAAAGTCTTGGTTTTTTGGAATATCAAACACCAATTTTAACTTCTTCTAGTCCTGAAGGAGCAAGAGATTTTCTAGTGCCAAGTAGATTAAATCCAGGAAAGTTTTACGCTCTTCCCCAAGCGCCTCAGCAATTTAAACAATTAATTATGATGTCTGGTTTTGATAGATATTTTCAAATCGCACCATGTTTTAGAGATGAAGATGCAAGAGCAGATAGAAGCCCAGGTGAGTTTTACCAATTAGATATTGAGATGTCTTTTGTTGAACAAGAAGATGTTTTTCAAGTAGTAGAACCATTGCTACATGAAGTTTTTACAAAATTCAGTAAAGGTTATTCAATTAGCAAAACCCCTTTTAAAAGATTTAAATATAAAGATGCAATGTTAAAGTTTGGGACAGATAAACCAGATTTAAGAAATCCAATTGAAATTAGCGATGTAACTGAAATTTTTGAGAGAGAAGATGTTAAATTAGAAATATTTAAAAAATTAATTCAAAAAAAATCCGTAGTTAGATGTGTTGTCGCAAAAAATGTATCTTCAAAGCCGAGAAGTTTTTTTGATAATTTGGATAAAGGTTCAAAAGCTGAAGGGGCTTCAGGACTAGGTTATATTATTCTTGAAAATAACAATGGTATGTTAGAGGGAAAAGGACCAATTGCTAAATTCTTCTCTAATGATGCAATAAATACTTTGTGTAAAAAAGTAAATGCTGTAGGCGGAGATGCTATTTTTTTTATATGCGATATTAAGAAAAATGCTGAAAAATTTTCAGCTTGGGCTAGAACTGAAATTGCAAAAAATTTAGAGTTAATAAAAGAAAATGTTTTTGAATTTTGTTGGGTCACTGATTATCCAATGTTTGAATACAATGAAATTGATAAGAAGATTGATTTTAGTCACAACCCTTTTTCTATGCCACAAACACCTATGGATTTGATTGATAAAACAGACCCATTAGAATTATTAGCTTACCAGTATGATATTGTTTGTAACGGAATTGAATTGTCATCTGGGGCAATTAGAAATCACATTCCAGAATTAATGTATAAGTTATTTAAAATCGCAGGTTATTCAAAAGAGGAAGTTGATAATAAGTTTAGTGGAATGATTAATGCTTTATCTTATGGCGCACCACCGCATGGAGGAATAGCTCCAGGAATTGATCGTATTATCATGTTATTGGCTGGTGAGAAGAATATTAGAGAAGTTACTATGTTTCCATTAAATCAAAATGCACAAGATTTAATGATGAATGCACCCTCAGATGTTTCTGAAAAACAATTAAAAGAGTTAAATATTAAACTAGTTAAAAAAGACTAATTTATTTTTTTACTTTTAATATTTAGTCTGATGTTACTAAGATCTACTAATTTTTCTTTATACTGATTTCTTAAGAAACCTTTGCTTGTAATATTTTTAAGAACGTCAATAAGTTGAGCATTTTCTTCAGAGTCTTCTGCTTGGTCTGTTTTCTTTATAGAAGGAGTATGCGCAAGATCTTCTCTTCCAAGGTACGAAATTGCAAGTTCTCTAAATAAATAATCTAGAATTGAAGATGCTGATAAAATTCTGTCATTTCCCTTAACTTTTCCAGAAGGCTCGAACTTAGTATTGATGAAAGCATCAACATATTCTTCTAGTGGAACACCATATTGAAGGCCTAGTGATATTGCGATTGCAAAGTTATTCATTAATGATCTTACAAGTTCACCTTCTTTATTCGTATCAATAAAAATTTCACCAACTCTACCATCATCATATTCCCCAATGTGTAAGTAAACTTTGTGATCTCCAATCATTGCTTTTTGTATATAGCCCTTTCTACGATCAGGCATTTTTCTTCTTTCACTAAAGGCCTTGTTTTCGATTGTTAAAGAAGAAGCTTTGTTATCTTGAATATTATTAAAAATTGATGAGGTAATGTTTTCACTTATTTTTTGGCTGGAAATCTCTTTAACTTCTTGTTCTTTACTTTGTGGTTTATTGGCTTGAATTTCAGCTAATGAACGAGTCTTTCTTTTATTGAATTTAACATCTAAAACCTCAACTTTTCCATCTTTTCTGCTATCTATTTCTTGAAGGGCTTCGTTAGTTAACTCTTGTAAGTTATGAGTAATTTTAAATAAACAAGTGTAAAAACTTTCAGCAATATATTTAGACATTTTTGATTCTTAAAAATTTAATGATTTTAAATCACTATTTTAATCTGTAATAAGTGTCTAGTTAAAAAAATAGACAACTTGAAATAGAAAACTTTTGTGGATATCTTAAGAAACTTAAATTCATTCGATGATTAAATTTTTTAAAATTATTTTTACATGGTGGAATGGTCAGACTCTTGGAACATTTTTAAATACACTTTTTTTTGGAAAATTAGTTGGCATTGATGAGTCTAAAAACAAATATTACGTAGATAGTAATGATAGAAGATGGGTTATTTTTAATTCAGAAGTGGAAGCTACAAAAATCCCACCAGAATGGCATGCTTGGATACACCATTTAATTAAAGAGGTTCCAACGCAAAAAGAGTTTTCTAAATATAAGTGGCAAAAAGACCATCAAGAAAATAAAACTGGAACTAAAGAAGCTTATAATCCCAATAAATATAAGCCGCAGATAAAAGCTGATTATGAAAGTTGGCGTCCTTAGAACTAATAAAATTTAGTTTTTGAAAGCCAATTCACATCATATTTAGAACTAATAAAATCTTCATTTCTTAATATTTTTTTATGAAGATCTATTGTTGAACTTACTCCCTCAATTACAAATTCGTCTAAAGATCTTTTTAGTCTTGAAATAGCTGAGGTTCGATCTTTTCCATGACAAATAAGTTTTGCAACTAAACTGTCATAATAGGGTGGAATTTTACACCCTTGAAATACGCAACTATCTACTCTTGTTCCTGGTCCTGAGGGTTGATTATAAGTCTTTATTGTTCCAGCGCTTGGTAAAAAATCTTTACTAGGATCTTCCGCATTTATTCTACATTCGATTGCGTGACCAAAAAATGTAATATCTTTTTGTTGTAAACTTAATTTTCCAGTGGATGCTATTTCAATTTGTCGTTTAACAAGATCGATACCAGTTACTTCTTCTGTCACAGGATGTTCAACTTGTAATCGTGTATTCATTTCTAAAAAATAAAATTTTCCTTTATCATAAATAAATTCTAAAGTTCCAGCTCCCTCATAACCAAGTTTTGAAATAGCATTTACCGAGACATCTAATAAATATTTTCTCTGCTCATCACTAATAACCGGGCAAGGACTTTCTTCTATAATTTTTTGATATCTCCTTTGTACAGAACAATCTCGCTCTCCTAAATGAACCGTATTATCTTTGCCATCGGATAAAATTTGAACTTCAATATGTCTTGGATTTTCAAAAAACTTTTCAATAAAAACCTCCTCATTATTAAAAAATTTCTTAGCCTCCGTTTGAGCAATTTTAATATTTTCCTCTAATTTGTCTTCAGAATGAACAATTCTCATGCCTTTACCACCACCACCACCTGCAGCTTTGATAAGTATGGGAAAACCAATTTGTTTAGATATTTTTATTGCTTCACCAATATCTTTTATTCCTGTCTCAGAGCCTGATACAATTGGAAGACCTAAACTTTTTGCTATTTTCTTTGCCTCGATTTTATCGCCCATCTTTCTAATAAGCTCAGAACTAGGACCTATAAACTTAACTTTGTGTTGTTCTAAAATTTCTGCAAATTTATAGTTTTCAGAAAGAAATCCATATCCAGGATGTACTGCGTCAGCCCCCGTAATTTCAATTGCAGATATTAAGGATGGTATATTTAAATAACTATCTTGAGCTTTTTGAGATCCAATACAAATACTTTCATCAGCTAGTCTGACGTGCATAGATTCGTTATCAGCCGTTGAGTGTACAGCAACAGTTGCTATCTCAAGTTCCTTGCAAGCTCGTATCACTCGTACGGCTATCTCGCCCCTATTAGCTATAAGTATTTTTTTTATCATTTATTCGACTAGGATTAGGTCCTGATCAAATTCTACTGCTTCGCCATCGGTTACTAATATTTTTTTAACCACGCCATCTTTAGTGGATGGAACATGGTTCATTGTTTTCATTGCTTCAATAATAATAATTGTTTGACCTTTTTTAATATTAGCGCCAACTGTTACGAAGGGTTTTGCCCCCGGTTCTGGTGCTAAATAAGCAGTTCCAACCATTGGTGACTTAACAATATTAGCTTTATTGATATTTTCAGAAGCAATAGTTGATGCAGCTGATGAAGGCTTAGATTGATTGTTAGTTGAAACTATTTGTTCACGTACAACGCCTTTACTAGATTTGCTAACTTTATACTTTACGTTATTTTCAGAATATTCAATCTCAGTCAGATTAAATTCATCTAAATAATCTGAAAGTTCTTTAATAATTTTTTTGTCAATTTTCATTATTTATTATCTTTAATTATTTTTTTAATTGCGTCTATTGCTAAAATATAACCTTGTGATCCTAAACCACAAATTAGACCATTAACAGCACTACTAATTAATGATTTGTGTCTAAATTCTTCTCTGTGAAAAATATTTGAAATATGAACTTCTATTTTAGGTATTTTTACAAGATTCAAAGCATCTAATATTGCAACAGATGTATGTGTAAAAGCTGCGGCATTAATTATTAAACCATCAAATTTATCTCTAGATTTTTGAATTTTAGTTACAATTTCTCCTTCAATATTAGATTGAAAAAAATCAACTTTAATTTTATTTTTTTTAGCATGTTCTTTACATTTTTTTTCAATCGATTTGAGAGTTTCTTTGCCGTAAATCTTTGGTTCTCTCTCACCTAGTAGATTAAGATTTGGACCGTTAATAATTACTATATTCATATAAAAAAATGATATGTTATAATTTAAAAATAGCTTAAATCCAACATGATACAAATCATTTTGAATGGAAAACCACATAATATAAAAGAAAAAACTAATATAATTTCTTTATTAGAGACTTTGTCTCTTTCAGAAAAAAAAGTAGCTGTAGAAATTAATGAAGAAGTAGTGCCAAGAGATAGTTATGCTAAAAAATTTTTATCATCAAAAGATCGAGTTGAGATAGTTCATTTTATTGGAGGAGGATAATTGGAAGATTTTATAATTTCTGGAAAAAAATATAAGTCACGTCTTATCCTTGGTACAGGAAAGTATAAAAGTTTCGAAGAAACTGCAAAAGCAATTAATGCTGCGGAGGTGGAGATTGTAACAGTGGCTGTTAGAAGGGTAAATGTTACAAATCCTAAGGAGCCAATGTTAGTTGATTTTTTAGATCCAAAAAAAATTACTTATCTTCCAAATACAGCAGGCTGCTATACGGCTGAAGAGGCTTTGCGAACATTAAGGTTAGCAAGAGATGCTGGGGGGTGGAATCTTGTAAAATTAGAAGTGTTGGGTGATAAAGAAACTTTATATCCAAATATGATTGAAACTATTGATGCATTAAAAGTTTTAAAAAAGGAAAATTTTGATGTTATGGTTTATTCATCGGACGATCCCATACTTTGTAAACAATTAGAGGATATGGGTGCTGCAGCTATTATGCCCCTAGGATCTTTAATAGGATCGGGTAGGGGAATTCAGAATAGATTTAATATCTCAATTATTAAAAACCAGGCAAAAGTGCCGGTAATTGTTGATGCGGGGATTGGCTGTGCTTCTGATGCTGCAATTGCAATGGAATTAGGTTGTGACGGCGTCTTAATTAATACCGCAGTAGCTGAGGCTAAAAATCCAATATTAATGGCTGAAGCAATGAAGGATGCTGTAATTGCAGGAAGAAAATCTTTTATTGCTGGTAGAATTAAGAAAAAAGTATCTGCAAATCCATCAAGTCCATTTGAAGGATTGATTGAATGATTAGTTTACTTCTTTAACTGCTTCTGGTTCCTTTTTTTTAGATTTTTTATTATCCTTAAATCTATTTTTATTGAAGAATCTTTTTCTTTTCCCTTTATAATTATTCTGCTTTTCATCAGAAACTTCTTCCTTATTTTCTGAGTTATTAGCTACAACTTGCTCAGTAGAATTTTCGATAATATCTTTTGAAGAAGGTTCTTTAACTTCAGTACCATTAAATTCGCTTATTAATTTCTTTTTAGAATCAAAAAAACTAAACAAAAATTCCTGACTTAAAAATTCTGAATTTTGAACTAAATTAATTTTGAATTTATATTTATCTTTAAAGAATTTAAGTTCTGTTGAGTAATTATTATTTAAAATATCAATTATTTTTTTAGATAAACTTACATTTATAATTCTAATCTTTGAGTCACTAAATGCTCGCTCTTCTAACAATTTTAGTACTTTTAGAGCAAATGAATCAACAGATAGCTGAATTTCCCATTTAATTGAACTTTCCCTTAATCTTTGTCTTGTCATTTCAAGAAGACCAAAATTACTTATTCTTCCAAATTGAATTCTTGCTTTATCATTTTTTAAAGACTCTCTTAATTTTCTCTCAACCAGTCTTTTATTTGAATAATTTTCCATATCGATAAAATCGATAACGATTAGGCCGGCTAAATCTCTTAATTTAACTTGTCTTGCGATCTCTTCTGCTGCTTCTAGATTATTTGTTAGAGCAGTTTTTTCAACATTTCTTTCTCTAGTTGATCTTCCTGAGTTAATATCAATTGAAACTAAAGCTTCAGTTGGACTTATAATTATGTAACCGCCTGATTTTAATTCTATTCTAGGTTCGAAAATTGAATTTAAATATTTTTCAATATTATAGTGATGAAATATTGGAATTTTACCTTTATATTTTACAACGTTCTTTGAATGAGCACTGGAGATTTTTTTTGCATATTTTTTTGCAGCCTCAAATGCTTTATCACCGTCAACAATAATTCTATCAATATCTCTACTATAGAAATCTCTAATAGCTCTAGCAATTAAATCTTCCTCTTCATATATTGTACTTGGGGCAATGGACTTTAGTGTTTTCATCCTAATTTCTTCCCATGTGCTTAATAAATTTGTCAAATCATCCTTAATTTCATTTTTAGTTTTGTTTGCACCAGCAGTTCTGACTATTAATCCCATTGTTTTTGGAAGTTCTAGGTCATTGATAATTTCTTTCATTTTTTTTCTATCGCTAGAGCTATAAATTTTTCGAGAGATCCCACCGCCTTTTGCAGTATTTGGCATTAACACAATATATTTTCCAGCAAGGGATATAAAAGTTGTCAGAGCAGCACCTTTTTTTCCTCTTTCTTCTTTTACGATTTGAATTAGAACTATTTGACCAGGTTTGATTACTTCTTGAATTCGATATCTCTTAAACCTGTAAAAACTTCTGTTATTTTTAGGTTTATCTTCAACAAGATTTTCGTCTTGTGAGTCAATACTGCCATTTGTTACTTTGTTACCGATATTTTCCTCATCCTGATCACCATTGGATGAATTTTTATCTTGTAAATTAATCTCTTCATTTTGTTCGGCATGTTCAACAATTTCTTTATCATTTTCTTCTAAAAGTTTTGCTCTAGCCTCTTCTTCTTCTTTTTTAATACGATCTTTGTCAGCCTGAGGAATTTGGTAATAGTCTGACTGAATATCGTTAAATGCTAAAAAGCCATGTCTTTCGTTTCCGAAATCTACAAATGCGGCTTGTAACGAGGGTTCTATTCTACTTACTTTACCTAAGTAGATATTTCCTTTTAGATTTTTGCGATGAATATTTTCATATTCATATTCTTCAATTCCACGATCGGACTTGATAGCAATTCTAGTTTCTTCTGGATGCGAAGCATCGATAAGTAATTCCTTAGACATGATAATAAATTCCTAAATTTTTGATTAATTTTTAATGACATAAAATTCATTTGTTTTCTTAGCTATTATAATAAACATCTATGCTAAAATATCTATTTAAATCTTAATAATTTAAGCAAATCAATGTAGAACTTGTTTGATTATTTAATAAATAAACCATTAAAATTGATTTTTTAAAATGATCGAAGTTAAAAATATTGCAGAAAAAGTAGGCAAATCCCTAGATAACATAAGGGGGTATCTTTGATAAAAATCAGGTCGATAAAAGAATCTCAGATCTAACAGCGCAAACAGAACTCCAGGATTTTTGGAGTAATCAAAAAAATGCAGAAAAAGTAATAAAAGATAGAAATTTTTTATTAGAAATTAAAAACAACTATGATTTTATTTTCAAAGAGCATTTAGATAACAAAGATCTTTTAGACATTGCTTTTAAAGAAAACGATGAAGTTTTAGCCAAAGACCTAAATAAATCATTTGAAAGCAATTTAGAAAAATTAAAAAAAATAGAACTTCTTTGTTTTTTATCAAATGAAAATGATGCTTTGGATGCCTATGTTGAAATCCATGCTGGTGCCGGAGGTACTGAAAGTCAGGATTGGGCTGAGATGCTAAGAAGAATGTATTCAAGATGGGCAGAAAAAAATAATTTTAGAGTTGAGCTTATTCATGAAAGTAGAGGAGAAGAAGCTGGAATAAAATCATCAACAATTAAAATATCAGGCCAATTTGTTTACGGCTGGTTAAAAGGAGAATCTGGAGTTCATCGTTTAGTTAGAATATCTCCATTTGACTCAGGAGCAAGAAGGCACACTAGTTTTGCAAGTGCCTGGGTTTATCCTGTTGTCAATGAAGATATCAACATTCAAATTTTAGACAAAGATATTCGAATAGACACTTATCGATCTAGCGGAGCAGGTGGTCAGCACGTAAATACCACAGACAGTGCAGTTAGAATAACTCACATTGCAACTGGCATTGTAGTGCAGTGTCAAAATGAAAGATCACAACATAAAAATAAAGAAACTGCGATGAATATGTTAAAAGCAAGACTTTATGAACTTGAGATGCAAAAAAAACAAAAAGACTCAGATAATTTAGAAAATTCCAAAAAAGAAATTGGTTGGGGAAGTCAAATTAGAAATTATGTCTTACAACCCTATCAGTTAGTTAAAGACAATAGGACTAATATTGAAATGACAAATCCAGAGAAAGTATTAGATGGAGATATAACAGTGTTTTTAGAAGCGTCCGTATATCAAGGAATTCACTAATGATAAAAAAATTTAAAATTTTATTTATAATTATTGGAGTTTTTGCATCTATAATAATTTTTTTGTCCTATGGTTTTCAAACATCAAATTTTAATGAATTAATTCAAAAAAAATTTAATGAACAATATAAAAAAATTAAATTAGAATTTAAGAATATTAGGGTCAGTTTAGACATTAAAGATTTTGCAATAAAATTCAGCCTCAATGAACCAAAACTTTCTCATAAAGGTGATCTAACAAATATTTACCAAACTAATTTTGGGGTTAGTCTTTTTTCAGTTATTAAAGGAAATTTTGAGCCAAAATTTATTGAAGTAAAGTTTTCAGAAAATTCATTTGAGAAAAGTATAGAACTAGTAAGAGATGTATTTCTAGAAGATGATCAAAAAGGTTATTTTGCAAACAAAGTTAAAAAAGGCCTCATTAAAGGTGATCTTAAGATTTACAATGAAGAGGCAATAAAAATTGAATTTTTGGGCAGCATTAAAGATGCATTTTTTTCAATCACTAATGATTTACCAGAGTTTCAAAATATTAATGCTAATATTGAATTTAAGGGGAGTGAATTAAACCTTAATATTTTATCAGGTTCAGCAGCGGGTCTAAATTTTGATAAATCGAAAATAATTTTAAATGAACTATCGGACAGTTATAAAGTTGCTCTTGATTTAAATTTAGCTGGAAAATTCAATTCACTAAAAGAGTTTAAGAATTTAAAAGTTCCAATTTTTGAAGAGATTTCAAAAGACTTTGAAAAGTTATCATTTTCTACAACAGCAACTAATAAGATAGATCTAGAATTTGATAAAAAAGGAAATCTTTTAAACACTTCCGTTAAAGGTAAAGCCGATATTTCAAATCTAGAACTAGATTTAGTTCAAAATGCTTTTCCTAATATTCTTGATGAAAAAAATAGAAAATTCAAGAATGGTAAGTTAAAAGCTGAATTTGATAAAAAAAGTATATTTATTGATGGAATTATTTTTAATCAGAATGATACTTTAGATTTTAAGATAAATACCGATCTTGCAAAAAAAACATCAAAAATTAATATTATCTCAGAGGTAAATTTTGTTAACTGGCAAAAAATTTTTAAACCTGAGTATATAAAAGGATCTTCTAAATTTTACATTCAGTTAAATATTAATAAAGATCAATACTTATTTGATACAAGAGTTGATATTAAAAAAAGTTTAATAAGTTTTTCTCCAATTAATTTTAATAAATTATTAGACGATGAAGGTCAGATTCTTTTAAAAGGAGAGATTAAAAAAAGTATCACAGAACTTGATAAAGTTTCTATCACAGCAGGTAAAAATAAAATTGAAATATTTGACTTAAACCTAGATGAGAATTTTTCTATAACATCTGTTAATAATATTACCGTTAATACTGATAAGAGTAATTTTAAAATTACCTCATCCAAAAAAAATAACCTCAATCATATAGATATTTCTGGAAAACGACTGGATGCAAAATATATTATTGACAGTTTAACAAGTTCAAAACCATCAACTTTAGTATCAAAAAAATTTAATGGAACGATTAGTGCAAACATTGGCACTTTAGATACTGGAACTAACGATGATGTTAGAGATTTTGTTTTAAATGGAACAATTTTAAAAGGTCAATTTACAAAATTAGATGCAAATGGAGTTTTTTCTAATAAAGAAAAAATTACAATAAAAATAAGTAGAAATAAAAATGGTAACATCGCAACCTACATGCTCTCAGATAGGGCAAGACCCTTTATTGCAAGCTTTAACTTTATAAAAGGATTTGAAAAAGGAAAATTAGAGTTTAGTTCTGAAGACTTAAGTCCAACGTCATCAAAGGGAAAAATAATTATTACTGATTTTAAAATTAGAGAAATACCTGTTCTTGCGCAAATACTCTCCTTAGCTTCTATTACTGGAATTTTAGATACTTTGAAGGGCGATGGTATTCGTTTTGATAATGCTGTGATTGTTTATGAAAATGATGAAAAATTTTTCACCTTTAAAGATTTTTATGGAACTGGCCCATCCCTTGGTTTTATTGTTGAGGGCAGGATTAATAATGCTGATAATTTTGTAAGTGTGGACGGTAATTTAATCCCTGCTTATGAAGTTAATCGCCTTTTATCTAATATTCCAATTTTAGGTCAGATTTTAACTGGTAAAAGTGGTGATGGAGTATTTGGTGTTAGCTTTAAAATTAAGGGAAAAGATAATAATTTTGAGACAACCATTAACCCTATTAGAACTTTAACACCAAGATTTGTGCAGAGATTTATAGAAATATTTAAATCAGCTAAATAGCCTCTATTAAAACGTGCTGTTTCTTCCCAAATGAAATTTTGATAATTTTTTCACCTTTAAAATCATCTTGGGTGACAATTTTTTTTTCATCTAAAACAATTTCATTATTTATTCGATAACCCTTATTTGAAATATTTCTTCTAAATTCACCATTTGATTTTGCAAAATTGATTTTAATAATCAATTCGTTAAAAGATATTCCTTTATGAAATTCTGATTTTTTAATTTCAATTTTTGGCAAATCATCGCCAAAAGATTTATCTTCAAATGTTTTTTTAGAGGTAGCCTCAGCATTGGAAGAGGCTTTTTCACCATGGAGTATTTTAGTTGCCTCATTTGCAAGAATTATCTTAAAATCATTAATATTTCTTGATTTATCATTTTCAAATTCAGCGATCTTATTAATTGGTAACTCTGTAAATAATCTTAAATATTTAAATACATCCGCATCATTTACATTTCGCCAAAATTGCCAGTATTCATAAGGACTAGTTTGTTTTTCATCTAGCCACACAGCTCCCTTTTCCGTTTTACCCATTTTAGCACCGGAACTTGTAGTAATGAGTGGTGTTGTTAAACCATAAGATTCCTTTCCGTTAACTCGTCTTATTAATTCAATACCGTTGACGATATTTCCCCATTGATCAGAGCCGCCTATTTGTAAGACACATTCATTTTTTTTATTCAGTTCAAGAAAGTCATAGGCTTGTAGAATCATATAATTAAATTCTAAAAAACTTAAGGATTGCTCTCTGTCTAACCTCAGTTTTACACTATCAAAAGTTAGCATTTTATTAATTGTAAAATGTTTTCCATAATCTCTTAAAAAATTAATATAATTAATTTTAGTCAGCCATTTTTCATTATTTAAAAAAATAAATTTATTATTTCCTTTATTATTTAAAAATTTATTAAAAACTTTTTTAATACCTGAGGTATTTTTTTTAATTTCTACACTTGTTAAAATTTTTCTGCTTTCTTCTTTACCAGAAGGATCCCCAACCATTGTTGTGCCACCTCCCAATAATACAATTGGTGTATGACCAAAATTTTGAAATAATCTAAGACACATAATCTGTACTAGGCTGCCAACATGTAGACTTGGTGCAGTGCAGTCAAAACCAATATATAATTTAATCTTTTTATTATTTAGAAGTTTAGCTAGATTATCTAAATCAGTGCACTGATTGAAATATCCTCTTTCTTGAAAGGTTTTGATAAGATTCTGATTCATTCAATAAGATAGTATTATACAAAATTAAATAATATTAAATCTATATAAATGAATAATTACATTTCCCTAGGAACTATGAGTGGTACTTCTATGGACGGAATTGATCTTTCAATTATTAATTCTGATGGTGAAAATAATACTTCTATAGTTGATAATTTTTTTTTCGAATATAGTTCGGATTTTAAGTTGGAATTAATAAATATTAGAAAAGAAGTTTTACAAAAAAACGATTTAATATCAAAAAAACCAATTATTAATGACTTATCTAGAAAGATTACACTTCTTCATGTTGAAGCGATTAATAAAATTTTAAAAAAAAATCCTTTAACAAAATTAGATTTGATAGGTTATCACGGTCATACCCTAATCCATAAACCTGAACAGGCATTTACGTTTCAATTAGGAAATCCTGAGCTTATGGCACAACTTTTAAAGACTAAAGTTATTTTTAATTTTAGAGATAACGATATTAAAAATAAAGGACAGGGAGCGCCATTAGTAACTCTTTATCATGGTCAAATATTAAAACATTTAAACCTAATAAATAATGGCGTCATCATAAATATTGGCGGAATTGCAAACGGAAGTTATTTCGAAAATTCCATTATTCATTCCAATGATATTGGACCTGGCAATTGTTTATTGGATCAATGGATTAGAATAAATTCAAAGGATTTGGAATTTGATAGGGAGGGAAAAATTTCAGAAAAAGGCGAGGTGAATAGTTTAATGCAAGAGGATTTTTTAAATCACTATAGTTATCACGATAAAAAAAAATCATTAGATATTACTGATTTTAATATTGCTCAATTTCGTGGTCTTAAATTAGAAGATGGTGCTGCAACCTTAGTAAGTGTTACTGCAAATTTAATTGCCGATTTTATAAAAAATATTAAAGAAAAGAAAAATAAAATTATTTTAGCAGGTGGCGGTAGAAAAAATAAAACCTTAATTAAATTTTTGTCAAAAATTTTAAATGTCAATGTTGAACCCATTGATCAATACAAGTTTGCAGGCGATTTTATTGAATCCCAGGCTTTTGCTTATCTTGCAATAAGAAGTTTTGAAAAAAAATTTTTATCTTTACCAACTACTACGGGAGTTATTAAGCCTGTTACAGGCGGAATAGTTTATTCTAATTAAAATCTAGATTCTTTTTTAATATATTTTTCTATGGCAGAATTAAATTCTTTATCTTTGCCTGCAAAAAAATGATTGGCACCTTCTATTTTAACAAAATCTACATTAATACTCTTTTGATTTTTAAGTTTAGTCTCTAATGCTTTTGTTGCATCCTGTGGAACGAGTTGATCATTGGATGCATATAGAACCATGCCTGATGATGGGCAAGGTGCTAAAAAATTAAAATCATAAATATTAGGTTGAGGACAGATCGCTATAAATCTATAAATTTCAGGTCTTCGCATTAGCAATTGCATACAAATTAATGAACCGAAGGAAAATCCAACAATCCAACTTTCATTAGTAGTTGGATTTTGTCGTTGTATCCAATCTAATACAGCTGCTGCATCTGATAATTCTCCCTGACCATTATCAAATTTCCCCTCACTTTTACCAACTCCTCTAAAATTAAAACGACAAACAGAAAATCCATTTTTAAGAAATGTGTGAAAAGCATTATAGACAACTTTATTATTCATGGTTCCACCATACTCTGGATGTGGATGAAGAATTAAAACAGTGGGAGCAGTTGAATTTTTTCCTTGAACGTATTTTGCCTCAAGTTTTCCATCGGGTCCGTTTATAAAAGTTCCTGCTGGATTAACTATACTCATAGAATTTTGTTGAATTATTATTTTAACAAGGCGCTCTTATACCATAAAAGCAATTGAGTTTTGGTTTTTTTTTAAAGTTGACTAAATTAGTAGGAATAGATAAATCTACGTGAATTAATCATTAATTTACTATGAAATTAACAGCTAAAGGAAGATACGCTGTAATGGCGATGGCTGACCTTGCCAATTTTAACAAGCAGCAAAAACCAGTCAGCTTGAATGATATATCCATACGTCAGGGTATTTCTCTCTCCTTTTTAGAACAGTTATTTTTAAAATTAAAAAAAAAAGATTTAGTCACTAGTGTTAGAGGAAATTTAGGTGGATATAGACTCTCAAAGGAGCCAAGCAAAATTCATCTTTCATCAATCATTGAAGCAGTTAATGAAGATATCAAAACGACTAAGTGTAAACTAAAGTCTAAAAAAGGGTGCACAGGAAAATCAACAAAATGTATAACGCACAATCTTTGGGATGGATTGTCACGTCACATTAGTAATTATTTTACTTCAGTGACATTAATGGACGTTTTAGAAAATAAAATTCCAAGAAGTACACCTATGGAAAATTCAGCAAGTCAATCACAGGGAATGAGTCGATGATTTACTTAGATTATAACGCAACTGCACCGTTACATAAAAATGTAATAAAAAAAATTCAAAATTTAAAATTTGAAGAATTTGGCAATCCTTCTTCTGTTCATAAAATTGGTAGAAATTCAAAAAAAATTGTTGAAGAAGTCAGAAGAAACATTTTATCCGCTTTAAAAGCAAAAAATTATGATCTTATTTTTACAAGTGGAGCAACTGAGTCAAATAATTTAGCTATTAAAGGTTTTATAAAAAAAAATAATATTAAAACTATTTTTTCTCTACAAACAGAACATGCATCAGTGATTGATGTTGTAAAAAATTTAGATATTGAAAAAAAATTCTTTAATATCAATTCAAATGGCAATATTAATTTAAAAGAAATAGAGGAATTACTTTCAAAACAGACCAGTTCTTTTTTAGTTAGTATTATGTTTGCAAATAATGAGTCCGGAATTATTCACCCTATTAATGAAATTGCAAAAATAGTTAGAAAATATAAAGGAATTATTCACTG
The DNA here is from genome assembly GCF_002688585.1 of Candidatus Fonsibacter ubiquis. Classification (NCBI taxonomy): domain Bacteria; kingdom Pseudomonadati; phylum Pseudomonadota; class Alphaproteobacteria; order Candidatus Pelagibacterales; family Candidatus Pelagibacteraceae; genus Candidatus Allofontibacter; species Candidatus Allofontibacter communis. Next base: position 623,793 of record NZ_CP024034.1, on the reverse strand, counting down.
TGACGGTGTTCAAGGTCTTGGAAAAATTGAAATAGATTTAGATAGTTTAGATGTGGATTTATTTTCAATTTCATCTCATAAAATTGGCGGGCCTACAGGAGTTGGCGCTTTATTAATAAATACTAGAAATAATATTTCCCCAGAAATTACAGGGGGAGGGCAAGAGAAAAATTTAAGATCTGGTACGGAAAACTTTTTAGGAATTGTAGGCTTTGGTGAGGCAATCAATGAAGTTAATAATTTAGCTAAAATTTGCAATTCTGAAATAAAAAACAATAGAGATTTATTAGAAGCAAATTTAAAAAAACTTTCTAATGAAATTAAAATTTTTGGCGAAGATACAAATCGATTGGCAAATACTTGCTATTTTGCATATCCATCAATGACTTCTGAAAACCAAGTGATTGCCCTTGATCAAAAAGGAATTTGTGTCAGTTCTGGTGCGGCTTGTTCCTCTGGTAAAGTTGAACCGTCCCACGTTTTAAAGGCAATGCAAGTAGATGAAAAATATATTCACTCTGCAATTAGAGTAAGTTTGGGCTGGGATTCTACTAAAGAGCAAATTGAAACCTTCTTTAATATTTGGAAGTCAGATTGTTTTAAAAATGGAGCATTAAATGTCAGATAATTTTATTCAAGAGCAAATTAAACAGGATTATGCCTACGGTTTTGTAACCGATGTGGAGTCCGTTAGAGCTCCAAAAGGACTGAATAAAGAGGTTATTCAGTTTATTTCAAAACAAAAAAATGAACCTGAATGGTTGTTGGCTTGGAGATTAAAAGCCTTTGATCGATTACAATTAATGACGGAGCCAAACTGGCAAAAACCTCAATATCCTAAAATTGACTACCAGGCTTTATATTATTACTCAGCGCCAAAGAGTTTTAAAGAAGGACCTAAGTCATTAGATGAAATTGATCCTGAGATTAAAAAAACTTATGAAAAATTAGGAATTCCTCTTAATGAACAAAAAAGATTAGCAGGAGTTGCGGTGGATGCCGTATTTGACTCTGTATCCGTTGCTACAACATTTAAAAAAAAATTAGAAGATATTGGAATAATTTTTTGTTCAATTTCTGAAGCTGTACAAAAACATCCAGATTTAGTTAAAAAATATTTAGGTTCAGTTATTCCTTTAACGGACCATTATTTTGCGACATTAAATTCTGCAGTCTTTACCGATGGTTCTTTTGTTTACATTCCAGAGGGAGTGAGATGTCCCATGGAGCTTTCAACATATTTTAGAATTAATGCATCAAACACAGGCCAATTTGAAAGAACTTTAATTATTGCAGATAAGGGAAGTTATGTAAGTTATTTAGAAGGATGTACTGCTCCAATGCGTGATGAAAATCAACTTCATGCCGCAAATGTAGAGTTAGTTGCATTAGATGATGCTGAAATTAAATATTCAACTGTTCAAAATTGGTATCCAGGCGATAAAGAGGGAAAAGGTGGAATTTATAACTTTGTAACAAAACGAGGAATTTGTAAGGGTAAAAATTCTAAAATTTCTTGGACACAAGTTGAAACAGGATCTGCAATTACTTGGAAGTACCCAAGCTGTATTTTACAAGGCGATAATTCATCGGGTGAATTTTACTCAATTGCTATTACTAATAATTATCAAAAAGCAGATACCGGAACTAAAATGATCCACCTTGGTAAAAATACTAAGAGTAGAATTATTTCTAAGGGTATTTCCGCAGGTCACGCTGATAATACTTATAGAGGCCTTGTCAGCATTCATCCAAAGGCAAGTAATGCCAAAAATTATACACAGTGCGATTCATTATTAGTTGGAAATTTATGTGGTGCACATACGGTTCCATATATTGATAATAAAAACTCGACTTCAACCACAGAGCATGAAGCAACAACCTCTAAAATAAGTGAAGAGCAGTTATTTTATTGTAAACAAAGAGGCTTAAATCAAGAAGAGGCAGTAAGTTTAATTGTAAATGGATTTTGTAAAGAGGTTTTGCAACAACTACCCATGGAGTTTGCAGTAGAGGCGCAAAAGTTAGTGAGCATTAGTTTAGAAGGAAGTGTTGGTTAATGTTAAGTATTGAAAAATTAAATGTAAGTGTGGGTGATAAAAAAATCTTAAAGGATTTTAATCTTAAGATTGGTAAAGGCGAAGTGCATGCCATTATGGGACCCAATGGATCTGGGAAAAGTACACTTTCCTATGTATTAGCTGGCAAAAGTGGATATGAAGTTGATGGAAAAATTTTATTTAAAGATGAAAATATTATTGAACTTGAAGCAGATGAAAGAGCACAGAAGGGAATATTTTTAGCATTTCAGTACCCCATAGAAATTCCAGGAGTTTTTATGAATAATTTTTTAAAAACTTCCTTAAATGCAATTAAAAAAGCAAAAGGGCAGAAGGAAGTTGATGTTGTTGAATTTTTATCCCTTGTAAAACAGCACGCAAAAAAACTTGGAATTAAAGATGAGCAATTAGGTCGAGCTTTAAATGTTGGTTTTTCTGGTGGAGAAAAAAAACGTAATGAAGTTTTGCAAATGTCATTATTAGAACCAGATCTTGCAATTTTAGATGAAACTGATTCAGGATTAGATATTGATGCTCTAAAAATAGTTGCAGATGGAGTGAACGCTCTAAGATCTAAAAATAGATCTTTTTTAATTATTACCCATTACCAAAGATTATTAGATTATATCAAACCTGACTTTGTCCATGTGATGGTAAATGGTTCAATTGTAAAAACGGGTTGTTCAAAACTTGCGCAAGAACTTGATAAGATTGGCTATAAGGAATTTCAAAAGGCAGTTTAAATATAATGAACACTATTTCTGAAATTAAAGAAGTAAATGAATTAAGAACATTAAGTTTAAACCTTTTCAATAAACATGGCTTTCCAACTAAAAAAGATGAAGATTGGAAACAATCTACATTAAATTACTTTTTAGAAAGTAATAAAAACCTTGAGATTTATAAGCCAAATAAAGAGGTTATTAATGAAAAGGTTGTTGAAAAATTTAAACACAATAAAATTTTTATCGTTAATGGATTGGTTCAAAAAACGGAATTTGAGGGAAAAGATAAGGACAAGTTAATTATCACTTCAATTGATGAATATTATAATAAAAATAATAAACATTTATCAAAATTATTTAGTAATAAAAAAAATCCACTGATTGCTGCAAATAATGGCTTAGCAACAATCGGTTATTATTTAGAAGTAAAAGATAATTTAGATTTGCCAATAATTATTTATTATCAGTTTAATTCTAAAGCTGATCAAAAACAAATACATCAAAAAAATTATATTTTACTAAATAAAAACTCTAAAGCTGTAATCTTTGAAAAATTTTTAAATGATAATAAAAAAACATTCATTACGATTAATACCAATATTGATGTTGAGAAAAACTCCCATTTTAAAAATTATATTTTAAATTCAAATAATACAGAAAACTGTATTTATAGGTTTAAGAAAGTAAATATTGCAACAAGTGCAAATTATGAAAGCTTTATATTTTCAAATATTACAAAAACAATCAGAGATGAAGTAGAGATTAATCTCAATGAATCTTTGTCTGAATGTTATTTATATTACACGCAGTTTCTAAAAAATAACGAAGAGCACGAGATTAAAGTTAAAATTAATCATTTAGCTGAAAATACAAAGAGTTATCAGTTTTCAAAAAGTATTATGGATGGAACGGCTAAGGGAGTTTACCAAGGAAAAATATTTGTTGATCAAATCGCACAAAAAACCAATGGTTATCAATTAATTAAAAGTGTTCTTTTATCCGATCAGTGCACCTTTCATTCAAAGCCCGAACTTGAAATCTACGCCGATGACGTAAAATGTAGCCATGGTTCATCATCCACCTCACTTAATAAGGATGAATTATTTTATTTAATGGCAAGGGGCATTCCAGAAAATCAGGCAAAACGATTAATCGTTCAAGGTTTTTTATCGGAAGTGGTTGAGAAAATTTCAGATGAAAATTTTAAGAATTATTTTTTAAAGAAAACCGAGGATATGTTGGCATGAATTTAAAAGATATTAAGAGTCAATTTCCAATATTTAAATCAAATAAAAATTTAATTTATTTTGACACTGCTAATTCTGCACAAAAACCAATTCAAGTGATTAATGCATTAGATGATTTTTATAAAAATCATTATGCAAATATTGGCAGAGCCGTTTACGGTCTTGCAGCCCGTGCAACAGCTAATTATGACAATACAAGAGAGACTATTAAAGAATTTGTAAATGGCAGTGACGGAGAGATTATATTTACAAAAAACTCAACAGAATCTTTAAATTTAGTCGCCCATTGTTTTGGCAAATTTTTAAAAGAAGGTGATGAAATTATATTAACTGAGGCAGAGCATCATTCGAATTACGTGCCATGGCATTTTTTAAGAAAGAAAAAAGTTAATATAAAATTTATTCCAATTAATGAAGAAGGCGAAGTTCAGGTTGATCAATTAACCTCATTAATTACCAACAAGACGAAAATGATTAGTATTATCCATGTATCCAACGTTACGGGACTTACAACAAATGTTAAAAAAGTAATCAGTATTGCAAGAGCTAAAAAAATACCCGTTTGTATCGATGGCACGCAAGCAGTCACTCACAGTCATGTGGATCTTAAAGAATTAGATTGCGATTTTTATGCATTTTCAGCTCATAAAATTTATGGGCCAACAGGAGTTGGAATATTGTTCATGAAAAATAAATGGGTTGAGCAATTTGAGCCCTTCAATGGTGGTGGTGGAATGATTCAAAATGTTGATACTAAAAATATTACCTATGCATCAGGAGTTAGTAAATTTGAAGCTGGCTCATTGGCATCAGCTGAAGTGATTGCATTAAAGCATGCAATTAAATTTGTTAAAGATATTAAAATTAAAAATATTGTAAGCCATGAGCAAAGTTTAGCTACTTACGCTTTAGATAAAATTAGCAAATTTAATGATATTGAGTTTGTAGGAAGACCCTCAGATAAAGGAAGCGTTTTTTCCTTTAATATTAAGGGTGTTCATGCCCATGATGCATCAACAGTTTTTGATGAAGATGACATTGCAGTAAGGGCAGGTCATCACTGTTGTCAGATCCTTCATAAAAAATTGAAAATTGGATCATCCTTAAGGGTTTCCTTTGGAGTTTATAATAATAAACAAGATATTGATGCTTTATGTGAGAGCATTAAAAAATGTAAAAAAATATTTAAATTAAAGTAATGGATCTAACAGAACTTTATCAGGATCTCATCTTAGACCACGGTAAAAAGCCTAGAAATTTTGGCAAATGTAATAAATTTAATCATGATGCCGAAGGGCACAATCCTTTATGCGGGGATAATATCCATGTGTACTTAATTTTAGATAAAGACAAAAAAGTAACGGATATCTCATTTGAAGGATCAGGCTGCGCCATCTCCGTTGCATCCTCCTCAATTATGACTGAAATTGTTAAGGGTAGATCTAAAAAACAAGCTCGTGAATTATTAAATTCATTCTTTAAAATGATTAAAGAGGGACAAGAAATTAAAAAAGCAGGTTTAACCGAGGATGAACATATTAAATTTTCATCCCTTGCAGGAGTTGGTAAATTTCCAATGCGAGTAAAATGTGCAACTTTATCTTGGCATACTTTAAAAGCAGCACTGGATAATGAAAAAAAACCAATTAACTCAGAAATTATAGACTAATGGATCATTCACAAAAAATTGAGGAAATAAAAGATAAATTAAAGACCATTTTTGACCCTGAGATACCCGTTGATATTTACGAGTTAGGTCTTATTTATGATGTAAGGCTTAAGGATAAGAATTGCGAAATTGATATGACGCTTACTTCACCAAATTGTCCAGAAGCACAAAGCATTCCTAACAATGTTAGAAAGGCTGTTGAAAGTTTAGGACATTACGATGAGGTGGTGGTGAAAATAGTTTGGGATCCGCCTTGGGATAAGAGTAAGATGTCGGAGGTTGCAAAACTGGCTTTAAACGTATGACAAAACAATTAATTACAATTTCAGATAATGCTGCAAAGCGTATCAAAGAAATATTAAGTAATGCTGAAACTGGCGTCAAAGGTGTTCGTGTTTCTGTAAAATCAGGCGGATGTGCGGGCATGGAATATGAGATGACTTATCTGAAAGAAACCATTCCAAATGATGAAGTGGTAAAAGATAATGGAGTTGAAGTATTTATTGATCCAAAAGCTATTATGTATTTGCTTGGAACAAAAATGGATTACAAAGAAGATAAATTTTCTTCATCCTTTGTATTTAATAATCCAAATGAAACTGAACGTTGTGGCTGCGGAGAATCCTTTAAAATTTAAATTGTTCAGCTAAATTTCTCTCTTTAAGACCATATTTTTTATCGTACAAAAGTCTAAAGGTTTTATTTTTATTTAAATAAACATTTACAGTTAAAACATGACGAAACTCTACGTTGTCAGCAACAACGCTAACGGGTCTTTTTTTTGGATCTAAATTTTTAATAGAAACTTTTGCATTACTATTTATTGTAGCACCACGCCATCCCCTTGGTTTAAAGGGTGAAATAGGGGTTAGAGCTAATAAATTTGACTCTAAATCTAACACAGGTCCTCGAGCTGATAAGTTGTAAGCAGTGCTGCCCGCAGGTGTTGCAACAAGGGTGCCATCACATACAATTTCCCTCATTCTTACTTTATTATCTATTTTAATTTCAAGTTTTGCAGCCTGGCGTGTTTCTCTAAAAACTGACACTTCATTAATTGCAATAGCCGTTTTAATTTTGCCATTATTATTTTTTGCATACATTTCAAGGGGATGAAGTTCAGCAATGTCAGCTTTATTAATTTTATTAATTAAATTTTTCTCATCAAATTTATTTAGTAAAAAACCGCGATTTCCTTTATTCATACCGTAAAATGGCAGTTTATATTTCTGATATTTTTTTAAAGAGCTAAGCATAAAACCATCACCACCCAAAACTACCAAGACATCCGAATCATTAATTGAATGATTTTTATATTTTTCTGTAATCAATTTTTTCGCAGACTGTGCCGTTGGAGTTGCATCAGCAATAATATGTATTTTTGAATAGGAAATAGCCATTTGCGATAAATTAAAAATCAATTAATAACATAATAAATGTACCATTTAAAAATAGACCAAGCATTTAAAAAATTTTCAAAAAAACAAGGCCTTATTCCAAACCCCGCTCAACTAGAGTTAGTTAAAAATTTAGAAAACTTAATTGAGGATACAAAACCCTCTCTGCTTAGTTCGTTAGGAAATATTTTTGCAAATAAAAAAACAAAGGGATTTTATTTATATGGTGAGGTGGGTTCTGGCAAAACTATGATTATAAATTTATTTCTTGATCAATTTAAAAATCTTCGCGTTTACAGAGCTCATTTTAACAAATTTATGGTGGATGTTCATAACCGTCTTCATAAAAAAAAGAATGAAAGTAGCGTTATTCCAAATATTGTAAAAAATTTAAAGGCTGAATATGACATTATTTTTCTAGATGAGTTTCAAGTTACTAATATTGCAGATGCAATGATTTTAGGAAAATTACTTGAACAATTTTATAGTAAAAATATTTTTATTATAACAACCTCCAATGTTCGCCCTGATAATCTGTATTTAGGTGGACTTCAGCGTGGTCAGTTCTTGACCTATATTGAGATGATCAAACAGAATAGCACTATCTATTCTTTAGATACTGGTGCTGATTATCGTCAATTATTTTTAAATAAAAAAAATAAATTTTTTCCACTTACAAATCCGCAAGCTAAAAAAATGTTCAATGATGTCTTACTTGGAACTTTAAATGGTAAAAAATTTTCAACTACCACTTTAACGGTTAAAGGAAGGAAAGTGGTTATTAAAAATTTTGTCTCCAATATTGCAAAATTTGATTTTAAAGATTTATTTTTTGAAAGTTATTCTGCTGAGGATTATATTGAGATGAGCAAAATTATAAAAATATTTTTTATTGAAAACATTCCAAATTTTAATGAAGATTTAATTAATGAACAGTACCGTTTTGTTAATTTTATTGATGTAATCTATGATAATAAATTAAAACTTGTTGCAACGGCTGCCACAGAAATTAATAATCTTACAAGTAGTTCTAAGGTTCAAAAAATCTTTTCAAGAACCCTTAGTCGATTGAAAGAATTAACTGCAGTTCGATAGTCTTTAATAAAAATTTATGAATAATCTTATACTTTTTATAAGTACATTAATTTGCTGGTCGCCAACTTGGTATTTAATTAAATTTCAATTTGGTGTTGTTGATCCTTTAATTTCAATTTTCTATCGTTTTCTTATAGCAAGTGCCATTGTCTTTATTTTTTTAATACTTTTTAAAAAAAAATTATTATTTAATCTTCATCAACATTTTTGGTTTTTACTTTTAGGGGTAACTTTATTTTCTCTCAATTACATATTTTTCTATCTAGCAAATACCTATTTAATTAGTGGAATTGTCACCATCGCTTTTTCAACAATTTTAATAATGAATATATTAGGCGAGAGAATTTATTTTAATATTAAAAGCTCAAAACAAACATTAATTGCAGCAGGATTTGGAATTATAGGAATTTTAATTATTTTTGAAAAAGAATTATTAAATTTTAAAGTTGAAGACAAAACCCATATTGGAATTATTTTATCATTTATAGCAACCTTTTGGGCATCCACCGGCAACCTAATTCATCAAAAAAATTTTAAGGATAAAATTCCATTTATTCAATCCATTGCCTATGGAATGTTTTATGGATCTGTATTTACTTTAATTGTTGCAAAATTTAGAGGAGCAGAACTTATTTTTGATTATTCATTTTCTTACATTTCATCTCTTTTATATTTAGCCATTATCGGCTCAGTGGTTGCTTTTTATTTATATTTAAAATTATTAGAAAGCATTGGTTCAGCTCGGGCAGGGTATATGGGTGTGGTTATGCCAATTATTGCACTAATTATTTCAACAATTTTTGAAGGTCTACAATGGACTAATAATTTAATTTTTGGACTACCGGTGCTCATCTTTGGATGCGTGCTTATTCTTAATCAAAAATCAAAAAATATTTAAAAATAAATAGCTTTATTTTGCTAAAAAAAATAGAGCGAAGCAAGGTCCCGCTTCGACTCATAAGCCTCAGATGTTTTATTTTAATTTAAACTAAAGATAATTTTTTTGCTTGTTCTAAAAATAGAGTTGCGCCTTTTTTGCAATTTTCAATCCAATCTATTTTTGCGTTCTCATTTGCTTCGTCTGAAATAAATTTAAAACATCTAAATTTTACATTTTCTTTTTGACAAACTTTAGCAATTGCATAAGCTTCCATATCAACAACATCAACATTCATCTCAATTCTTGATGTGACAAAGCTATCTCCGGACCCACAAGAATAGCCATTATTTGATAAAATAATTTCTTTAATGTCATCAAAAGGAGTTTCTCCTAACGCAAAGTTTAAGCCTCTAGCATCCATGTCTCTTTGATAAAACTTTGTACATTCTATTAGCCCATTCAAATCTTTTCTTAATGATCCAGCACTACCAAAATTAATAACCTCGAGTGGCTTATATTTAATAATTAATTTTGTAACATGATAGGCTGCATTAATTTTTCCTGCACCAGTATAATTAAAAAAATTTAGCCCTGGAGTTTCTTCTTTCAATGCAGCAATAAATAATCTTTTCATATTTAATGTATAGTATATCAATAATTTTTAATGAATTTAAAAAAATTTGTAAGATCTATTCCTAACTATCCTAAAAAAGGAATTTTATTTAGGGATATTACTTCATTAATTGAAGACTCAAACGCATTTAGTTATGTATTAAAAAAAATGCATAAAATCTCCGAAAAAATAAAACATAATAAAATAGTAGGCATCGAATCCAGAGGTTTTATTTTTGCCTCAGCTTTAGCTTATTTGAATAAAAAACCTTTAGTTCTTATTAGAAAAAAGAATAAATTACCTGGAAAAAAAATCTCTCAAAAATTTAATTTAGAGTATGGAACTGACACAATTGAAGTTCACAAATCTTCTTTAAATAAAAACGACAAAGTAATTGTTATAGATGATTTAATAGCAACCGGTGGTACAGCTATTGCCTCGGCTAAACTAGTTGAAAAATGCAAAGCAAATGTAGTGGCTTTTATATTTCTGATTGATTTGTATGATTTACAGGGAAATAGAAAACTTAAATCTAAAAATTATAAAACTTTTAAACTAATAGATTTTCCAGGACATTAATCCTTTTCGATCGCTATAATTTATTTTTTGGACCACTATTGCTCATTTTTCGATTTGTGCTCATTCTTTATCAAGTATCAAAAAATATTTAAAAATAAAACACCTTTATTTGGCGTTAAAAGGTGAAAAATTTTTTTAAAAAAAATATTTTTACTAAATTTTTTTTAAATACGTATAGCGACCGAATACTCCTTGCTATGCATGTCTATGTGACATACGCATCGGCCTCGATCAATCAAACAAAAAAGGAAATATGCACAACATTATTGATACAGCTGTAGAAGCTGGATCTTTTAAAACACTAGCAGCTGCAGTAACTGCGGCAGGTTTAGTGGATACATTAAAAGGCACAGGTCCATTTACAGTTTTTGCACCTACAGATGATGCATTTGCAAAATTACCTGCTGGCACATTAGAATCTTTACTTGCTGATGTTCCAAAACTTAAATCTATTCTTACATATCACGTTGTTGCTGGCAAAGTGATGGCAGCAGATGTAATGGGTTTAAATGGTAAATCTGCAAAAACTGTAAATGGTGCTGATGTAAAAATTAGTACAGATGATGGCGTTAAATTAAACGGAACATCTAAAGTTACAAAAACAGATATCGAATGTACGAATGGCGTTATTCATATTATCGATACTGTAATTCTTCCAGCCTAAGTATTTTACAAAAAAATAGTTAAATATTAAACATCCAGCTGTAAAGCTGGGTGTCGCTGCCACAAACCATCTTCAATAAAAATCTAAATTTTAATAATAACCTTTAAAATTTGGATCATTAAATTTATTAGGCTTACTCTCCTTTTTTATAATAATTTCATTAGGATCGCAGGGTCTAATTTTGTGCCAATTTTTTTTAATTTCCTCTGGAGTCAGCCCATCATTATAAGGAATACAATTTTTATTAGTCACTGGAGGACTAGTTTTAATGACAGGAGCAGGTTGTTCTGGTTTTTTTTCCTCAGCATTAATAGCTGTTTTATTTAACTCCTCTTTTATCTCCTTATTATAAATTGGTTTAATTGTTTCTTCATAAAATTTATCCCCAAACTCTTTTCTTCCAAAACATTCAATTAAAACTTTTGCTAGTTCTTCACTATAGGGTTCTTTTGGATAGGGTGTGTATTTTATAAGTAATTTAAACATATTTTTATAAAAATGTTCATTACTATCCCTATAAGATAAATCGGTTTGAGATAAATTATTATAAAGAGAATCTGCTTTTTCTTTAGTAGATTTAATTTTTTTATCCCTAGCCGTTAGAAACTTGTTTTTGTTCATATAGCTCCTTTCCAAATCTATCTAATTTATAATAATCATAGATTTTTATATATTTTGCATGAATTGAAGTTTCTAATCTTGAAAGTTTTTCAAATGCATTTACACCTATACAATCTCTTGCATAGACCATACCCATCACTTCTGATTTTTTATTAAGATCATTGAGCTCTTTTTCAATCTCATATTTATTTAAGATTTGAGTATCTTCAATGTTAAAGGCTTTTTCTAATAGAATACGTGTTTCGGCATTCATTAAGCCATTTCGTATTAAATTTATTCGCTTTAAATCCCAGCCATGTTTTATGATCATAAATGCAAGATCTACTTGAACCACTGTTTTTGGATCTAATTGATCAATCATTGAATTTCGGTAACGATCAAATTCACGTTTATCTTCACCAAAAATAATAAATTTATCTGAGCTAAAACCACTCTTGATCTTACTTTTTGATATTAAATATTTGGTTTTTTCTGTTTTTCGAGGTGGAAAATTTTTCTCCAAAACCTCTTTGAAGGATATCTTCGACTCCATCTGATCGTTTTTTTTGTTCTTTTTCATTTTCTTTTGTAAATTAAATTAATTTTCTGACACGCAGCACAATTGCTGGGTCAGCCGCACATTTTTTCTTTCTAAATTCTTTCTGATTGTGGTCCCGACGATCAACTTTGATGCGGGGCATAGTTAGAAGCAACTATGAAACTATTACAAAATAAATTCTGTAATGATTAATAATACTTTATGCAACTACCGATTGTCAAGAATGCTAAAAAGTTAATATTAGTAATGATTATTTAAAAAATTGTATAAGATTTTACAGGATAAATTTTCATTTTTTTAGCATCAAGTTTACTTTGATATATTTGTCATCAAAAGTTTAGCGAGCTAATTTAGCCATGAAATACGGCTCTTTCATTTGTAAAATTTTATATATATAAAAATATTGCTAATAAATTAATTAGAACATAGCTTATTGGTCCAAATCTTCTTGCGTAGTAACCAACAATATTCTGATCTTTTTTTGAAATTAAATATTTCCAATGGGAATATATACAAAGAATAGTTGCTGTGCCTGCAAAAAAATATGAAACTAAAATAAAAACATCTAAATATGTAACGTAACTAAGTTTTGGAATATCCTGTTCAAAAATAAAATTATAAGCTATTAAAGCTAATAAAGTTACAACTGTCACATTCACTTTTGCTTGTAGTTCAGAAACTTTAATCCAAAAAACAGACCAAGTTATTACGATCAAAAAAATTACAGGAATCATAATCTTAAAAATATAATATCCAAAATTTCTTTCAGCAGTAATTTCAACAACAAATCCTGAATATTCATATTTATCTTCTTTTGTTATTATATTTTTAAAATGAACATCTTTGACTTTCCAGCCAGGAATATTTAACCCATCTTCGCCGTCTGCTTTGTAAAGTTCCTTTTTATGTGTATTCATTTTTTTATTTGGAATAAACTCTACAAAATTAATTGGAAATTCTGAAAATATGTGAAATGAAAATGTTTGTTTATCAAAAGGGAATTTTGAAAAATCTAATTCTTTTGTTCTAAACTCGGAGCTTGTTCTTACTCTTGCTTGAATTGTTCCATTGCTGAAAATTTCAATCCAATCAAATCTTTCTGAATATTTTGGAGTTTTTTTTTGATTATAAATTTCTACAACTGGATCAAATAACTTTCTTTTTGCTCCCCAAATTGAACTTACTTCATAATCACATAAATATGTAGGTTCATTTGTTTTTTCATATTTTCCTAATTTTTTTAATAATTCAATTACTCTATCATCAGTCCAATAGATCCAAAGAGTATATACAGCGTCAAAGCTAAAAGATTTCCCATCAACATTATTAATTTCTTCTACTAAAAGCTCTGTGTCAATTTTCAAAGGGGTTTTATTAGGTAAATTGGGAAAATTCAAATTATCATATAATGTATTACAAAACTCAGCTCTAAGACTATCTTTTGAATATTTAAATTGATTAATTGAAAATGCAGTGGATTGATAAAATATAAATAAAAAAAGAAAAATAAATTTTTTCACAAAAATTAATAATTATTTTTGTATAAATTTTCATTCATTATAAGCCTATCAAAAATTAATTACAATTTATTATTAAAGATAATAAAATAATGAGGTTATATTTATTAATTTTAACGAAAATTATATAAGCTATTAAATTTAAATAAATATAATTTTATTAATCTTATGGATTTATTAAAATTAGCAATACTATCTAATTGATCTAATCATTTGAGATACGTAGCTGTTCATCAATTCGCAAGTTCTAGAATTTTTGCAAGTTGCTGTGAAAGTTGTAAAACCAGCACTTGTTTGAAGTTGATATTGAACTAGGTATCCTTCTTTCGAACTCACACTATCATGAATCAAAAACACCGCTTGTTTAAATTTAGGACTAAATTTATTTGTAAGTTCACAAGTATACTGTTCGAGATTTTTTTTAAATACTTTGGAATATTCTTTCTTGTATAAAGGACAAAGGTCCCGCATAGGGATTGAAAGGATATCTCTTTTAAAATCACCCGATGTGTCATTTACTATATTAATAGTATGACTGCCGGGATCTTCCATCTCTGGTGAAAAAAAATACTCTATATTCATATTTTGTTTAGAAGATCCGGCCATTAAATCATTAAAAGCATCTTTATCGATTTTAGAACCTTTATATTTTCTGAGTAAATCATCTAAATTCTGATTTTGAATAGCGATAAAATTTGATGGGACAGTAATATAAAAACCGAATCTAGACCTAATCTCTTCTTTAGCAAGTATTACTGAGTTCCAAAAAAATAATGTAAATATTATAATTAAAATTTTTTTCATTTAATTAACTTATACGAGGATTTTAACTTATTCCATTTGTTTGAAATTAAGGAGTTTTTTTTCTAGTCTAACTAGTATAAATAAAGCTTTAAAAACATTGACATAATCATCCTAAACATCAACTTTGAAGATGTTATGAAATTAATAATATTTTTGAAGTAATAAAAAAATTTTTAATCTTAGAAGTTATTAAAAAAAAGTATAATATTGATCAATAATAATGAATAAAATATTTTTATTTTTATTTTTTTTAGCATTAACTATTTTTCCAGAAAGAACATTTGCACTTATTTATGATAATAAAACAAATAAAGGACTAAGTGTTGGTGAAAAAAGTGATGCTGGATACACTAATGAGCAGGGTTATTTTGGAATAAATAATTCATACTTTGAAAATTGTAAGAAATTAAATGCTAATGTAAATGGTCTTAAGCAAGGAAAAAAAATTCATTATGATAAATCAAATAGACTTATAGCAATAGAAAACGGTATTTTTGATTGCGCATATAATATTAATAATCAAATTACTTTTTACTTACAAGAAGGCTTAATAGAATATCATGATAGAGACTCAATTGTACTTCATTACAGGATTGAGGGTGACAAACAATATATTTATGAAAAAACTAATGGTGTTTGGCTATCATATACAAAACCTAGAAATTATCCCGCCCCAGGACCTGTAAATTATAAACAGGCCACGACAGTTGAGATTAAGAATGCCGAAAAGCTATTTATTTTTTACAAAAATTTAGATTTTTCAAGCCGCTCTGCAAAAATTTACGGAGATAAAATCTTTAATACCGAAACTTCAAATATATCAAATACAAGCAAAACATCCGCATCTTCAGTAAATCAGTCAAAATTACCAAATTGCGTTGGTAGTTATAATAAAAAGACCTGGACAAATTGCTACGGAATTTACAAGTGGTCTGATCCTGCCGATAGATATGAGGGAGAATATTTAAATGGAGATAGACATGGATTTGGAACATATATTTATGCCAATGGAAATAAATATTCTGGAGAATACAAGAATGATCGTCCAAACGGCAGAGGAACTATAACTTTTTCATCAGGAGATAAGTATATAGGTGAGGTAAAAAATGGAAAGCGACACGGTACAGGGACTTATTTTTTTTCTGACGGCGAAAGATTGACAGGAACATGGAATGAGAATGAGTATGCTGATGCAAAGAATTATAGAAAAGTAGAAAATGAAAATTCAAATTTCACAAAAAAAACAAAATCTACAGAGAGCGCAAAATTAAAAACAAGTAGTAGTATAAAAGAATATTGGTGGGTATTGATATTACTAATAGGAGTAATTTTCTTTGTATATACACAAACAAAAAAAGATTTAAATCTTAACTCGGAAAGATCTTTTAAACCTAGAGTAAGAGAAGGTAAAAATTTTATTATAAGCTTTTTTAATGGTCAAGAATCTTTAGGTTTTTCATTTTGGATAATGTATTCACTATTAACTTTAATAAATTTTTTTTTATTTTCAATTTTAGATGATTATAGTTCAAAACAAAATCTTGATTCATTGATACCAGGGATTTTTGCATGGATAGTTGTAGGTTGCTATGTTTTTTCAAGTATAGGAACTTGGAGAAGCGCTACTAATTATAAATTACAAAAAATTAGAATTAGAGAAACTTTTGGCTGGGCAAACGTAATTTATGTAGTAATAGTTGCTACATCTATTCTTTTTGGAATTGGATTTATCCAAGGAATGTTAGAAGGTATTTAATTTTTTTTTATTTTACCTGTAGGAAGTTTCGATCTTGCTAACTATTTTATATAGTTGATAGGATAAAAAAATCATAATTATTACAATAATTTTTTCAACGTGCGGAAAGTCTACGCCTAATAAAAAATTATAACTACCATGCAAAATTATAGGGACTAAGATTGAGTAGCCTAAAAACTTTATATTTTTACTATATTTATAAAATGCAAAGAAACACCCCATAATAACACCATTGAAAATATGCATTGGTACCGCAGAGTAGATTCTGACTAGGGATACATAAAGTTGGTATCCCTTATCTTTATTTGTAAACACATATGTATAATTTTCGTGTATAGCGAAACCTAAGGATACAATCATTCCAAAAATTAAAATATAAGTTGGCTTAACTATTTTATTATGCTCAAGAACAAAAAAATATAAAACAGAAAATTTTAATAATTCTTCAACTAATCCGCCAGCAAAAAAACCAGTTAATAATGCATTATTGACTGGATTGTTATTTGAAAAATTTTCTAAAATATAAGAGTTAAACTCACCAGCTGGAAAAGCTATGAATAAACCAATTACAAATACTTGAAAAATAAGCGAATGAATATTTTTGTACTCAGTGGCGAAATAAAAATATAAAAAAATGAGTATGGCGGGCAAAATTGTAAGATAAAGTATCATTTTTTTTTAAATTATTTATTTTCAATGTATTAAATGCATATATACTCGTAAATATATTTAAATTTTATCATAATATTTTTACTTTATGTCACAAAAAAAAGAGTTAGAAAAAAAAATATCAAAAATAGTTAAATCGGAATTAGATAAAAATAATTATGAAGATACGGCTTGGTTGAAAGCTTTTAAAGAGGCAAGAGGTGATAAAAATGAAGCTCGAGCAATTTATATTGAAATCAGAACAAGAGATTTAGAAGATGAATTTTATGAGGAGCAAGAAAGGATAGAGGCTGAACGAATTGAGAGAGAAAATAAAATTGAGCAAGAAAGAATCGATAAAGAAAATAGAATTTATGAGTTGCGTGCTAAACGAGATGAGTTAAGAGAAAATAGAAGAGTTAAAAATTTAGAGAAATCTTACTCTAAGAAGGAAAGTAATTTAAGAAGTTCATCTCAGAATGAAA
This sequence comes from Candidatus Fonsibacter ubiquis, assembly GCF_002688585.1. NCBI lineage: Bacteria > Pseudomonadati > Pseudomonadota > Alphaproteobacteria > Candidatus Pelagibacterales > Candidatus Pelagibacteraceae > Candidatus Allofontibacter > Candidatus Allofontibacter communis. The sequence continues at coordinate 606,495 of NZ_CP024034.1, read as the reverse complement.
ATAGTTTTATTGAAACAAAAATTAAACCTTTTATTCGAGGTGAGGAGTCTTTAGCTTATAGTTATTGGGGCATCGGCGTTTTATTGGCAATTATTTTAGCATTGCCATTGTTTATATTTGAAAATCTTAAATCAGATTCTGCGGCTATTATTTTAGGTCTTTATGCCCTTGCCTATATTATTTTTACAATTTTTGTATCTATTGGAATTTGGCGAAGTGCAGGATTTTATGTTATTGAAAAAAATAAAAAAAAAGAAAATGGGTTCTGGGGTTATGCCGCAAGAGTATCTGTCGTACTTGCAATAATAAGATTTTTTGTAGAGATAGTAAAAGAACTTAAATAATATTCTTAAATTAAACTAACTTTTACAAACATAACTTAAAAGTATATCACCAGCTGTTTTTTTTTCATCCATTGTTGTCCATTCAGGATTTTTTATATCAAATTCGTCTAATTTTTTTCCCTCACCTTTCTGTCCGTCATACATTATCATTTTTAACAATTGAAATTTAAAGTCTCCACAATCAACTTTATTGTAAGTAATAACTGACCTAACTTTATCACCATCTTTTTTTAAATAATCTGCTAGCACCCAATAATATTTATAATACTTTTCTGTTTTAATAGATGAAGTGTCCACATAAAAATGTGTATCGTCATTTATGGTTCTTGAAATTCTTTTCCAGTTATTTTTCAACCCTTTTTTATATTGAGAAGAATTATCAGTTGGTAATTTTGTATTTTTTAACTCTAAAGCTTTTGCTTCAGCATTTTTTAACTCTAAAGCTTTTGCCTCAGCTTGCTGCCATTGAGTTAATCTTATAACTTTGTCATTTTCTTTTGTAATTATACAATCTCTAAAACCAGCTTTAATACAAAATTCTATAGCAATTTGATTCGCTCTAAGCTGTGTATTTCCTGCCCCATAAGCTCCTCTGTCGTATAAATGTCTAATATTATCTGATTTAGCTTCTGCACTATAATAAAAACCTTTTAGTAAAGATTGTCTTCTAAAATCATCATAATTTGTTGCATCAATTATGGTTGTGCAACTCACCAAAAAAAATAAAATTAAATAAAAAAAATAATTCATCTACATAGTTTATATTTAGATTTAACATTAAATTCCAATACTAGAAATTTATCTAATAAAAAAACATAAAAAATAGCTTAAATTATCATTTTTTACTTATCGTTAATAAAGACATCATAAGATATATTTTAAAAATGAGTATTAGTTTTGTAGCAATAATCTTAATTTTACTATTAATTTTAACTAGTTACTTTGGTATTTATTTTTCAAAAAAGCAAAAATTTTTAAGAGATATCTCCTCTACAAGAAATACTTTGGTATTAATAGGTATTTTAATAATCATTGTATTCATTATTCAATTAAAACTAGAACAAGATATTCCTTATTCAATTGGTTTTGCTTTAGGTTTTGTTTTGCCTTTACCATTTTTTATGGGTCTTCTTGGAATAATTACTATGAAAATATTTTCTAAAAATTATATAGCTACAAAAGAAGACTATTGGTCATCATGTTTTTTTTCACTTATTTGGTCTTTTTTTTCTTTAATTTTATTTATTCAAGATTTTTAAAAAAAAATGATTAAAAAATAATAATCTAATAACTACAATCTCAATTAATAGATTAAATTACTCCACAGCCACAATAGGTATTAAGCTTTAATTTCTTTATAATTTCTAGCAATTTAGAATCATTTTAATCATAGTTTTATGAAAGCTATAGTCATTCATTTTGAGAAAGCTCGAAAGAAAATAAGAGATAATAGACGCCATCGATATAATGCTCGTGATGCTTACATTCATTTTCTATATCAGAAGAAATATAAAATAAATTCAGAATTAAGTGATTTATATATGAAATATCTAGGTGAACTTAAAACTTGGATAGAGTTTAAAGAAGCTTTACCCAAGCTTGAACCAGAGTTACTACATTATTCAGTAGTTCATTACTTCTTTGCCTGGCATCGATGTATGGGGCAATTATTTGATACAAGTATGTTTCAAAAACTTGGATTTTATTATCAATTTAGATATTCGAAGGAAAAATATAGAAAGATCTTCTACTATATAAATCATCCACGTATAGTGAAATCAGGAGATAAGATTGATCAGTATAAACTTTTTAATCTTATAAATGAGTTAAAAGTAATTAAATGAAAAAAATAATATTTATTATATTAGCTTTAACATCAAGTGTTTATGCTAATGAACTAGAAAGAATTCTAGATCAGGCGAATAAGTATACTGTTAAAATTTATAATTCAACTGACACACCATTTCTTGAGGACTCTTATACCCCAAGTGCTGGCTCGGGGTTTTTAATTGATAAGGCAAATGGGATTATAATTACAAATGCTCATGTTGCATCTTATTCGCCTGCATTAAATCGAGTTAACTTTAAATATTCAAATCCCGTCCAATCCAAACAAGCTTATATCGATCCTGAATTGGATCTTGCATTTTTAAAGATTGATCCAAAATCTATTCCAAATAATGCAGTTGAGGCAAAGCTACATTGTAAAAATAATTATAATCAAGGACAGGAAGTTGTTGCCTTCGGCCATCCAGCGGGAAAAGATTTTACTATTACAAGAGGAATTATTTCAGCCGTAAGGTTTGAAAGTGATTTTTTTGAGTCCATTCAAACTGATGCTGCAATAAATAGAGGAAATTCTGGAGGTGCACTTATAGATGTAAAATCAGGACTTGTTGTTGGAATTAATTCATTTGGGATTCAAGAGAATGAAGGACTTAATTTTGCATTACCATCATATACAGTCTGCAAAGTTATTGATTTATTTAAGAATAAAAAAGATCCATCCCCATTAAATTTTAATGTGATCTTTGCAAACAATAAAGAACAAGGAAAATTCTTGAAAGTGTCTGAAGTTTTAACAAACGATAATCAATTAAAAGTGGGTGATGAGATAATACAGATTGATGGAATAAAGATTGAAAATCCAACACAGCTTTCCCATGAAACAAGGGGAAAAACTAATGTTAATTTAAAAATTATCAGAGATAATAAAGAGCAAGAACTTAAATTAACCTTAAAATCAAAAGGCAGTATCACAGACAGAGTTGGTCTGATTTTTTCTAATGTAATAATCTCTGATAAAGCATCCTCAACAAGACTTGCAATCAATCAGAGGATGGCAAATCCAAAAGGAAATTTAGTTGTACAAAATTTAAGAAGTGGCCCTGCATCAGGAAAACTTCGAAAGTTTGATGTTATTATGTATGTGGATGGAAAAGAGTTTAAAAATGTTCAGTCATTACATGATTACTTAAAAGACAAGAGAGAGATTGAAATATTCTTTAGAAGGCCGGCACTCAATGAACAAGAAAAAGTTAATTACACAGACTTTCATGATAAAATAGAAGTCAGGGATGTAAAAATGCTGAGGTTTGAATAGTAGTTAAAATTATAAATTTAATTTTTGCTCAAAATACAGAGTTTATTGATTTAATATAATCAAAATAATGTTTGTTTTTATATTTTAGATTATGTACTAAAATCTCTTTTTACTAAATGCCCTAATAGCTCAATTGGTAGAGCAACTGATTTGTAATCAGTAGGTTTGCGGTTCAAGTCCGTATTAGGGCACCATCACTGGTTTTTAAAGGTTGATCGGATTGCAATTCTAAAAAAAAAAGTTCCTAAAATTATTCCACCATAAACTATAAGCAGTGGATAAAAATCATGGTTTGCTAATGCAGCATACCAAGGAGCAAGGGTTAGAATAAATGGAAAAAAAATTAATCCTAAAAAAGCAATAATTGGACCAAAAACATCTTTCACCACTGCAAAACAAATAAACAATCCCCAAATTCCACTGATTATATAAATTAAGATGGAAATGAGAAAAAGGGGACTTAAACGTATTCTTTTAAATCTTGGGCGAAAAGTTTCTTCACGGTTAATTCTTTCAGCCTCAACCTCTTTAACTTCTATAATTTCTTTTTGTTTATCTTCAGACAATTTTAATTACGGAACTAAAATCGAAGGGCCCGTTAATTTTCTAGCCTCTAATTCTTCGTGAGCTAGTACTGCATCTTTAAGTGCAAATTTTTTAAATATTTTAACTTTAAATTTACCTGTTTTGATTGCATCAAATACAGTGTTTGTACTATTAACTAATTCTTCCCTTGTTACCGTATAATGTGCAATTGAAGGACGAGTAAAAAATAATCCCTTTGGTGCGATATGTTTTTTAGGATCAACCTTTTCAACTAGTCCTGATGCATTACCAAAGGAAACCATGGTTCCGCGGATTGCTAAACATTCAATGGACTCTTCAAATGTTTTAGCGCCCACACCATCGTAAACCACATCAAGCATTTTTCCATTTGTAATTTCTTTTACCTTTTGCGAAAAACTTTCCTTTGAATAATTAATGACAAAATCACAGCCATTTTCCTTTGCAATTTTAACCTTATCTTCTGAACCAACGGTGCCAATAACTTTGCATCCTAAAGATTTTGCCCACTGACATAACACTTGGCCAACTCCACCTGCGGCAGCATGATATAAAATAAATTGATCTTTTTTAACTTTATAAGCTCGGTGTAATAAATATTCAGAGGTAATTCCCTTAAGCATAATGCATGAGGCAATTTCATCTGAAATGTAATCTGGAATTTTTACTAATTTTTCTTGCGGATAAACTTGTTTTTCTGAATACGATCCTGGAGGTGCAGCAGCATGGGCAACACGGTCACCAACTTTAAATTCTTTTACATCTGATCCAACCTCTTCAATTACTCCAGCAGCCTCAAGGCCGATCCCTGTTGGAAGGGGTAAAGGGTAGGTCCCTGCACGGTGATAAACATCGATATAATTTAATCCAATTGCTTTATTTCTTATTAAGACTTCATTGGGTGCTAGCTTTTTAAGCTCCACATCTACAAACTTCATCACGTTTGTATTACCAGTCTCTGTAATTCTAATTGCTTTAACCATTTTTTGTAATTATGATTAAAACATATTTTAGTTATGATAAAAACTATTTTTCTTACAGTTTTACTTGCATTTTCACTTAGCACTTTAGATCTAAAGGCTGCAGACTCTGGTCCGTCTCCAGAAATTATTAAAAAAACTAACCCAACTTACGCTGAGGCAAAAACTTTAGTTAAAAGTAAAAAGTTTGATAAGGCAGCTGTAATGTTAGAAGAACTATTAAAAGATAGTAAAAATGCAAGCAATCCTGACATTTTAAATGACTACGCTTATTCACTTAGAAATCTAAAACAGTTTGAAAAGGCAGAAAAATTTTACTTAGCAGCTCTTAAAATTAATCCAAAGCATCCTGGTGCAAATGAGTATTTAGGTGAACTTTATCTTCAAACAAAGCGACCTGCCGAAGCTAAGAAAATTTTAGAAGTTTTAAAGACTTGTAACTGCGAAGAATACAAAGAATTGAAAGAAAAAGTAGAAAAGTATAAATAATTTCCTCTAAATAACCCCTTTAAATACAATAACTTTTTTAAGAAAATCTATTCACAGTTGTGTCAAATTGAATGTTTGGTTGTCTTTATTCTTATTATATAAGAATGACCAATGTTCTTTGAATACTTACAAAACTATCTTACTATTTTAATATTTTTGTTCGTCGCCATCGGAGTTGGAATAGCCTTTATTGTTGTTAATTTTCTGTGCGCTCCAAGCAAACCCGATGCTGAAAAACTATCAGCTTATGAGTGCGGATTTGAGCCTTTTGGAGATTCAAGAATGAAGTTTGATGTGCGTTTTTATTTAGTATCTATTCTTTTTATTATTTTTGACCTTGAGGTTGCTTTCCTTTTTCCATGGGCAATCACCTTAGGTCAGATCGGCTCTTTGGGGTTTTGGTCCATGATGATTTTCCTTGGAACTTTAACTGTTGGTTTTATTTATGAGTGGAGAAAAGGAGCTTTGGATTGGGAATGATACAAAATAAATTAGACCAAGTTCCAGAAGAATTTAAAGAGCTCGCAAAAGAGTTTACTGAAAAAGGTTTTATAACAACTTCCAGTGAAAATTTAATCAATTGGGCAAGAACAGGCTCTTTACATTGGATGACCTTTGGACTTGCTTGTTGTGCAGTTGAGATGATGCAAACGTCCATGCCACGATATGATCTTGAAAGATTTGGAGCAGCTCCTCGAGCATCCCCAAGACAATCCGATGTGATGATTGTTGCTGGAACTTTAACAAATAAAATGGCTCCAGCACTTCGTAAAGTTTATGATCAAATGCCAGAGCCTCGTTATGTAATTTCCATGGGTAGCTGTGCTAATGGTGGTGGCTACTATCATTATTCATATGCTGTAGTTAGAGGTTGTGACCGGGTTGTTCCTGTTGATATTTATGTTCCAGGCTGCCCTCCATCTGCAGAAGCTTTGCTCTATGGAATATTGCAATTACAGAAAAAAATTAGAAGAGAAGGCACAATCGAAAGATAATTATGCAAAAAGTAAACTTAGATCCAAATTTAAAAAGTGAGTTTAAATCTTTAGTAATTAGTGAAAATTTTTCAGAACCAGTTCTTGAAATTTCAACGGAGGAGTTGCCAAAGTTATTAATTTATCTTCGTGATAGTAAAAGTTTAAGATTTAGACAGTTAGTTGATATTTTAGGTGTGGATTATCCAAAACGAGCTAACCGATTTGATGTTATCTATTTATTATTAAGTCACGAATTTAATAATCGTATTACCGTTAAGACTTCAGTTAAATTAGATGAAGCTCTACCAAGTGTGGTGCCAATATTTCCGGTTGCAAATTGGTTTGAAAGAGAAGCTTTTGATATGTACGGAATTAAATTCACCAACCATCCAGATCTTCGACGAATTTTAACGGATTACGAATTTGAAGGTTATCCGCTTAGGAAGGATTTTCCATTATCGGGTCATACAGAGGTTAGATATGATGATGAGCTTAAAAAAGTAGTGTATGAGCCAGTAAAACTAGCTCAAGCTTACAGAGATTTTGACTTTGAGTCCCCATGGGAGGGAACCAAATACATTAAAAAAGAACAGGACAAGAGATAATGGCTAAAGAAACAAAAACAATGAATCTTAACTTTGGTCCGCAGCACCCTGCTGCGCACGGAGTATTAAGATTAATTCTTGAACTGGATGGTGAAGTAATTGAAAGAGCAGATCCACATATTGGATTGCTTCATAGAGGAACGGAAAAATTAATTGAAAACAAAACATACACCCAAGCAGTACCGTATTTTGATCGACTGGATTATGTTGCACCAATGAACCAGGAGCATGCCTTTGCTCTTGCCATTGAAAAATTATTAGAAATTAATGTTCCTGCACGAGGCAGTTATATTCGAGTTATATTTTGTGAGATTGGAAGAATTTTAAGTCATATTTTAAATATTACAACGCAAGCATTGGATGTTGGTGCATTAACACCTTCTCTTTGGGGTTTTGAAGAGAGAGAAAAGTTAATGGTATTTTATGAGCGAGTTTCAGGTTCACGGTTGCATGCAAATTATTTTAGACCGGGTGGAGTTCATCAAGATTTTCCAGTTGGACTTAAAGAAGATATTTTAGAATTTTGTAAAAATTTTCCAAAAGTTATCGATGATTTAGAAAATTTATTAACAGATAATAGAATTTTTAAACAAAGAAATGTGGATATTGGTGTTGTCAGTCCGCAAGATGCAGTGGCCCATGGATTTTCTGGAGTGATGTTAAGGGGCTCTGGTATTCCTTGGGATTTAAGACGATCGCAGCCGTATGAAGTATATGACAAATTTAAATTTAAAATTCCAATTGGAAAAAATGGTGATTGTTATGATCGATATCTTTGTAGAATTGAGGAAATGAGAGAAAGTACAAAAATTATTGTGGACGCTTTAAACACTATTCCAGATGGACCTGTGATGACAACCGATGGAAAAGTATCACCACCTTCAAGAGCTGCTATGAAAAAATCAATGGAAGCTTTAATTCACCACTTTAAATTATTCACTGAAGGTTATCATGTTCCAAAAGGAGAAGTGTACGCTTGTGTTGAAGCACCTAAGGGTGAGTTTGGAGTTTATTTAATTGCAGACGGTTCTAACAAACCTTACCGATGCAAAATTAAAGCGCCGGGCTTTGCACATTTACAAGCAATGGATTATGTCGTTAAAGGTCATATGTTGGCAGATGTTCCAGCTGTACTAGGTTCAATGGATATTGTTTTTGGAGAAATTGATCGATGAGTGGAAAACATGTTGCAAAAGATCAACCCGCTACATTTGAATTTAATGCAAATAATCAAAAACGTATTCAGGAGATTTTAAAAAAATACCCAACAGAGCGAAAAAAGAGTGCAGTTATGCCACTTTTAGATCTAGCGCAAAGACAGCATGACAATTGGATTCCAAATGCTGCAATAAGAAAAATCGGTGAGATTTTGGAAGTTCCTTACATAAACGTTTATGAAGTTGCAACTTTTTACACCATGTACAATCTGGCGCCCGTTGGAAAATATTTCGTACAAGTCTGTACCACTTCTCCATGCATGATTAGAGGCTCTGGTAAAATTGTTAATCTTTGTAAAAAACATATTTCTGAAAATGAAGGAAAATTGAGTAGTGATAAAAAAGCTTCATGGATTGAAGTGGAGTGTTTAGGCGCATGCGTAAGTGCACCTATGATGCAAATCAACGATGACTTTTACGAAGATTTAACTGAGGAGACTGCAACTAAAATTTTTCAAGGAATAAAAAACGATAAGTTACCAAAACCAGGATCGCAAAAAGGGCGGGTGGGTTTTGAGCCAAGTAAACGATTATCATTGGTAAAAAATTAAATGCTGCAGGATAAAGATAGAATATTTACAAATTTATATGGTGACTTTGGTAGAGATATTAAATCTGCAAAAGCTCGAGGGGATTGGAAAGATACAAAAGATATTATCGCTAAGGGAAAAGATTGGATTATTAATGAAGTTAAACTTTCAGAACTTCGTGGTCGAGGTGGCGCTGGATTTCCAACGGGAGTTAAATGGTCCTTTGCGCCAAAGGAAGTCAAACCAGGTCGACCTCATTATTTAGTTATCAATGCCGATGAGTCTGAACCTGGAACTTGTAAAGACAGAGATATTTTAAGATTTGAACCTCAAAAATTAATTGAGGGATGTTTAATTGCATCTTATGCAGTGAATGCAAACACCTGTTATATTTATATTCGTGGTGAATATATTGCTGAAAGTAAAATTTTACAGGAAGCAATCGATGAAGCTTATAAAGAAGGATTAATTGGAAAAAATGCTTGTGGTACCGGATTTAATTTAGATATTTATATTCATCTTGGAGCTGGTGCATATATTTGTGGAGAAGAAACGGCATTACTTGAAAGCTTAGAAGGAAATAAAGGTCAGCCAAGATTAAAACCACCTTTCCCAGCTTTAATTGGTCTTTATGGATGTCCAACCATTGTAAACAATGTTGAAACCATTGCGGTGGTGCCAACCATATTAAGAAGAGGTGGAAAATGGTTTGCAGGATTTGGACGAACTAAAAATACAGGAACAAAAATTTTCTGTATTTCTGGAAATGTAAATAACCCATGTAATGTGGAAGAAGAAATGGGAATTCCCCTTAAAGATTTAATTGAAAAACATGCAGGTGGAGTAATTGGTGGCTGGGATAATTTACAAGCAGTTATTCCAGGTGGATCTTCAATGCCGTTATTAAGTAAAAAAATTTGCGATACCATAAAAATGGATTTTGATGCATTAGTTGAGGCTAAAAGTGGCCTTGGAACTGCTGGAATTGTCGTAATCGATAAGTCGCAAGATATAGTTAAAGTCATAGCCAGAATTGCTAGATTTTATAAGCATGAAAGTTGTGGTCAGTGCACTCCGTGCCGTGAAGGCTCTGGTTGGATGTGGAGAATGTTAGAGAGAATTGCAAAAGGGGATGCTGAGGTTCATGAATTAGACATGTTAATGGATGTGACCAAACAAATCGAAGGTCACACTATTTGTGCATTCGGTGAAGGATCCTCTTGGCCAATTCAGGGTTTGCTAAGACATTTTAGAACTGAAATGGAAGATAGATTAACAAATAAAAATATATAGATGCCAAAAGTTAAAGTAGATGGAATTGAAGTAGAAGTGCCACAGGGCGCAACGGTTTTGCAGGCATGTGAAGTTGCTGGAAAAGAAATTCCAAGATTTTGTTATCACGAAAGATTATCCATCGCTGGAAATTGTAGAATGTGTTTAGTGGAGATGGAAAAATCTCCAAAACCCGTTGCTTCATGTGCAATGCCAGTGGCTGACGGCCAAGTAATTTACACCAATACTGAAATGGTTAAAAAAGCAAGACAAGGTGTAATGGAGTTCTTGCTTATCAATCACCCTCTAGATTGTCCTATTTGTGATCAAGGTGGAGAGTGTGATCTACAAGATCAATCGATGAAATATGGAGTTGATAAATCTCGATATGAATTAAATAAAAGATCAGTAAAAGAAAAATATATGGGACCGTTAATAAAAACGGTCATGACAAGATGTATTCATTGCACTCGTTGCATTCGTTTTGCATCTGAAGTTGCTGGTGTACCAGATCTTGGTGCAATTAACCGTGGTGAAAATATGGAAGTGACAACATATTTAGAAAAAACCATTGACTCAGAATTATCAGCAAACGTTATAGATCTTTGCCCAGTTGGCGCCTTAACATCAAAGCCTTATGCTTTTGAAGCAAGACCTTGGGAGTTAACTAAGACAGAAAGCATCGATGTTATGGATGCAGTTGGATCAAATATTCGTGTGGATACTAAAGGTTGGGAAGTTAAAAGAATTTTGCCAAGATTAAATGATGAAATTAATGAAGAGTGGATTAGTGACAAATCTCGTTATGCTTGCGATGGATTATTGAAAAACCGATTAGATACTCCTTTCATTAAAGTTGATGGAAAACTTAAAGCATGTAGCTGGGATGAGGCTTTTAAATTTATTTTAGATAACACAAAGGGTTTCACAGGAGATAAAGTTTTTGGAGCAGTTGGAGATTTAGTAGATGTTGAAAGTATGTATATGTTTAAGAAATTTTTTAAAGATGTTTTATCTTCAGACAATATTGATTTCAGACCAACCAATTATCACATCGATACATCTCATAAGGCTAATTATCTTTTCAACACATCCATTGCACGTTTAGAAGAAGCGGATTTAGTAGTTTTAGTTGGGACTAATCCAAGGCTTGAAGCAACTATTTTAAATGCTCGTATTCGAAAGGCTTATTTGGCTAGAAAAACCAAGGTTTATTCAATTGGTGATGTAGGGGAACTTACTTATCCCTATGAAAATGTCGGTTCTTCATTTTCTGCAATAGGTGAAATTTTAGCAAAAAATGGAAAAATTTATAACAGTCTTAAATCTGTAAAGAAGCCAGTATTTATAATTGGCGAGTCAGGACTGAGCTCAAATGGTGAATATGTATTAGAGTCAGTTAAAAAGATTTTAAAAGAAAATAATTTTATAAACAATGACTGGAATGGTTTAAATATTTTACATCAAAACGCATCTAGTGTTGGTGCAATTTATTTAAATTTAATCAAACCTAATTTTTTAGATAAATTGAATGATGATATTTTAAAAGTAGTTTATCTTTTAGGTGCAGACCAGATTAAGATTAATACTAAAAATAAATTTATAATTTACCAAGGATCACATGGTGGATTGAATAGTAAAATTGCAGATGTAATTTTACCAGGTGCGGCCTACACAGAAAAACAAGGTTTATATGTTAATACCGAAGGCAGAGTTCAAAATGCGAATAAAGCGAGTTTCCCTCCAGGCGATGCTAAAGAGGATTGGAAAATATTTAGAGCTTTGTCTGAGGTTTATAAAAAAACAATTGATATTAACACCCATGAAATTTTAAGAGAAAATTTATTTAAAGATTTTCCAATCTTTAAAGATATAGATCAATTACCAACTTTATCTTTAGAAACTTTAACATATAAAAATATTACTCCGATAAATGGCAATATTAAAATTGCTGATTTTGATTTTTATTCTTCAAACATCATTGCAGCTTCCTCTAAGACTATGGATGAATGCAAAAAAGCAAAACAAGTTTTGCAAAAAACGGGAACGGATAACTAATGTTGTTTGAATATTTAAATATTGTTCTCTACGATCTTTTAAAGATTACCGCACTACTTGTTCCAGTTTTAATTGCTGTAGCAATGATTGTTTGGGTAGATCGAAGAGTATGGGGAGCAGTGCAACTTAGAAAAGGACCTAACGTTGTTGGACCCTTTGGATTGTTACAAACTGCTGCCGATGCACTTAAATATATTTTTAAAGAAGTAATTATTCCAATCCATGCAAATAAAGTTATTTTTATAATTGCACCTATTGTGACCATGTCCTTAGCACTAATCGCTTGGGCAGTTATTCCATTTAGTGAAACTTTAGTACTTGCAAATATTAATGTTGGAATTTTATATATTTTTGCAGTCTCTTCCCTTGGTGTTTATGGAATTATCATGGCAGGATGGGCATCAAATTCTAAGTATCCATTCTTAGGAGCACTTAGATCTGCTGCGCAGATGGTTTCTTACGAAGTCTCCATTGGATTTATTATTATAACCGTTTTGCTATGTGCAGGTTCTTTAAACCTAGTAGATATCGTCCTTGCACAGAAGAATATTTGGTATGCCATCCCATTATTCCCAATGTTTGTTATCTTTTTTATCTCTGCACTTGCAGAAACCAATAGACCTCCCTTTGATCTACCAGAGGCTGAAGCTGAATTAGTTGCTGGATATCAAACTGAATATTCAGGAATGATGTATGCTCTATTCTGGTTAGGTGAATATGCAAATATTTTACTTTTATGTGGCCTTGGTTCAGTTTTATTTTTAGGTGGATGGTTATCTCCAATAGATGCTTATCCGTTTAATGCAATTCCAGCCCCACTTTGGTTAATATTTAAAATATTATTTTTATTTATCTTATTTGCTTTGGTGAAAGCCATAGTGCCTCGATATCGATATGATCAATTAATGAGACTAGGTTGGAAAGTGTTTTTACCATTCTCATTATTCTGGGTGGTGTTAACAGCGGCTTTTTTATATTTTTTTAACTTATTACCAAAATGAAATTAAAATTTTCTAGAATATTAAAAATTATCTTTTTGTCTGAATTTGTTAAGGGACTTTATATTGCTTTCATTTATATGTTCAAAAGAAGAGCAACTTTAAATTATCCTTTTGAAAAAGGTTCAATCAGTCCAAGATTTAGAGGAGAGCATGCATTACGACGTTATCCAGATGGAGAAGAAAGATGCATTGCTTGCAAACTTTGTGAAGCAGTTTGTCCAGCTCAAGCTATTACCATTGAAGCAGAACCTCGTGAGGATGGATCTAGAAGAACCACACGATACGACATTGATATGTTGAAATGTATCTACTGTGGTCTTTGCCAAGAGTCTTGTCCTGTGGATGCAATTGTTCAAGGACCTAATTTTGAATTCGCAACAGAAACTAGAGAAGAGTTGTATTACAATAAAGAAAAACTTTTAGAAAATGGTGATCGTTGGGAAAAAGAATTAGCTCATAACATTAAGGTAGATAAGTCGTTTCGATGATTGCGCACGCGTTAATTTTTTACCTGTTGTCCTCAATAACTATTCTCTCAAGTATTATGGTTATTTCTTCAAAAAATACCGTTCATTCAGTTTTCTTTTTAATTTTAGCCTTTGTAAATGTTTCCTGCTTATTCATTATGATCGGAGCTGAGTTTGTTGGAATGATTTTATTAATTGTTTATGTGGGCGCTGTTGCAGTTTTATTTTTATTTGTGGTGATGATGTTAGAGGGAAATTTTATAAAAATTAAACAAGGCTTTTTACAGTACATGCCCTTTGGATTATTAATTGCAGCAGTTATATTTTTTGAATTAATAATTATTATTGGCAGCTGGCAGTATAGACCTGAATTTATAAAGACCGCTAAAATTGCATACGATGCCAATGAGACCAACACTGAGCAAATTGGAAAATTACTTTACACCGATTATTTCTTACCCTTCCAGTTATCTGGAGTGGTTTTGTTAGTGGCTATGATAGGGGCTATTTTATTAACTTTTAGACGTAGAGATAACATTAAAAGACAGGATATTTTAAAGCAGTCATCTCGTGAAAGGGAGGACTCCATTGAGCTTGCAGATCCTGAGAGCAACAAGGGAGTGAAGATCAATGATTGAAGTTACATTAGCCCATTATCTTTTTTTATCAGCAATTATTTTCACACTTGGTGTTTTTGGAATATTTGTAAATCGTAAAAACGTGATCGTTATTTTAATGTCCATTGAATTAATTTTACTTTCGGTAAATATTAACCTTGTTGCCTTCTCCGTTTATTTACAAAATATTACAGGACAAATTTTTACTCTTTTTATTTTAACTGTTGCAGCTGCAGAGGCTGCAATTGGACTTGCGATACTTGTTGTCTTTTTTAGAAACAAAGGATCGATTCAAGTTGAAGATATCAACTCGATGAAAGGTTAAATGCTATATTTAATTTTATTTTTACCATTACTTGGATCTTTTATTTCTGCTTTTTTTTACAAAAAGATTGGAGATAAAACATGTCAGATCTTAACATCTGCATTCATTGTTATCGGTGCAATACTTTCTTCTATAATTTTATTAGATACTATTAAAACCGGAAAAACTTATGAGTATCCAATTTTTAATTGGATAACCTCTGGAACGTTAAAACTTCATTGGTCTATTTATGTGGACTCACTCACAGCTGTGATGCTTGTTGTTGTAAATTCTGTATCTGCACTAGTTCATATTTATTCAATTGGTTACATGAGTCATGATCCGCATAAGCCAAGATTTATGTCTTATCTTTCTCTTTTTACTTTCATGATGTTGTCCTTAATTACAGCTGATAATTTTTTACAATTATTTTTTGGTTGGGAAGGTGTTGGACTTGCATCTTACTTATTAATTGGTTTTTGGTTTAAGAAAGAAAGTGCAAACAATGCTTCAATGAAAGCTTTTATAGTAAACCGTGTCGGAGATCTTGGTTTACTAATTGCAATGTTTTTAATTTTTAAAACTTTTGGAACTTTAACATTTAGCGAAGTATTCACTCAAGCTGCAGAGCAATCAAAAAACACTATAAAAATTTTTGGAGGTGAATTTAATTTAATTACAACTATTTGTGTATTTTTATTCATTGGTGCCATGGGAAAATCTGCACAAATTATTTTACACACCTGGCTTCCAGATGCTATGGAAGGACCAACACCAGTTTCTGCATTAATCCACGCTGCAACCATGGTAACTGCTGGAGTATTTTTAGTTGCAAGATGTTCACCATTATTTGAGTACTCACAATATGCTTTAAATTTAGTTGCATTTGTTGGGGCAACCACTGCGATTTTTGCAGCAACCGTTGCCATCGTTCAAACTGATATAAAAAGAATTATCGCCTATTCAACGTGTAGCCAATTAGGTTACATGTTTTTTGCAGCAGGAATGGGGGCTTATAATATTGCTATATTTCACTTATTTACCCATGCTTTTTTTAAGGCTCTTCTTTTCTTAGGAGCAGGTTCAGTCATTCATGCATTCCATGATGAACAGAACATAGAAAAAATGGGTGGAGTTTGGAAAAAAATTCCAATGACTTATGCGTTAATGGTAATTGGAACTTTAGCATTAACAGGATTTCCATTACTTGCAGGATTTTATTCAAAGGATGCAATTATAGAGTCAGCTTATTTTTCTAAAAGTTTATTTGCAGGTTATGCATTTGTCATAGGCTTAACCACAGCTTTTATTACTTCAGTTTATTCTTGGCGATTAATTTTTAAAACTTTCCATGGCAAATATAATAATGCCATGAGCTTTGATAAAGTTCACGAATCCGGACTTGTTATGATTATTCCATTAGTTGTTCTTGCAATTGGTGCAATATTTTCAGGGTATGTTTTTCATGAAATATTTATTGGTGAGAATACAAAATTCTGGGGTAAGGCAATATTTTTCTTAAAGCAAACTGCACATGGTCATCCACCGTTATGGTTGCTAATTTTAATTCCAACTTTAGTAATTTCCGCAATACCTTTATCATTTATTTTATTTTTAAAGAGAAAAGATATTGTTGAAAATTTTATTAATAGTCAAAAACCCTTGTATAATTTTTTGGTTAAAAAATGGTACTTCGATGAATTATACGATTTTATTTTTGTAAGACCCTTTAGAAGTATTGGTAATTTTTTATGGCAAAGAGGGGATGTTAAAACCATAGATGCTTACGGTCCTGATGGAATAGCAAGAGTTGTAAAAAATTTATCTGATCGAGCAAGTAGTATGCAGTCTGGTTATTTATATCATTATGCAACAATTTTATTAATTGGTTTAATCATCATTGTTACGTTTTTAATTATTATTTAATATGAGCTTTCCAATTTTAACTTTTTTAACTTTCTTTCCATTAGTCGGAGTAATTTATATTTTACTTAGACGTGGAACCGATGAAGTTGTTGAACGCTCTTCTAAAAATATTTCAATATTAGTTTCACTGGTCAATTTTATTGTTTCATTATTTTTATGGAGCAAATTTGACACAACAAATCCCGGCTTTCAATTTGTAGAAGAGTCGGCTTGGATTAAAAATTTTGTTTCATATAAAATGGGTGTTGATGGTGTTTCAATATTTTTAGTTTTACTTACAACTTTTATTTCTCCCCTTTGTATTTTTGCTGCGATCAATAGTTTAAAGAAAAGAATTAAAGAATTTTTAATTGCAATCTTGATCATGCAGACATTTATGATCGGGGTATTCTGTGCATTAGATTTATTCTTATTCTTTTTATTCTTTGAAGGCGGACTAATTCCAATGTTTTTAATTATTGGAATTTGGGGTGGTGAAAGACGGGTTTATTCTGCATTAAAGTTCTTTTTATATACGTTTTTAGGGTCAATTTTCATGCTGATTGCAATTATTGCCATCTATTGGAACATGAACACATTAGATCTTGTTAAGTTAATGGGAGCCAAAATTCCTGAAAACTTGCAATACTGGATGTGGTTAGGTTTTTTTATTTCATTGGCTGTAAAACTTCCAATGTGGCCATTTCATACTTGGTTACCCGATGCCCACGTTGAAGCACCAACGCCAGGATCTGTAATCCTTGCTGCCATCTTACTTAAAATATCTGGCTATGGATTTATAAGATTTTCTCTCGGTCTATTTCCAATTGCCTCTCACTATTTTGCAAATTTTGTATTTGTACTAAGTGTTATTGCAATTATTTATGCATCTTTTGTTGCGCTTATGCAAAAAGACATGAAAAAGTTGATTGCATATTCCTCAGTTGCTCACATGGGATATGTCACCATTGGAATTTTTTCATTTACCAAACAAGGAATAGATGGGGCAATTTTTCAAATGATTAGTCATGGATTAATTTCTTCATCATTGTTCTTATGTGTTGGAGTTCTTTATGACCGAGTGCACAGTCGATTAATTGAAGATTATTCAGGTGTTGTAAATATTATGCCAAAATTTGCTTTAGTTTTTGTATTTTCATCCCTTGCAAATGTAGGTCTGCCAGGCACTAGTGGATTTGTTGGTGAGTTTTTAACTTTAATTGGAACTTTTAAAGTAAATTATATCGTATCCATACTTGCAGCAACGGGAGTTATTTTATCAGCTGCCTATTCATTATGGTTATGCAAGCGTGTTGTGTTTGGCGAATTTAAAGTTAACAATCACGGTGAAAAATTATTAGATTTAGATGCTACAGAATTTGTTATTTTATTTTTATTGATGATTTTAACAATTATATTTGGTGTATACCCAAACTTAATTTTAGAACCCATTTCATCATCAGTTGATTTAATTGTTAAAAATATGGGAGCTATTAAATGATAAATATTATTCCAGAAATATTTTTATTATTAAGCTCATTCACTCTATTAGTCATTGGTGTTTTTTCAAAAACTTTTAATAAATTTTTAAATTATATTATGCTGGTATTACTCGCTGGCTTAATTTTTGTTATTTATTTTAATTTCTCAGGATCTGCCACTCTATTTTCAAACAGTTACACCATTGATCCTTTATCTAACTTTATGAAAATTTTAGTTCTTGTTTCTGTTCTATTTACAGTTTTAATTTCAAACTCTTATTTAGAAAGATTAAATATTGCTAAATTTGAATATCCAATCATTTTATTACTTTCAACACTTGGAATGTTTGTAATGATTAGTGCAAACAACCTAATTGTTTTTTATTTAGGATTAGAACTTCAATCATTATGTCTTTATGTTCTTGCTGCAATTAACACTAAGTCTCTTAAATCATCGGAAGCAGGCTTAAAATACTTCGTTTTAGGCTCATTATCCTCTGGTCTCTTATTATATGGTTGTTCATTAGTTTATGGATTTACAGGCTCTGTTGACTATTCTGCAATTGCTAAAGTTGCATCAGAACAAAGTGGAGCTTTAAAATTCGGGTTAGTTTTTATTCTTTGCGGAATAGCATTTAAAATATCAGCGGTGCCATTTCATATGTGGGCTCCAGATGTTTATGAAGGGTCGCCTACATCAGTTACAACTTTCTTTGCCATGGCTCCTAAAGTTGCAGCCATAGCAGCATTGATAAAATTTTTAAATGTTCCTTACGTAAACTTTATTAATGAATGGAAGACTATTATTATTATTTTATCCATTGCCTCCATGTTTCTTGGAGCGGTCGCAGCAATTGGTCAAAATAATTTAAAAAGACTTATGGCCTACAGTTCCATAGGTCATGTTGGTTTCATCCTTGCAGGTCTTGCCATAGCAACCCCGCAGTCTTTGAGCGCAGTTTTAGTTTATATTGTCATATACGTATTTATGAATATCGGCGTTTTCGCCTGCATCATGTGTTTAAATAGAAATGGTGTTTATTTTGAAAATATTTCTGATCTTTCTGGTCTTTCAAAGCATCATCCGCTCATTGCCGTTTGTTTAACTATTCTTACTTTTTCATTAGCAGGAATCCCGCCGCTTGCTGGTTTTTTTGCAAAATTTTATATTTTCTTCGCAATTATTCAGCAAAAAATTTACTACCTTGCAGTTATAGGATTGTTGTCTGCTGTCATTGCAGCCTTTTATTATCTTCGAATTATTAAAGTTATTTATTTTGATCCAGCTAAAGAAAGTTATGATAAAAAAATTAGTTATGGTTTAAAATTTTCATTAATCGTTTCAACCGTAGTTGTATTGTTTTATTTTATTGATCCATCCACATTAAATACCATTGTAGAAAATATTACGAAAAATATAAAATAAATGAGTTTGCCTATTTTTAATTTTACAAAAATAGAGAGCACTAATGATTTTGCTCGAACATTAATTACAGAACATAAAATTAGTAAAGGAATAGTTACAGCTGATGAGCAAACAAAAGGGCGTGGAAGGTTTGGAAATCAATGGTCATCCCCTAAAGGAAATTTATATTTTACTATTTTTTTTCCAATTCTAAGATCTAATTTAAAAAAAATTCAATTTTTAGTTCAATTACAGATTAGAAATATTTTAAAAAAATATCGTATTAAAAATCTTTCATTAAAATGGCCCAATGATCTTTATATTAATAATAAAAAAGTCTGTGGAATACTTCAGGAAAGTATTGTTTTCAAAAAGTTTTTTTTAATTATTGGCATTGGAATTAATATTCAATCCTCACCTAAAATTAAGAAATACCCAACCACATATTTAAATAAAGAGGCTAAAAAGAAAATAAATCTCAATGAATTGGTTGAAAAACTTAAGGCAGCTTTTATTAGTAATATTATCAACAAAAAACATTCATTTAAAAATATTTTAAAAGAATGGAATAAATATGCTTTTAACAAAAATAAGTTTATAAATTTCAAGACAAAAAATAAGATTTATAGAGGTATTTTTAGAGGTATTAACAATAACGGTGCTTTAATTTTAGAGCACAATAATCGCAAAGATTATTTTAGCCATGGTAGTTTAATTTGAATTATTTAATCATTGATATCGGTAATACTAATATAGATTTTACTAATTTTAATAAAATTACAAATAAATTTTTTAACCAATTTACCGTTGATACTTCTGATATTTTAAAAGGTCGTCTCGGCAGTGTTAATAAAAAAATTAAAAAGAATTTTTATAAAGGCGCAATGTGTTCAAGCGTTGTTCCAAAGGCATTTAATAAATTAAAAAAATTACTAAAGGGAAAAAATATTAATCTAAATGAAGTCAAAGATAGAAATATAAATTTACCTATTAAAATTAAAATTAATAAACCAAACCAAGTAGGTTCCGACCGAGTAGTTAATTCTATTGCAGCTTATAAAATTTATAAAAAAAATTCAATTATCATTGATTTTGGAACGGCGACTACCTTTGATGTTATTATTAAAGATACTTATGTGGGCGGAATGATTACCCCTGGTATTAATCTGTCCTTAAAGGTCTTAAAAGAAGCAACTGCTAAACTTCCTCTTATAAAATTAAAGAAAACTAGCAAATTCATAGGAAAAGATACTGTGAGCGCCATGAATAACGGTATGTATTGGGGCTATATTGGTTTAATTAAAGAGCTAGTGCAAAAAATTATTATAGAAACAAAGAAAAAATATTTAGTTATTTTTACTGGTGGACTTGCAAATATTTTCTATTCTTCATTTCCATTTAAAGACAAAGTCATTGATCAGCAAATAACCTTAAGAGGTATAGCTGAAACTCTAAAATTTAATTTAAAAAATATTTAATGGTTAAAGGTGGACAAGAGTTAGTTTATTGCTCGCTGGGTGGAGCAGGTGAAATTGGAATGAATTTGAACTTATTTGGCTACGGTAAGCCAGGTGAGTACAAATGGATTATCGTTGATATCGGCGTTACTTTTTCAGATGATAATATTCCAGGAATTGAAGTCATTTTGCCTAATCCAGAATTTATTGCAGATCAGAAAGAAAATTTATTAGGAATTGTTTTAACCCATGCCCATGAAGACCACGTTGGCGCAATCGCACATTTATGGCCTATGCTCGAGTGCCCAATTTATGCAACTCCATTTACCGCAGCAATTGTAAGAGAAAAGTTTAAAGAACTAAAAATTAATATCGGCAGCCATTTAAAAATTGTTAAGTTAGGCGGCAACGTTAAACTTGGAGCCTTTGATATTGATTACGTAACACTTACCCATTCTATTTTAGAACCCAACGGACTTGCAATCACAACACCAGAAGGCGTTGTTTTACACACCGCAGATTGGAAGATTGATGATGATCCTTTAATTGGCGAAAAAACCGACATTAAGAAATTAACGGAAATTGGAAAAAAAGGTGTTCTCGCAATGGTTTGCGATTCAACTAATATTTTTAATTTAGGATCTTCTGGTTCAGAAAGTTTAGTAAGAACTGGACTTTTTACTGTTTTAGAAAAAATGAAAAACAGAATCGTTATTACATCCTTTGCCTCAAATGTTGCAAGAATGGAAACGGTATTTAAAGTTGCAGAAAAAATTGGCCGACAAGTTTGCTTAGTTGGAAGATCTATGAATAGAATTTATCAACTGGCAAGACAATGTAATTATTTACAAGATATAAAAGTCCCAATTGATGTTAGAGATTCAAAAAAAATTCCAAAAAATAAAATTGTTTTTCTTTGTACTGGCTCACAAGGAGAACAACGCGCAGCATTAGCAAGAATTGCAAATGGAACGCATCCAGATCTTCAACTTGAAAAAGATGATAATGTTATTTTTTCATCTCGAATAATTCCAGGAAATGAGAAAAAATTATTTAAAATTTTTAACGATTTTTCTAAAAATGATATTAATGTTTTATCAGAAGAAAACTCTATGATCCACGTATCAGGACATCCTGCCCGAGAGGATCTTAAAAAAATGTATAATTGGATAAAACCAAAAATTTTAATCCCAGTTCACGGCGAACAAAGACATATGGCTGAGCATATAAATTTTGCAAAAGAAATGGGCGTTAAGTTTCCAATTAAAGTAAGCAATGGTGAAATTATAAGACTTTCACCAGGTGAGCCCAAGGTAGTTGATAAAGTGACTTGGGGTAGAGTTTATTTAGATGGAAAAGTTTTAATTGATAATGACTCGCCCGTTTTAAAAGAGAGAAGAAATATGGCAGCTAACGGCTATATGGAGATTACTGTTTTAATTTCTAAAAATGGGCAAATAAAAAACAATCCAGTGATTACCTTAAAAGGAATCCCCTTAATCGATGAAGATGCAAGTGAGATAGAATATGATTTAGAGGATATCGTAATGGATACTTGCAAAACTTTTAATTTAAATAATTCAAAACAAGAAAAGAATTTAATCGATACTTTAAAAGGAAACTGTAGAAAATTAATTAACGATAAATCTGGAAAAAAACCCTTAGTAAATATTAATTTAGTTAGACTTTAGTGTATGTCGATAATGGGTGGAGTTATTATTTATGTAAATCTATGGATGGTTATTTTGTTCATGGTTTTGCCTTTTGGCATTAAAAATCAAGTTGATTCTGCAAATTATCAAAAAGGTACTGACCCTGGGGCACCTGTTGAATCTAAAATGAAAAAAAAGATTTTAATTACCACACTTATAACAACCGTTATTTTTTCTTTAATCTTTGCAGCAGACAAATTAGATTTGTTTAATATTAGAAAGTTATTATTTTAATGCTGATTTCAAAATTATTTTTTCCAGTTCTTAGAGAAGTTTCAGCTGATGCTAAATTAAAATCTCATCAATTAATGCTTAAAGCTGGAATGATCAGACAAAGTGCAGCAGGAATTTATTCTTGGCTGCCATTAGGACTTAAAGTTTTAAAGAAAATTGAACAGGTGGTCAGAGAAGAGCAAGATAATGTTGGTGCTCAAGAAATGTTAATGCCAACAATTCAATCAGCAGATATTTGGAAAGAAAGTGGTCGATATGATGATTACGGACAAGAAATGCTTAGAATTAAAGATCGAAGTGATCGAGAGTTATTGTACGGACCAACTAATGAAGAGCTTATTACTGAAATTTTTAGGGACAATGTAAAATCATATAAATCCTTACCTTTAATACTTTATCATATTCAGTGGAAATTTAGAGATGAGATTAGACCAAGATTTGGAGTTATGCGTTGTAGAGAATTTTTAATGAAAGATTCCTATTCTTTTGATCTAACAAAAGAGGACGCTCTTAAATCTTATAATAAAATGTTTTATGCATATCTTAGAACATTTACTAGATTAGAATTAAAAGCATTACCTCTTCGAGCAAGTTCAGGTCCCATTGGCGGAGATAACTCCCATGAATTTATTATTTTAGCAGATACTGGAGAGAGCCAAGTTTATTTAGATAAATCATTGTTAAATATCGACATTCATAGTTTTGATAATTCTGAAGCATCAATTAATAAAATGATTTCAGCATTTTCCACTCCTTATAGCGCGACCGATGAAAAACATTCTGAAAAAGAATTTAATGAAAAAGTTTCTAAAGCTAATCAGGTGGTTACCAAAGGAATAGAAGTAGGTCACATCTTTTATTTTGGAAATAAATATTCAAAACCAATGAAGGCAAATGTTTTAAATAAAGAGGGAAAAAATGTGCATGTGGAAATGGGCTCTTATGGAATTGGAGTTTCAAGACTGGTTGCAGCAGTTATAGAGGCAAAATGTGTGCAAGGGGTTATGAAATGGCCTTTAGTAATCTCTCCATTTGATATTGCAATAATACCTCTCAATAATAAATCAGATACAGCGCCTTTAGATAAAGCTAGAAAGATTTACGAAACTTTAAAAGCTAATTCAATTGATGTCATACTAGATGACACTTTAGAAAGCCCATCAAGCAAATTTAAAAATTTTGATTTAATAGGAGTTCCTTTTCAAATTATTATTGGCTCAAAAAGTAGTGAAGATAAATTTGAATTTAAAGAGTTAAATGCAAAAACTGAAATGTTATCAATTGATGAAATAATAAAAAAAATTAAAAAATTAAAAGGTTAAATTGATTTCTTCTGCTGAGTTATTAATCATTAAAAGTTACATTCGATCAAAGAAAAAAGATAGTTTTTTAAAAATTATTTCTGTTTTTTCTTTTCTTGGCATTGCCATAGGTGTTGCAACTCTCATTATTGTAATGTCTGTTATGAATGGTTTTCGTGCTGAATTATTTGATAAATTATTAAAATTTAATCCTCATATTATTGTTCAATCCATAAGTAATGAAGAATTAAGCATTCCTAAAATTACTGAGTTTTTTAATGAAAGAAAAATTGAGGTTAAAAGTATTAGAAAAGTTATTAAAGCTCAGGGGTTATTAGTAACTGAACGGAGCAATTCTGGGATAGGAATTATTGGGATTAATAAAGAGGATTTAGCTAAAGAAGAATTTATCAAAGAGTTTTCTGGTTATGAAAAAGGATCAGTCATTATAGGCTCTGCCTTAGCGGATAAACTTGGAATTAAGCAAAATAGTAAAATAAGTGTGTTGTCAGCCAATAATATCTCAACTCCCTTTGGAAAAGTTCCTCAACAATTTACATTTAAAGTAGCCTCCACTTTTTCAAGCGGGGTATCGGAGTTAGATTATAATTATATTTTCATTCCTTATAATGATGCTTTGGATTTTATAAAAAAAAATAAAAATCTTATTTCTGTAGATATTAAAATTAAGGATGTAAATAATGTTGATCTTTATAAAAAAGAATTAGAGAAAAATTTTCAAAATTATTATTTTACCACTTGGATTGATAACAATAAAACATTTTTTGATGCCTTGTTAGTTGAGCGTAATGTGATGTTTATTATTTTAACTCTCATAATTATCGTTGCAGCATTTAATATTGTAACTGGTATGACAATTTTAGTTAAAAATAAAACAAAAGAGATTGCAATTTTTAACACCCTTGGCATGTCGAAGTTTTCAATTTCAAAAATATTTTTTATTA
This sequence comes from Candidatus Fonsibacter ubiquis, assembly GCF_002688585.1. Lineage (NCBI taxonomy): Bacteria > Pseudomonadati > Pseudomonadota > Alphaproteobacteria > Candidatus Pelagibacterales > Candidatus Pelagibacteraceae > Candidatus Allofontibacter > Candidatus Allofontibacter communis. Next base: position 581,507 of record NZ_CP024034.1, on the reverse strand, counting down.
TGGGTTCATTTATTGGAATTACTGGAACTATATTTGGAGTAGTTCTTGGCATAGTTTTTGCTCATAACATTGAGGCCATTAGACAGTTTGTAAGCTATGTTTTTCAGGTTAGAGTTTTTCCTCCAGAAATATATTTCTTAAGTAAAATGCCTTCGCTTATTGATTATAAGTCAGTGCTTATTATCTGCTTTTTTTCAGTATTAATTACATTTTTTGCAAGTTTATATCCTGCAATTTCAGCATCAAAACTTAATCCAATCAAAGGGTTAAAATATGACTGATAGTTTCTTAAAGTTAAATAATATTCAAAAGAAATATCTCGATGCTAGTAAAAATATTCAAGTTTTAAATGGAGTTAATTTATCCTTTAATAAAAATAATATTGTTTCATTAGTCGGTCCATCTGGATCAGGAAAATCAACATTGCTTCATATTTTAGGTTTACTAGAGATCGTCGATCAAGGTGAATACTTCTTTAATGATGTTAATTTAATTAACCTAAAAGATGATCAAAAAACTATTTATAGAAGGAAAAATATTTCAATCGTTTATCAATTTAATAATTTAATTTCTGATCTTCGTGCAATTGATAATGTTGTTCTGCCTTTGTTAATTAATAAATTAGATAAGAATGATTCTTTTAAAAAAGCTGAAAGTTTACTTGATAAACTTGGTTTAAAAGAAAGACTAAATCATTACCCCCATGAATTATCTGGAGGAGAACAGCAACGTGTTGCTATTGCTAGAGCATTAATTAATGAACCTGAACTAATTTTAGCAGATGAGCCAACGGGTAATTTAGATAGTAAAACTGCAAATGAAGTCTTTGAAATACTTTTAAGTTTAAAATCAAAAGAAAGATTAATTATTTTTGCAACTCATAATAGAGAATTATCTGATAAAGCAGATATTCAGTTAGCTATTCAAGATTCTAATGTTAGAATTTTGAATTAGAAAAATGAGTCTCAAAGATATTACTTTTAACCACTTTAAAATTCACACGCAGTATTCAATTTGCGAAGGAGCAGTTAAAATTGAAGAACTAGCAAAGTTTGCAAAACTTTCTAGATTTTTGTCCCTTGGTATTTCAGATTCTTATAATTTGAGCGGTGCTTTGGAATTTTCTGAGGAGATATCAAAAGCAGGAGTTCATCCAATTATTGGAACTCAATTAAACATAAAGACTGATAATATTATTGGTAAAGTCTCACTTATTGCAAAAAATGTTGATGGTTATAAAAATTTATTAAAATTATCATCAAAATCCTATCTTGATATCAACGCAACTGAAGCACCGCATTGCGCTATGAAAGATTTGCTTCAATATAGTAATGGTATTTTAGTTTTATTAGGAGGCAATCACACTTTAACTTCTCAACTTATTCTTAATAATCAGGATAAAATTTTTCTAAACAATGTTAGTCAACTTAAATCCGTATTTAAAGATAATTTATTTTTTGAAATTCAAAGACACAATGAGGTTAATGAGGACAGAATAGAAAATTTTTTAATTAGTAATGCAAAGTCTTTAAAAATACCCATTATTGCATCCCATGAAGTATTTTATATTCATCAAGACATGCATGAAGCGCATGATGCATATATTTGTATTGGTCAAAAGGCATATGTAGAGGATAAAAATAGAATTAGTTATTCAAATCAGCATTATCTTAAAACTAATGAAGAAATGGTTAAATTATTTGCTGATTTACCAGATGCCTTAGAAAATAATCACAATTTGAAATATCAATGCCTATTTCGACCCTTACTTAGCAAACCTTTACTTCCAAACTTTACTACATCATCTTCAAAAGAAAAGAATATTGAAATTGTTCTGCAAGAACTAGCGCAAGCTGGTTTAGAGAAAAGATTAAATGAAGTTGTTCTTAAAAATATAACTGATCCAAAACAGAGTGAAGAAAAAAAAAAAATTTATATAGAACGATTAAATTATGAAGTGAAAATGATTAACCAGATGAAATTTTCTGGTTATTTCTTGATTGTCTCTGATTACATACTTTGGGCGAAAAATAATAATATACCCGTTGGACCGGGTAGGGGATCTGGCGCTGGATCATTAGTTGCTTGGGCATTATCCATCACTGAATTAGATCCAATTAAATTTGGATTAATTTTCGAACGTTTTTTAAATCCTGATCGAATTTCAATTCCAGATTTTGATATCGATTTTTGCCAAGAGGATCGTGATAAAGTTATTAATTATGTAAAAAATAAATACAAAGGCGGCGTTGCCCAAATTATCACATTTGGAAAACTTCAGGCAAGAATGGCAATTCGTGATATTGGTCGTGTTATTGGTCTTCCTTATAGCGTTGTAGATTCACTTTCAAAAATGATCCCATTTGATCCTTCAAGACCTCTTTCATTACAAGAGTCTGTTGCGCTCGAGCCTAGAATTCAAGAAGCACAAAAGAATGATGTTAAAATTAATAAATTAATTAATTTAGCAATAAAACTTGAGGGGCTTTATAGAAATATTGCAACCCATGCAGCAGGAATTGTTATTGCTGACCGACAGATAGAAGAAATTGTTCCTTTATATAAAGATTTTGATTCAGATCACGATATTCCTGTAACTCAGTTTGATATGAAATGGTCCGAAAATGCTGGACTTGTGAAGTTTGATTTTCTTGGTCTTAAAACGCTCACCGTCATTAAAAAAACCGTAAATTCACTTAAAGAAAATAATATCAACGTTAATTTAAAAAACCTTCCACTTGATGATCCCAAAACTTTTGAACTTTTATGTTCTGGCGAAACAATGGGCGTGTTCCAGTTAGAAAGCGCTGGAATGAGAGAAGTTTTAAAGCAAATGAAGCCAAATAAATTTGAAGATATCATTGCACTTGTTGCCCTTTTTAGACCAGGTCCGATGCAAAATATTTCAAAGTACAACAACTGTAAGCATGGAATAGAAAAACCAGATTATCTTCACCCAAAAATTGAGCATATTTTAAAAGAGACATACGGAGTAATTATTTACCAAGAGCAAGTGATGCAAATTGCTCAATCTCTTTCAGGGTTTTCAGCTGGTAAGGCTGACATATTAAGAAAAGCCATGGGTAAGAAAAAATCTGCCGAAATGGAAAGACAGAAGAAAGATTTTATAGAAGGAGCCGTAAAAAATGGAATTACTAAAGATCAGGCAGTTTACATATTCCAGTTAGTTGAAAAATTTGCACAATATGGATTTAATAAAAGTCACGCCGCAGCTTATGCATTAATTGCTTATCAAACAGCATATTTAAAAACACACTATCCAATTTATTTTATCGCAGCTTCTATGAATTTAGACCTAGCTAATACTGATAAGTTAAATGAATTTTATGAAGAATTAAAACGATTAAAAATTGATGTAGTATTACCTTCAATTAATCAGTCATTTGCAGATTTTGTCGTTAAAGAAAATAAACTTTATTACGCTTTAGCTGCTATTAAAGCTGTTGGATTTGAATCTGTTAATCAAATTATAGCTAATCGTAAAGTTAACGGACCCTTTAAATCTTTAGAAGATTTTATTTTAAGAATTGATTCTAAATTAATTAATAAACTTCAAATGGAAGGTTTAATCAAATCCGGAGCCTTTGATTGTTTAGAAACAAACCGTAAATTTTTATTTGATGTTGTTCCTGAAATTATAAAAATATCTAAAAATTATAAAGACTCCAATCTTTTGCAGAATAATTTATTTGATAGTGACAAAACGGGTAAACTTCCGTCATTAGAAAATTTTGTAAGTAAAAAAGACACCTGGAATCAAAATGAAAAAATGAAGAATGAATTTGAGTCTATTGGATTTTTTATAAGTGAACATCCGCTTTTAAATTATGAAAAAATTTTAAAGACTTATAATGTAAAGAAATTTTCTGATATTGGAGATAATGATTTAAACAAAGAATTTGTTCTCTCAGGCACTTTAATGGCCATTCAAGAAAAAAAGACTGCAAAGGGACAACCTTTTGCAATAATTAAATTGAGTGATTTAAGCAGGATGTATGAGCTATTTATTTTTTCAGAAATTTTACTTGCTAATAGAGATAAAATGCTTGCAGGGAATTCCTTTTTAATAAATATTGTTAAAGAAAAAATGACAAATGGCACAACAAGATTAACTGTTAGAAAACTAACTGAGATTAACTCAATTAAGGAAGCTAAGATTAGCAAAGCTGAAATTATTATAAAAGATTTAGAAAGTATTAATGAACTTAAAAAAATATTAAAAGATAATGGTGACACTAAAGTTTTAATTAGAATGAATTCCAAAGATAAAAATTACGTATTTAATCTAAAAACAAACAAACTAATTGATGCTTCAGTAGTTAATATTTTAAATAGCTCAGGTTTTGACTGTAAAATTCACTAGTATTCACTTGTTTTTTTTCTAATTTTCAATATAAAACTCTAAAAATTCGCACACAGTTGTGGGTAGTAATACCCCCCGGTCCAATTTAGGCAGAAACTGTGGTGGAAATAACCGGAGAAAAAATGAACATACCTACTGCGTCCGTAAAAGAGCTTTTAGAAGCTGGAGTACATTTAGGACATAAGACTTTTAGATGGAATCCAAAAATGAAGAAATTTATTTTTGGAGAAAAAAATTCAATTCATATTATTGATTTACTGCAAACAGTAAAATTAATGAATAATGCAATGCTAGAAATGCACAAATGTGTAGCTTCTGGCGGTAAAATATTATTCGTTTCAACAAAAAAACAAGCAAGTGAGTTAATTGCAGAAGTTGCTAAAGAAACAGGACAGTTTTTCGTCAATCACAGATGGCCTGGTGGAATGTTGACAAACTGGAAGACTATAAGCAATTCAATTCGAAGATTAAAAAAATTAACTGAAGAGCTTAATAAGGAAAACAAAGGTTTTACAAAAAAAGAACTTATTAAGATGAGTCTTGAGCGTGACAAACTTAATAGATCATTAGGAGGAATTGCAGACATGCGAGGCGTTCCTAATATGTTGTTCGTTATTGATACTAACATCGAGTCTTTAGCTATTGCAGAAGCTAAAAAGTTAAAAATTCCAATTGTTGCAGTTGTAGATAGTAATTCAAATCCTGAAGATATTGATTATCCAATTCCAGGAAATGATGATGCTAGAAGATCTATTAATCTTTATTGTGATTTAGCTAAAAAAACTATTTTAGATGCAAAACAAAATATTAAAATAGTTGAGCCTATTGAAGAAGAAAAGCCTAAAAAAGTTACTAAAGAAACTTCAAAAGTTAAAATAAAAAAAGATTCTGAAAACAAAGAAGAAGCTTTAAAGAATTAAAAGTTTATTCAATGTCTGATAATTTAGCAAAAGTTAAAGAACTTAGAGAATTAACGGGAGCAGGGATACAGGACTGCAAAACAGCTTTATCAGAAAATAATTTTGATATCGAAAAATCTATTGAATATTTAAGGAAAAAAGGGATTACAAAGGCTGCAAAGAAATCATCACGAGATGCGGCTGAAGGCCTAGCAGTTATCGCATCCAATAATTCAAAAGCTTGTATATTAGAAGTAAACTCAGAAACAGATTTCGTAGCAAAAAATAATGAGTTTATAAATTTTTGCTCAGAAATTTCAAAAATAGCTTTAGCTAATAATTATAATTTAGAAACTCTTTTAAATGCTAAAATTAATAGTAGTTTAATAAAAGATGAGTTAGTTAATTTAATAGCTAAAATTGGTGAGAATATAAAAATTAGAAGAATTGCTTATCTAGAAAATGCAAACGGGATTGTAGCAAACTACATTCATAATCAACAAAATGAAAATATGGGTAAAATTGGGGTTATTATTTCAATTGATTGCCAAAACAAAAATAAAGAAGTTTTAGATTTTTCAAGAAAAGTTTGCATGCATATTGCGGCCATGTCTCCTATGTCTTTAGCTGAGAAAGATTTAAGTGTTGATTTTATTAATAAAGAAAAAGAAATTTTAAAGGAAGAACTTAAAAATCAGGGCAAAAAAGATGACATGATTGATAAAATTTTAGTTGGAAAATTAAAAAAAGTTATATCGGATAATACATTAATGGGTCAAAAATGGATCCACAATCAAGACATTTCAGTCGAGCAAGCTGTTAATGATTTTGGTAAAGAAATTAAGCAGAATTTGATAATTAAATCTTTTATAAAATATAAAGTTGGTGAAGGAATTGAAGTTAAAAAAACTGATTTTAATGAAGAAGTAAAATCATTAGCAGGGGCTTAATATGATTATTAAAAAAATTGAAGAAAGAATGAATTTGTCCTTAAGTTCGTATGGAAAAGAGTTATCTACCGTTAGAACTGGTAGGGCCAATCCTAAGATGTTGGACGGCGTAAGAGTTGAGGTGTACGGGCAAAAAATGCCAATTAGTCAGCTAGCTACAGTTTCGATTCCAGAGCCGCAAATGATTAATGTTCAGGTTTGGGATAAGACAAATGTTTCAGCAGTAGATCAAGCAATAAGAACGTCAGATTTAAATTTAAATCCGCTTGTTGATGGCCAATTATTAAGAATTGCAATACCAAAACTAACAGAAGAAAGAAGAAAAGAGCTAATCAAAGTTTTAAAAACCATAGCTGAAAAAGCTAAAGTTGCCATAAGAAATATTAGAAGAGACTCATTAGAGGAGCTAAAAAAAGAACAGAAAGATAAAAATTTAAGTGAGGATGATCTAAAAAAAAATTCCAATGAGGTTCAAAAAATTACTGACCTTAAAATTGCAGAGATTGATAAAAAATTAAGCGAAAAAGAAGTTGAAATATTAAAAGTATGATCTCGCCATCCCATATCGCCATCATAATGGATGGTAATGGTCGTTGGGGTTTAAAAAAATATAACAATAGAAACAAAGGTCATTACTACGGACTACTAAACATAAATAAAGTTATTGAGCATTGTATTAAAATAAAAATTAAGTATTTAACTCTTTATACGTTCTCGACGGAAAATTGGAATAGACCTAAAAAAGAAATCGATTACCTTTTTTTTTTATTTAAATATTTTTATAAAAAAAATTTTAATAAATTAAATAAAAATAATATTAAAATTAAATTTATTGGCGATTTAAAAAATATTCCAAAAGATTTAAAAATTATTATAAAAAAAATCGAAGATAAGACTAAAAATAATGACGCTATAACTGTAATTTTTGCATTTAATTATGGGGCGAAATCAGAATTAGTAAATGCTTTTAAAAATATAATAAAGAATAAAACTAAAGTTAATGAAATTAATGAAGAATTAATCAATAATTATTTATATACAAATAATATCCCTGATCCTGATATTCTTATACGAACTGGCGGAGAAAAAAGGCTGAGCAATTTTTTATTATGGCAACTTTCGTATGCAGAACTATTTTTTATCAATAAAAATTGGCCAGATTTTAATTTTTTTGATTTAAAAAAAGTAATTAAGGCTTTTGGAGTTACTAAAAGAAAATTTGGCGGATTAAATGAGTAATTTTACTAAAAGATTTATTATTTCTTTATTAGCTTTTCCACTAATTTACATTCTTCTTTATCAAAAATATTTATTTAACATATTAATTATTGTTACATTTTTGTTTTGTATTTATGAGTGGGTAAATCTCTTTAGTAAAAAAGGTCTTCTTTTTATTTTTGGTCTAATTATTTTATCAATTTTTCTTATCTCCATATTAAGGATTTATAATTTTAGTGAATTTAATCTAAAATTTTTATGGTTAATCCTTATTACTTGGTTGACTGATATTGGTGGATATATTTTTGGAAAATTATTTGGCGGCCCTAAGCTAATTAAAATTAGCCCAAATAAGACCTGGTCCGGATTAATTGGGTCAATTATTTTAAGTCAATTTGCATTTTTAATTTTTTTTTTAGATCCTAATTACAAATTTAGTATTTCAATATTATTAGCACAATTTATTTTATCAATAGCAGGACAAGTGGGAGATATAATGATGTCCTACGTTAAACGTATAAATAATAAAAAGGATACGTCTAATTTTATTCCTGGCCATGGTGGTTTTTTAGATAGGGTTGATGGATTAATTTGGATAATAATATTTGGAAATTTTTTATTTCAATGAAAAAAAAAATTTGTATTTTAGGTTCTACAGGCAGCATTGGTATTTCTACTTTAGAAATTTTATCTAAAGATAAAAAGAATTTTGAAGTCGTATTATTGAGCGCTAACCAAAATTTTAAATTATTATTAAAACAAGCAAAAGAATTTAAACCGAAATATATTTACACAAATAATATTTTTTTGGAAAATAAAATTAAATATTTTTGCAAAATTAATAAAATTATAATTATTAATGACCTTAACTTATTAAAAAAAATTAAATTTGATATTACAGTATCGGCTATTTCAGGAATTGCTGGCTTATTACCAACAATTAATATTATTAAATTTTCAAAAAAAATACTAATAGCTAATAAAGAAAGTATTATTTGTGGATGGAAATTTATTTCAAAGGAACTTAAAAAGTATAATTGCAATTTCATACCAATAGACTCTGAGCACTTTTCGATTGCAAAATTAATTGAAAATAAAAATAAAAATTTAATAAAAAAAATCTATTTATTAGCATCAGGCGGTCCTTTCTTTAAAAAATCTATTAATTTAAAAAAAGTTACACCTACTCAAGCTACAAAACATCCAAATTGGAAAATGGGTAAAAAGATATCAATTGATTCTGCAAACTTAATGAATAAAGTACTTGAGGTTATAGAAGCATCTTTAATTTTTAAACTCCCACTAAATAATTTCAAAATAATGATTCATCCACAATCATTAATTCATGCAATTGTTGAATTTCAAAATGGACTTACCACAATGCTTTATCATAAAAACGATATGAAAATTCCAATAGGCAATTCTTTATATGAAAATCCATTTTTAAGTAAGCAGCTAGATAAAAATATTTTCTTAAAAAAAGATTTTTCTTTTTACGAACCTAACAATAAAAATTTTCCTGCGATCAAAATCTTAAAATTAACTAATGTTCTAAATGAAACGGGTTTTATTATTATTAATATCCTAAATGAAATTTTAGTAGAAAAGTTCTTGAATAAAAGGATACTTTTTACTGATATAGTGTATAAATTGCTTAGTATTTTAAATTCAAAAGCTATTAAAAATTACTTAAAAAATAACAGGATTCAACATATAAATGACGTTTTTAAAGCATATAATTTTTGTAGGAGTTTAGTAATTTGATTAGATTTTTTGTACTATTTTTTTTTATATTAACGACAATTTCTTTTGCTGAAATAAAAAAAGTTAATATTGTTGGAAACTCTAGAGTTAACTCTAATACCATTGAAACATTAGTAGATAAAAAAATAACTAATGTTGATTCAATTTTTATTAATAATTTAACAAAAAAAATTTATGATACAGAATTTTTCTCTGATGTAAAAATTTCTTATAACCAAGATACTTTAACAATAACAGTCGTAGAAAATCCAATTGTAAATTTTTTTTACATTAACGGGGTTAAAGACTCCGATCTAGATCAGATTAATAAAATTATAACTCTTAAAGAAAATAGTATTTTTTCAACTTCAAAATTAAAAAAGAATATTGAAGACACTAGAGAGTTTTTAAATGCTTCAGGCTACTATCAAGCGACAATTGTACCTGAAGTTATAAAAATTGATAATAACCAAGTTAATTTAATAATTAATATTGATAAAAAAGATATTTCTAAAATTAAAAATATTTATTTTATTGGTAATAAATATTTTAGTAATAGCCAATTACTTGATGTCATTACTTCAAAAGAGGATTCGTGGTGGAAGCTTTTTACTTCCTCTGCTCTGAGTGAGCAAAGAGTTGAATATGATAAGCAACTTTTAAAAGATTTTTATAAAAATAAAGGATTTTTTGAAGCTCAAATTGAAAGTGCCTTTGCTAGTGTAGATAAAAGTAATAACTTTTCCTTAACTTTTTCTATTAACTCAGGAAAAAAACACAAATTTGGAGATTTTGAAATTAAAACATCAGCCGCAACATTTAAGGATCAAGATGTTAATGAGATTAAAGCATTTTCAAGTAAATTATTAAAAAATGAGATCTATTCAAACGACATAGTGAATAAATTAAATAAACAAGTTACAAGTTACCTAGAGTCAAAAAAATACAGTAATTTTGAGATTAACATTCAAGAATTAAAAAAAAGTGATGATTTAATTAGTATTGCTTTGCAACTTAGTGAGGGTCAAAAAGTACTTATAGATAAAATTAACATTCAAGGAAATACTATTACAGAAGAAAAAGTAATTAGAGATAGCTTAGTATTAGCAGAAGGGGATTATTTAAATTCAACCAAAGTTAAAAAATCAGTAGATAATATTAAATCAAGACAACTTTTTAGTAAGGTTGACTATAAAGTCGTTGATTCTGAGAAGAAAAATTTTAAAGATTTTAATTTATTTGTAAAAGAACAGCCTACTGGCAGCATAAGTGCTGGAGTTGGTTATGGAAGTAACGGTGGATTATTCGAAGCATCTATAAATGAAAGAAACTTTCTTGGACAAGGAATAAATCTTAATTTTACTGGAACACTAGCAACCGAGGAAATTAAAGGCGAGTTTTCTTATGTAGATCCAAATTTTAAGCAGTCAGAAAAGGAATTAGCAGCATCTCTTTTTTCAATAAGAGATGATTATAGTAATTCTGGTTATCAAAACACAAGAGCAGGTACTAAATTTGCAACCAAATATGAAATTTATGAAGATTTATACTTTAGACCTAATGTTAGAATTCAGTACGACAAGCTAGAAATTACAGGAGCAGCATCAAATTTGTTAAGAAGTAGAGCTGGAAATTTTACAACTTCTTCAGTTGGTTATAATTTTTTAATTGATAAAAGAGACTCAAAATTTAACCCAACCTCTGGATCTTTGTTTTATTTTGATCAAAATATAGCAACTTTTATTAGTGATATTCCAACTTTGCAAACAGGCGTTGGTACAACTTTATATAAAGAACTTTTTAGTGAAAAGTTTATCGGATCAGCTAAAGCAAAATTAGCTAATGTTACAGCTTTTGATAATAAGGACGCTAAATTATCCGATCGTATATTTACATCTACTAGCGATCTACGAGGTTTCGAGCCTAGAGGAGTAGGACCCGTGGATAGCAGGGATCACGTTGGAGGAAATAATTTAGCTACACTGAGTTTAAAATCTACCTTTCCAAATCCAATTCCTGAAAGTTTAAGAGCAAACTCGTTTCTTTTCTTGGATGTCGGAAATGTTTGGGGAGTTGATTATTCTAGCTTAATTTCTGATAGTTCAAAAATTCGATCGTCAACTGGGATAGCCCTTGATATAGTTAGTCCTATTGGTCCATTAAGTTTTACTTATAGTATTCCTTTATCAAAAGCATCGACGGATAAAGAGCAAAATTTTACATTTAATATCGGTTCAAGTTTTTAAATTTATTTTAAATTTGTAATGAAGGATTTTTTTTTTAAAAAAGTAAAAAAGTATATTTTGCTTAAAGAAGTATTCAGTATCTGTAAAAACCCAAAAACTATAAATTCAGATAAAAAAATTTCAGGAGTTAATAATTTAGTTGAAGCAAATGAAAATGAAATTACTTTTTTTAATAATCTTAATTACGAAAAACAAGCGCAGAAATGTAGAGCATCCGCATGCATAGTTACTTCAAAAACTGAAAAATATTTAAATAAAAATGTAATTCCAATTATTTCAAGCAATCCTTTGATTGATTTTTACAAAGTAGTTAGTCTTTTTTATCCAAGTTCCTCTTTAGATAGTGAAGAAGTAAATCCTCAAACTAATATAAGTAAATTTAAAAAAAGAAATATTTCTGTAGGAAAGAACTGCCTAATCGATAAAACTGCCGTAATTGGTGAGAATACTATCATTGGTAACAATGTTATTATTAAATCTAATGTTCATATTGGACGAAATTGTAAAATTGGTTCTAATATTATTATTGAGAATTCATTGCTTGGTGACAATATAATTATAAAATCCGGAACTTTAATTGGACAAACAGGCTTTGGTTTTAGTTTTGAAAACAATAAAAGAATTAAATTCCCTCATATTGGAAGAGTTATTATTGAAAATAATGTTCAGATAGGATCCTTTTGTACTATAGATAGAGGATCATTGTCAGACACTGTGATTGGCGAATTTAGTTCTGTTGATAACCAAGTGCAAATTGCTCATAATGTTAAAATTGGAAACTTTTGTATGATTGCTGCTCAATCAGGAATTGCTGGTAGCACAACAGTTGGAAATAATGTTCAGATAGGGGGGCAAGCTGGCATTTCTGGACATTTAATTATTGGTAACAATGTTAAGATCGGAGGAAAAAGCGGTGTGGTTGACCATATTAAAGATGGTCAAGTAGTTATGGGATACCCAGCTAGAAGTATACGAGATTTTATAAAGGATAAAAAATGAAAAATTTAAAAAAAGAAATTAATACAGAGGAAATTGAAAATTTAATACCACATAGAAAACCATTTCTTTTAATTGATAAATTAATTGAAATTGTTCCGATGATTTCTGCAACTGGCGTAATGAATATAAAAAAAAATGATTTTTTTTTTAATGGTCATTTCCCAGGTCAACCGGTGATGCCAGGTGTATTAATAGTAGAGGCATTTGGTCAAAGCGCAGCAGCGTTAACAGCTTACAGTATAGATCCTGAAATTGTAAAAAATAAACTTGTTTATTTAATGACAGTGAATAATGCCAGATTTAGAAACCCTGTAATGCCGGATTGTCAATTGATGCTTAAAGTTGAGGCAATACGATCGAAAGGGAAGGTATGGAAGTACAAAGGCGTTGCCATGGTAGGAGATAAAATTATGGCTGACTCAGAATGGATGGCTACAATAGTTGAAAGAAAAGAATAATGATAAGCGATAAAGCAATTATTGATAAAAATTTTAAAATTGAAAGTTCAATAGAAGTTGGTTCATTTTCTGTAATTGGCAAAGATGTAAAAATTGGCAGAAATACAAAAATACATTCTCATGTCGTTATAACAGGAGATACTAATATTTCTGAAGACTGTGAAATTTATTCTTTCGCTTCAATTGGAAGCAATCCTCAAGATCTTAAATTTAAAGGTGAAAAAACTAAATTAGTCATTGGAAAAAAAAACAAAATTCGAGAATACGTTACTATCAACCCAGGCACTGCTCACGGAGGTGGTTTAACAACGATTGGGGACAATTGTTTATTTATGATCTCTTCACATGTTGCTCATGATTGCAAAATTGGAAATAATGTTATCCTCGCAAACAATGTAGCTCTAGCTGGGCATGTAGAAATAGATGACAATGTGATAATAGGTGGGAATTCTGCTGTTCAACAATTTACCAGAATTGGCAAATTTGCAATGATTGGCGGGATGACTGGAGTTGAAAAAGATATAATTCCTTTCGGACTTGCAACTGGCAACAGATCTCATTTGGAAGGAATAAATATTATTGGTTTAAAACGTGCAGGTTACTCAAATGATGAGATTAATGCATTAAATGAGGCTGTTAAATTGATTTTTTCTAATGATATTTTAAAAAATGGTATTGAAAATGCAAAGAAATTAGCAAATTTTAGAACGGTAAACGAAGTAATAAAATTTTTAGAGAAAAGTGATAAAAGACCAATTTGCAGACCATTAAAATAAATGCTTGGAATAATAGCTGGCGAAACTAGTTTACCTAAATATTTAATAAATAAATTAATTAAAAATAATTCTAAATTCTTAATTTTAGATTTAACAAAATCAAATAATTTTAAAAAATATGCTAACTCATATAGTTTAAAAATAACTCAACTCGGTAAAGCAATATCTATTTTAAATAAGAATAATTGTAAAAAAATTATTTTTATTGGAAAAGTTAAAAGACCTGAAATTTCTTTATTAAAATTTGACAAAAAAGCTTTTTTTTATTTACCTAGATTATACTCTGCGTTTAAGAAAGGTGATGGAAGTATATTAAAAGAGATAATTAAAATTTTTAATGAAAACAAAATTAAAGTTATGAATAGTATGAAATTTACTCCAGAATTAGTTTTTAATGAAAAAAATATTAACAATATAAAAGTTAGTAACTTAGATAAAACAAGTATTAATAAAGGAATTCAAATTATTAAAACTTTAAGTAAGTTTGATATTGGGCAGTCCGTTATTCTTAATAACGGTTATGTTCTTGCAATAGAAGGACCGGAAGGCACAGATGAAATGATTAAAAGATCAGGCTATTTATCAAAAAAATTGAAATTAAAGAATAAGTCAATCTTGATTAAATTTCCAAAAGCTAATCAAGATTTAAGGGTTGATCTACCAACCTTAGGTTTAGATACTGTAAAAAATTGTATCAAAGCAAATATAAAAGGCATTGCAGTTAAAAGATCTCAAAATATTATCTTAGAAAGAGATAAAATTTTTAATTTAACTAAAAAAAATAATTTCTTTATTATTTCTTTATAATTTGCAAAAAAAAATATTTATTATTACAGGCGAATCTTCAGGCGATAAAATCGCCTCATATATAATTAATCATATCAAAAAAAAAAAATCTAATATTGAATTTTTAGCTATTGGTGGTGAAAATGTTAAATCTCAAGGAGTTAATTGCATATTCGATATTAAAGATATCGCTTTTATGGGCTTTGTTGATGTTTTAAAAAATATTTTTTTTATAAAAAAAAAATTTGATTTTACAGTAAAAAAAATTCTTGAATTTAAACCTGATATAATTTTTTCAATTGATAGTCCTGATTTTTCATTCCGTGTCTTAAAAAGAATAAAAAATACTAATTCTAATATTAAAACAATACATTTAGTTGCTCCACAAGTATGGGCTTGGAGAGAGAATAGAAAAAATTTTTTACATGAGTTTATTGATCATTTACTCTTACTTTTTCCATTTGAAAAAAAATATTTTGAAGGGGTTGTAAAAAACTCATTCGTTGGACATCCTTTTTTTGATTTTTCTGTTTTTAAAACAAATGAAATAAAACAATCAAATAATAAGTACTTTACACTTTGCCCAGGTAGTCGAAATTCAGAATTAAAAATATTTATGCCTATATTTATTGAAGTAATGAGAAAAATAAATTTAAATTCTAATTTTATTTTTCATATTCCAACTACTGAAAATAATAAAAATTTAATTAGTAATTATTTACAAAAATCCGGGATTAGTAACTTTATAATTACTACAACTGAAGGTGATAAAAATTTTTATATCCAAAATTCAATTTTAAGTGTTTCTAAATCAGGAACAATTACACTTGATATTTGTAAAAATAAATGTCCATTGGTTGTTATCTATAAAACATCTTGGTTGAACTATTTATTAATTAAACCTTTTATTAAGACAAAATTTGGTAATATTTTAAATATTATTGCTCAGAAAGAAATAATACCTGAATTAATTCAAGAAAAATGTAATTCAGATGTTATTTACCAAAAAGTTAAAGAATTTGTAGATGATGAATCATTAAGAAATGAAGTAGTCGCGCAATATACTAAAATTTTAGAGACAATAATTGTTCCTGATAGTCTTGAAAAAATATCAAATTATATTGTTGAGTAATATTTATCTTTTATTGATATCTAAAAAGTCTCTTTTAGTTGATCCGGCGTATAATTGCCGAGGTCTATTTAATTTATTGCTTGGATCAGAGTACATTTCTTTCCAATGAGCAATCCATCCAGACGTCCTTGCAACAGCAAATAGAACAACAAACATTTCAGTTGGAAAACCCATGGCACTAAGTGTTATTCCAGAATAAAAATCTATATTAGGGTATAGTTTTTTTTGAACAAAATAATCATCATTTAGAGCAATTTTTTCAAGTTCTATAGCTATTTTTAATAACTCATCATCTTTTTTTCCTAAAGCCTCAAGCACTTCATGACAAGCTTTTTGCATAACCTTAGCTCTAGGATCATAGTTTTTATACACTCTGTGTCCAAATCCCATCAATCTAAAATTGTCATTAGGATCCTTTGCTCGCTTTATATATTCGGGAATATTTTTGACACTTCCAATCTTTTTTAACATGTTTAATGCTGCCTCATTAGCACCGCCATGTAACGGCCCCCAAAGTGCAGAAAAACCAACAGCAACAGATGCAAATGGATTAACAGCTGAAGAAGCAGCTAG
The DNA here is from genome assembly GCF_002688585.1 of Candidatus Fonsibacter ubiquis. Taxonomy (NCBI): domain Bacteria; kingdom Pseudomonadati; phylum Pseudomonadota; class Alphaproteobacteria; order Candidatus Pelagibacterales; family Candidatus Pelagibacteraceae; genus Candidatus Allofontibacter; species Candidatus Allofontibacter communis. The sequence goes on along the minus strand of NZ_CP024034.1, from coordinate 565,343 downwards.
TCTTACAGTTGAAGTAGATGCGTTTTGCTCATGATCCGCATGAAGTATAAATATTTTTTCTAGTGCATTAGCTACTACTTTATTTATTTTATATTTTTGTGCTGGAACAGAAAAACACATATTTAAGAAATTCTCGCAATAATTAAATTCATTATCAGGATATACAAATGGTTGACCAATTGAGTATTTGTAAGCCATAGCAGCCAAAGTTGGAACTTTAGCTATCATTCTTCTGGATGATATTTCTCTTTCTTTTGGATCGTTTACATTGGCGGAGTCTGCATAAAAAGCAGATAAAGCACCTACAACACCTAACATCATAGCCATTGGATGACTGCCGCGTCTAAATCCATTGTAAAAAGATCTAATTTGTTCATGAACCATAGTATGGTTTTTAATAGCACTAGAAAATTCGGTGAATTGATCTTTTGTAGGAAGTTCACCTTTAATTAAAAGATAGGCAACTTCCAAAAATGAACTTTTTTCAGATAGTTGTTCAATTTCATATCCTCTATATAAAAGAGTTCCTTTATCACCATCAATAAAACAAATATTTGATTGACAACTTGCAGTGGAGGTAAAACCTGGATCAAAAGTAAAATGACCGGTATTTTTATAAAAATCCCGAACATCGACGACTGAAGGACCAATGGTACCTTTTTTGACTGGTAATTCGTATTTTTTACCGTCTATTTCTATGAAACATTTATCTGACATAAAATTTAGTTATCAGTTTTTAATATTTTTGTCTATTTTAGTAATAAATAGTTCTAATCGGTTTATAAACTCTTCTAAACCTAAAGAATTGGCTATATCGTAGATAGCTGGACCATACTCAGAACCAGTTAATATAATTCTTAATGGCTGCCCTAAATCTTTAAAGTTAATTTTTTCAGTTTCAATAATTTTATCAAAAATATTTTTTAAATAATCTTTACTTATATTATTTTCTTTTTTTACAAGAGAATAAATATTTTTTATAATATTTAATTTAGATTTATCTATTTTTTGTATCTGTTCTTCCTTTAGTTCATAAGAAAATATGTATTTAGAGTTATTATATATGTCCTCCAATGACTTTGATTTATTTTTTAAGAATGATAAATTTATTTTAATAGACTCGTGAAATTGTTTAGGAATTTTTTCTTTATACAGTTCAGCATAGTATACTAATTTTTTTAGTAAACTTTCATCCTCAGTGGATTTTATATAAAATTCATTCATAGATTTAATTCTATCAAAATCTAACTTAGATGGAGATTTTCCAATATTTTTTAAATTAAAAAATTCTATACTTTCATTTTCTGAAAAAATTTCTTTATCTTTATAAGACCATCCTAACCTTAATAAATAATTTCTTAATGCTTCTGGTAAAATGCCTATTTTTTTATAATCTTCAACAGTAGATGCATCATCTCTTTTTGATAATTTTTTTCCTTCCCTCGAATGGATTAAAGGTATGTGCGCATACTCAGGTATTTTCCATTTCATACTTTCAAATATTTGAATTTGTTTAAAAGCATTTATTTTATGATCATCTCCTCTAATTACATGAGAGATTTTCATCTGATAATCATCGACAGCTGCTGATAAATTATAGGTGGGTTTGTTATCTTTTCTTAAAATAACAAAATCTTCTATTGTTCTATTATTTATTTCAACATCCCCTTGTACTAAATCTTTGAGAATAGTTTTTCCTTCTATCTTTGATTTAAATCTAATTACAAAAGGTTTATCACCAATGGGTTCTATTAAATCTCTACATTTTTTACTATAAGTATAAGGAATTTTTTTTTTTAAATATAACTTTTTTTCTTCCTCTAATTCTTTTTCAGTACAATAACATTTATACGCATGTCCATTTTTTAGCAGCGTGTTTGCTACATTTACATGAGATTCTATATTTTTTGATTGAATATATGGTTCTTCATCCCAATATATTTCTAACCATTTAAGAGTTGAGACAATTTGATCATAATATTCATCTTTTGATCTTTGAATATCTGTATCTTCTATTCTTAATAAAAATTTTCCTTTTTTATTTTTAGAAAATAACCAATTGAATAAAGCAGTTCTTGCTCCTCCAATATGTAAATTTCCGGTAGGAGATGGCGCAAAACGCGTAATAACTTGTTGAGTAGAATCCATTAGTTCTTAAGGATACAGAACTAATATTATTTGTTTAAATTAGTAAATTAAAATTTTCTATACAAAGAAGCTAAAACACCCTGTATTTTCACTCTTTCAGTATTATAAATTTTTGTCTCATAAGCAGGGTTAGCGCTTTCTAAAGCAATAGATGGTCCTTTTTTTCGCATTCTTTTTAGAGTTGCTTCATGATCATCAATCAAAGCCACGACTATTTTACCGCTTTCTGCGATATTTGTTTTTTTAATAATTACATAATCTCCAGTATTAATTCCTGCATTGATCATTGAGTCTCCTTCAACTTTTAAAGCAAAATACTCATTTGATCCTAAAAAACTTTTTGATAAGGGTAAACTTTCACTTTGATTTTCTAATGCTTCTATAGGAGAGCCCGCTGCTATTTTACCAAGAACAGGTACAAAAATCTCTTCTTCATCTATTTTGTTAAGATCCAAGCCACCTTTGATAATTTTTGGAGAAAAATTATTATACAAGTCTTGAGCTCCTGCATTCTCAGGAAGTTTAATAACCTCCAGAGCTCTAGCTTTGTGAGGTAGTCTCTTAATAAATCCTCTTTCTTCAAGTGCAGAAATAAGTCTATGTATTCCAGATTTAGATTTAAGGTTTAATGAAACGCGCATCTCATCGTAAGAAGGCGAAATGCCAGTACGCTTTAATTTTTCATTAATAAAAATTAATAAATTTTTTTGTTTTTTAGTTAGCATAGAACAAAACCTAAACAGTTATCGTTCTATTTAAGTTCTTATTAATATACAACGCTGATAAAGTACTGAAATATATGTATATTTTATAAAAAAGAGCTTATTTTTTTTTTAATATTGTTAGATTTTATTAATGATTCGCCAATCAAGAATGTTCTAATACTTGTTTTTCTGGATATATGAAGAATATCTTTTTTAGAATGAAAGCCACTTTCAGAAACAACTATGCGATTTTTAAATTTAAATTTTTTAAATAAATTAATCGAATTATTTATATTTGTTACAAATGTTTTTAAATTTCTATTATTAATTCCAATTATGCTTTTTTTTAAACTTAAGGCAAAGGCCATTTCTTTTTCATTATGAACTTCAACTATTGTGTCTAATCCACATTTATTAGCTACATCATATAATTCTTTAGCTAATTTTTCTTTTATGGCAGATAATAATATTAAAATGCAATCTGCGCCATAAGATTTTGCCTCATAAATTTGAAATGGATCAATAAAAAAATCTTTAGCTAGTATTGGAATATTATATTTTTTTTTAATTTGTTTTATATAATTTTTATTTCCTAAAAAAAATTTATCCTCAGTCAAAACTGACAAACATGTAGCACCCCCATCAATATATTGCTTAGCTATACTAATAGGGTCAAATTTTTTTTTCAAAATTCCTTTTGAGGGACTAGCTTTTTTTATTTCAGCTATAATTGAAATTTTATTTTTTTTGATATTATTTACCAATTTTAATTTAAAAAAAGATTTTTTTTTTAAATTTAAAAATATTTTATTATTTTTTTTTTCAAAAATAATACTTTTTTTTTTATAATTAATAATTTCTTTTAGAATATTCATTATTTGATCAATTGGTTAATTTTTTCAATAGCATTACCAGATAACAAATAACTTTTGGTCTTATAGTAAGCTTTTTTTAAATTACTCTCTTTTTCAGAGATTACTAAACCAGCCGCAGCATTTAAAGCAACAATTTCTAAAAACGCATTGTGCTTACCATTAAAAATTTCAACTATTTTTTTACTATTGTATTCAGCATCTTTTCCAAGAATTGATTTAAAATTATATTTTTTTTTAATTATAGATTTTGGATTTATAATAAAACTCTTAATTTTTTTATTATTTAATTCGTAAACTTTAGTTTTATTAAAAATAGATATTTCATCCAAACCTTCATTACTATGAAATACCCATACTTTTTTATGTCCTAAGCTTTTTAAAACATTTATGTAAGGAACTAATAATTTTTTGTCAAAGATTCCAATGATTTGTCTCTTGATCAAACCAGGGTTTATGAGAGGACCTAAAAGATTAAAAATTGTTTTAAATGGAAGATTTTTCCTTACGTTAGCAACGTTTTTCATTGTTAAATGATAATTTGGAGCAAATAAAAAAATAAATTTATCTTTTTTGATTTTCTTCTCTAAATTTTTTTTATTATCCAGTATATTAATTCCAAGCTTTTCTAATACATCAGCTGACCCGCATTTTGATGTAATTGATCTATTTCCGTGCTTTACTACATTAACCCCCAATCCAGCCAATACAATAGCAGCTGCTGTTGAGACATTTAGAGTATGTTTGCCATCACCACCGGTACCGCATGTATCTATTGAATTTTTTGGAACTTTAACCTTTATTAATTTCTTTCTTAAAATTTTTGATGCTACTAGAATATTCTTATAGTTATATCCGTTTCTAGATATTAAAGTTAAAATTGCCGAGATTAAATTCTCGTTAATTTCTGCGTTAATAATTTTATTAAATAAAAAATTTAGTTCCAAATTCGATAAATCTTTATTAAGAATTAGTTTTGAAATTATATTTTTTAACATCATTTAATTTTTAAAAAGTTTTTAAAGATTGCTTTTCCAAAATTTGTTTTAATACTTTCAGGGTGAAATTGAATGCCATATAGATGATATTTTTTATGATTAATGCCCATAATAATATTATCTACCGTTTTTGCTGAGATTTCAAAATCATCATTAAGAGTTTTTATATCAATTATAAGACTATGATATCTTGTTGCATAAATATTTTTAGGAATTTTTTTAAAAAGTTTTGATCCATTGTGAATAATTTTACTTAATTTTCCGTGCATAATTATTCTTGCTCTTTTTATCACTGAGCCAAAAGCAGCACCTATAATTTGATGTCCAAGACATATTCCTAAGATAGGGATTTTTTTATAAAAATTTTTAACTAGATTTATGCAAATCCCAGAGCTATCAGGATGACCTGGGCCTGGTGATATGACAATTTTATCAAATTTTTTTTTTGATATTTCTTTTAATGATATTTTATCATTTCTGAAAACTTCAACTTTTGCACCTAATTCTGAGAGCGAATGAAAAATATTATAGGTAAAACTATCATAGTTATCTATTAACAGTATTTTTTTCATTTAGTTAGCAGCCTCAAATAACGCTTTTGCTTTATTTACTGTCTCTTTGTACTCTTTTATAGGAACGCTATCAGCCACAATGCCAGCTCCTGATTGTACATAGATTTTATTATTAATAATTAGAGCAGTTCTTAAGGCTATGCATGTATCCATTTCATTATTAGGAGTGAAATATCCAATACCACCAGCATACAATTTTCTTTTAGTTAATTCTAAGTCATCAATAATTTCCATAGCTCTTATTTTAGGCGCACCAGAAACAGTACCGGCAGGAAAACCGGAAAATAAAGTATCTAAAAGTGTATTTTTTTTATCAAAATTTCCAACTACATTTGAAACTATATGCATAACATGTGAATATTTTTCAACTTTAAATTTTTGGTCAACCTTTACGCTTCCAATTTTTGAAACTTTTCCAACATCGTTACGTCCTAGATCAAGTAACATTAAATGCTCAGAAATTTCTTTTTTATCATTTAGAAGCTCTTTTTTAAATTTATTATCCTCTTTAAGATTTTTTCCTCTAGGCCTTGTTCCTGCAATGGGTCTAATAGTAATTTTATTATTTCTTACTCTAACTAAGATCTCAGGGCTACTTCCTGATATCTTAAAATTATTAAAATTAAAAAAGAACATAAAAGGAGAGGGATTTATAATTCTTAATTTTTTATAAAAATTAATTGGGGTTTTATTTAATTTACTTTTAAATCTTTGACTTAAAACAACCTGAAATATCTCACCGTTATTAATTAATTTTTTAGCCTTGATTATGGATTTTAAAAAATTATTTTTTGAAATATTGCTTTCAATTTTACTTCTAGATTTATTAATTGTTGGATAATTACTAAAAAAGCAAACGTCATTTATTCTTGCAATAAACTTATTTATTTCTTCACACTTTAATAAATATATTTTTTTTAAATTTGATGCTTTTTGTGTTCGGTAAACATTTTGTATGAAAAATAATTTATTTTTTTCATTATCATGAATGATAACTAATTTTGGACGAATTAATTTTACATCAGGAATTCTTATATCATTTTTACAATTATTTGGAATTTTTTCCTTTAATCTAATAATGTCATAGCCAAAATAACCTGCTAACATTGCAGACATTAATGGAAGTTTTTTTGAAGTTTTGAGTGAAAAACTTTTAATTAAATTATTTAAATAATCATAGGGGTTTTTCTTAATTATTTTTTTTTTACCATTTTCAATTTTAATTACATTATTATTATGTACTTCGATTATTTGATCAGGGTTAAAACCAAATATTGTATAACGCCCTCTAATTTTAACTTTTTCTACAGACTCAAATACAAAACTATCTTTATTAATTGCAACCAATTCAATTAACTTATCAATAGTTTCTAATTTGGGATTATTTTTTATATAATAAACTTGTGAGAAATTTTTTTTTTTATAATTTTTTTTAAATTCATCAAAAGTAGAAAATATCATTTTTAAAAATTCTTAAGATAACTATTTAATTGTTTTTCATTAATAATAATTTTATATTTTTTTCTTAAAAAATCCTCGTATAGTATATTTATTTTAGTACTTAGAACTGTTTCTGAAATTTTTTTGCTATTAGGAATGTATCCATTCAATGAATTTGTAATTATTTTTCTTTTAAGATTTCTATCGATTTCTTCTTCAAGAATTTTTGAATTTATGTTTCTTTCTAATAAAAATTTTTCATACTTTGTTCTTGAAAAAATTTCTTTATCTTTAAATTCATTATTATTTTTTATTTCTATTGCTATTACTGTATCATCGGTAAGAATTCCCAAATTTTTTGTATGAATTTTCAAAAGTTTTTCGGATATGATATTGGATATAGCAATTATATGAATATTTTTTTCAATTGCTAATTTTTGCGATTGAATATTGTTATTTCTAATTATTTTACTGTACTCTTTAGTAAATTCATTAAATGATATTTCATCACCATTAATTTCTGCTATAGCATTGTTATAACTAGACTTATAAAAGTCGTTTATTCCCCAAAACACAAAACTTAAAGCTATTAATGCTATAAAAATTTTAGCAGTTAGCGTTTCTGAGAATTTTCTTAAAGATGATAGCATTTAATATTTTAAAAAAGATTATTATAGTTTAGATATAACTTATTTATGGCCAAGACTATATATTTCATCGGTAACTGGAAAATGAACGGCAATTATGATTCTATCAAAGAAATTGAAACAGTTAATAATTTTTTAAAAAAAAAGTCTATTTCAAAATTAAAAAAAATTATATTTTGTCCTCCTTCTAATTTATTAATGTCCTTTAGTAAAAAAATTAACACAAAATTATTAGACTATGGCGCCCAAGACATTAGTAAAATTAATTTAAATAACGGCCCTTATACAGGTCAGTTAAGTGCCAAGATGATTAAGGAGTCAGGAGCAAATTATGTTATTGTTGGTCATTCAGAAAAAAGATTACTAGACGAAGATTGTAAAACTATAAAAAAAAAAATTAGTATAGCTATAGAAAATAAACTTAAAGTTATTTTTTGTATTGGTGAAAATTTATTTCAAAAAAAAAAAAATTTATCATTTAAAATTTTAAAAAAACAAATTTTAAATTCTATAGATAAAAAAATTAATTTTGATAATTTGATTATTGCATATGAGCCAATTTGGTCCATAGGAACTGGTATAGTTCCCTCAAATAATTATTTAGATCAAATTTATACGAAGTTAAAAAAATTTTTGAGGGAGAAATACAAAGTCAATTCACCCATTTTGATATATGGAGGGTCTGTTACTCCAGATAATGTTGTAACTTTGGGCGAGAATAGTTTAATATCAGGTTTTTTAATTGGTGGAGCTTCTTTAAAAAGTAAAAGCTTTATTGAGATTATAAAAAATTATTTTAGATAATTAATGCAAACTTTATTATTAATAGTTCATATTATTTTAGCTATTCTTTTAATTGGATCTGTTTTACTCCAAAAATCAGACGGCGGAGCTTTGGGAATAGGGGGTAATAGTGATAATTTAATGTCATCAAGATCAGCTGGAAATTTTTTAACTAAATTTACTGCAGTTCTTGCATTTTTATTTATTATAACAAGTATTTCTCTAACTCTTATTAATAAAAAGGATACTTCACAAAAATCTATTATTGATAAAATTGAGCAGCTAGACAAAAATACTAATACTCAACCAAAGATTCCTAGTTCAAAATAATTTTTTTTATTATTTTCTTGGTATTAATTGCTAAATAATCTATAGTGATCTTCCATGGTCCGTTATATTTTTGTTACCGGCGGCGTGGTTTCATCTCTTGGTAAAGGTATTGCTTCTGCTTCAATAGCTACTTTACTGCAATCTAGAGGATATAAGGTCAGAATCAGAAAATTGGATCCATATTTAAACATAGATCCTGGCACCATGAATCCCTACGAGCATGGGGAAGTTTATGTTACGGAAGATGGCGCCGAAACTGATCTTGATCTTGGGCACTACGAAAGATTTACTGAAATAAATACAAAAAAATCAGACAACATTACTACAGGTAAAATTTACCAGAATATAATTACTAAAGAGAGAAACGGATTTTATAAAGGATCAACAGTTCAAATTATTCCGCATGTCACAGATGAAATAAAAAAATTTATTACAAGTGATTTAACTAATGAAGATTTTGTAATTTGCGAAATTGGAGGAACGGTCGGAGATATTGAAAGTCTACCATTTTTAGAAGCTATAAGACAATATTCTAATGAAGCTGGAGCTGAAAAATGTTTATTTATTCATCTTACATTAGTTCCGTATATTAAAAGTGCTGCAGAATTAAAAACAAAACCAACACAACATTCAGTAAAAGAATTAAGAAGTATTGGTATTCAACCCGATATGATTCTATGTCGGTCAGAAAGTTTAATTCCTAATGAGGAAAAAGATAAAATTGCATTATTTTGTAATGTAAAAAAATCAAATGTATTTCAATCTATAGACGTAAGATCAATTTATGAAGTTCCTATTAAATACCAAGAAGAAGGATTAGATAGAAAAATATTAGATCATTTTGGAATTGCTAGTAAAAAAAATCCAAAATTAGATAATTGGAAATCGTTTAATAAAAAACTTAATGCTAAGAAAAATAAAGTTAATATTTCTATCGTTGGCAAATATACCCATTTGAAAGACGCTTATAAATCTTTGCACGAAGCTTTAATCCATGCATCAGTTTATAATAATGTTGACCTAGATTTAGATTGGATTGAGTCTTCAGATATTAAAAATTCAAAAGATTTGGAAAATAAACTTGGAAGAACTAACGGAATATTAATACCAGGAGGTTTTGGTAAACGGGGTGTTGATGGTAAAATTTTATCTGTACAATTTGCTAGAACTAAAAAAATTCCTTTTTTTGGAATTTGTTTTGGAATGCAAATATCTGTTATTGAACTTGCGAAAAATTTATTAGGTTTGAAGGATTCAAATTCTACAGAGTTATCTAAAACTAAAAATCCAGTTGTTTGTCTGATAGAAGAGTGGACACAAGGAAAAAAAATTTTAAAAGGAGAAAAATACAAAATTGGTGGATCAATGAGACTAGGTTCATATCCAGCAAAAGTTAAAAAAGACTCATTACTCTATAAGATTTATGGAAATAAAAGCCTAATCCATGAAAGACATAGGCATAGATATGAAGTAAATAGTACATATAAATCAATGTTAGAAAAAAAAGGAGTTGTGTTTTCAGCAAATTCTCCAGATGGTAAATTACCGGAAGCTATAGAGCTTAATAACCATCCTTGGTTTTTAGGAGTTCAGTTTCACCCCGAATTAAAATCAAGACCATTTGCTCCTCATAAAATATTTATTTCTTTCATTCAAGCCGCTATTAAAAATAAAAATTTAAATTTATGAAAAATAAAATTATTAAAATTAAAAAATTAAGTTTGGGAAATAATCTTCCTCTTACCTTAATTGCTGGACCGTGCCAAATTGAAAGCAAAGATCATTGTCATATGATAGCTGCAAAAATTAAAGAAATTACTAATAAATTAAAAATTGGTTTAATTTTTAAAAGTTCTTTTGATAAAGCGAATAGAACAAGTTTGAAATCTAAAAGAGGAGTCGGTCTTGAAAAATCTTTATCTATCTTTGATTTTATTTCAAAAGACTTAGATATTCCTATTCTTACCGATGTGCACAATGAAGAACAATGTAAAATAGTTTCTGAAGTTGTTGATGTTATTCAAATACCTGCTTTTTTATGCAGACAAACAGACTTGTTAGTAGCTGCAGCTAAAACAAATAAAGTTATTAATGTTAAAAAAGGTCAATTTTTAGCGCCATGGGATATGAAAAATGTTATTAAAAAAATTGAAGATACTGGTAATGACAAAATACTACTTACCGAAAGGGGAGTAAGTTTTGGCTATAATACATTAGTTTCAGATATGCGATCATTGCCAATTTTGTCTGATTTTGGATACCCAGTAGTTTTTGATGCTACTCATTCTGTCCAACAGCCTGGTGGCAAAGGTGATAGTAGTGGAGGGGAAAGAAAATTTATTAGTTCATTATCAAGAGCTGCCGTTGCAGTTGGGATTTCAACAATTTTTTTAGAAACACATGACAATCCTGACAAAGCACCATCTGATGGAGCCAATATGATTCCATTAAAAGATCTGGAGCATTTACTTAAAAATTTAATAGAAATAGATAGGTTAATTAAGTCAAAATAATAATGTCAGTTATTAAAAAGGTTAAAGCTAGACAAGTCTTTGATAGTAGAGGTTTTCCGACAGTAGAAGCTGAAGTAATATTAGCCGATGGGTCCGTAGGTCAGTCAATTGTTCCCTCAGGGGCTTCCACAGGCTCCTACGAAGCTCATGAGCTTAGAGATAAAAGTAACGAGTACCTTAATAAAGGAGTTTTGAGCGCAGTAGAGAATATAAATTCTGAAATAAATAATACGGTAAATGGTTTATCTACTTTTGAACAAAAAAAAATTGATAATTTATTAATTAAACTTGATGGTACTGATAATAAAAAAAGATTAGGGGCAAACGCTATTTTGGCAGTATCTATAGCAAATGCTAAAGCAGCGGCTAATTCTGATAAAACCTCACTATTCAAATACCTTGGTGGTAATAATAAAAATAAATTACCATTTCCAATGTTAAATATAATTAATGGAGGTGCGCACGCAAATAACTCACTGCAAATACAAGAGTTTATGATTAGACCTGACGGAGGAAAATCATTTTATGATTGTTTGAGAATGTCATTTTTAGTTATTCAAAATTTAAAAGATGAATTAAAATTAAAAAAATTCAACACAAATCTCGGTGATGAGGGAGGCTTTGCTCCTTCTTTTAACAGTGATGAAATAGCAATCGAATATATAATTAAAGCAATTAAAAAAGCTGGATTAAAAATTAGCAGAGATATTAATATTTGTTTAGATGTTGCTGCAAATGAACTTTATGTTTCTGGAAAGTATAAAATTAAAGAAAATAATAAACCAGTAACTGCAGATGAATTAATTAATTATTATAAAGGTTTATGTAATAAATACCCTATTGTTTCTATAGAGGATCCCGTCTTTGAAGATGACTGGAATGTTTGGAAAAAATTGACCAGAGAATTGGGAAAAAAGGTTCAAATTGTAGGCGACGACTTATTTGTGACAAATTTAAAGCGGCTAAAAAAAGGTGTTAAGGAATTAGCTGCCAATGCAATTTTAATCAAACCAAACCAAATTGGAACTGTTACAGAAACTCTTGAAGTAATTAATTTTGCAAAAATGAATAAATTTAACACAATTATTTCTCATCGATCTGGTGATAGCGAAGATACTTTTATTGCTGATTTAGCTGTTGCAACAGAGTCTTCACAGATTAAAACTGGTTCGTTAGCTAGATCAGAAAGAGTCTCAAAATATAATAGATTATTAAGAATTGAGGAAGAAATAGGAAAAAAATCTGAAATGGTAAAATTAATATGAAATTTTTTTCTGACTCTACCTCTGAAAAAAAATTTTCATTAATAATTCTTATAATAGTTTTATATATATTTTATAATTTTTTCGGTGGGGATAGAGGACTCATTGAATATTTTAAAAAAAAAATACTTTTAAAAGAATTTGAACAAAAAAATTTAGAAATAAAAAATGAGATTATTTTTTTTGCAAAAAAAAATGATTTTTTATCAGCAAATATAAATCGGGATTATTTAGATGAAGTATATAGAGATTATTTTGTATTGGGAAAAAAAGGAGAAAAGATTTATATTATTAACAAAAAATGACAGTCAGGCACCCTGAAAAAATTAATAATATTGAAAGTCCAATTCAAAAAAAACCTGCTTGGATAAGAGTAAAAGCTAATTATTCGCAAGATATTGTAGAAACTAAAAACATTCTAAAAAAAAATAATCTCATTACAGTTTGCGAGGAAGCCTCTTGCCCAAATATTAATGAATGTTGGAGCAAAAAACATGCAACCTTTATGATTATGGGTGATACATGCACTAGAGCTTGTGCTTTTTGTAATGTTAAAACTGGGATACCCAATGTATTAGATTTACAAGAACCAAAAAAAATCGCCCAAAGTGTTAAAGATTTAAATTTATTACATGTAGTTATAACTTCAGTAGATAGAGATGATTTAGCAGATGGTGGTGCAAAACATTTTGCAGATGTAATTTCTGAAATAAAAAAAATAAATACTAATACAACCGTTGAAGTTTTAACTCCAGATTTTTTAAGAAAAGGAGATGTCTATAAAATAGTAGTTGATGCAAAACCCGATGTTTTTAATCATAATTTAGAAACCATTCCCCGTCTTTACTTAAGGGTGAGACCAGGATCTAGATACTTTCAGTCATTAGATTTGTTAAGAAAAGTTAAAGATTATAATTCATCGATTTTTACCAAATCAGGTCTAATGGTTGGTTTGGGTGAAACAAAAGAAGAGATTATGCAAGTCATGGATGATTTAAGAGTTGCTGGTGTTGATTTTTTAACAATTGGTCAGTATTTGCAACCTAGTACCAAGCATTATCCTATAAAAAATTTTATAACTCCAGAAGAATTTGAAAATTACAAATTGATAGCAGAAGGAAAAGGATTTTTATTAGTTTCTTCAAGCCCATTAACCCGATCCTCTTACCATGCCTCAGAGGATTTTGAGATTTTAAAAAGTAAAAGAATTAACAAATTAATTTAAATTGCCAGTAAAAAAAATTATAAAAAAATTCAATTATTCAAAAAAAGATCTTATAGGATTAGTCTTAAAAATTGACGATTATAAAAATTTTTTACCTTGGTGTGTAGACTCAAAGATTCTTTCGATTAGTAAAAATAAAAAAAATCAAGAAATTATAGCTGACTTAGAAATAGGTTTTAAGTCATTTAGAGATATTTACACAAGTAAAGTTCTTTATGATGATCAAAATTCCAAAATCGAAGTAACTTCTATTAATGGTAATATTAAAAAGTTACTTAATATTTGGGAATTTAAAGAGATTAATAAAAATTCGTGTAATGTAATTTTTTTTATAGATATAGAACTAAAAAATCCTATTATTAATATTTTGTTTAAAAAATTTTTTAATTATGGCTTTGAAAAAATTTTAAAATCTTTTGAAGAACAAGCAAGAGAAACTATAAAATGCTAATATGATCATTAATAATTTTTAATGTAGATTTTAGAACCTCTTTTTGAATGTCAACCCTTGATAATTTTTTATTATAAATAAACTTATTGATCTCAATTTTTTTTTTACTAGCTATTCCTATGTAAACAAGCCCAACGGGCTTTTTAACTGTACCTCCACCGGGCCCAGCTATACCAGTAATTGATACAGCAATATTAGATTTTGAAATTTTAAGTAAATTTTTACACATTTGTTTGCAAGTCTCTATGCTTACAGCTCCATATTTTAATAATTTTTTTTTTTTTAGTTTAAGAAATTTAATTTTTGATTCATTTGAATAACAGACAACTCCCATTATAAAGGATTTTGATGACCCAGGTAATTTTGTTAAATTGTAACTAATTAGTCCACCAGAACAAGATTCGGCTATTGAGATTTTTAATTTTTTTTTTTTAAGCCTTTCGTTTATGATTTTAATTTGATGATTTATACCCATAAATAAATTAGAAAGAATGTGTATAATCCAGCGATAATATCATCCATTAATACACCGTTTGCACTTTTAACTTTTAAATCAAAATAGCTCGCTGGCCAAGGTTTCGTAATATCAAATAAGCGAAATAGTAAAAAAGATAATATTATTAAAAAAAAATTGTTTTCACATAATATTAGTGGAATTGATTGACCAATAAATTCATCTATTACAATTTCTTTTGGGTCAGATGATGAAAAGGATTGTTTTAATGACTTATTTAAAAAAAAAATTGAATAAAAAAAAATAAAAATAATAAAAAAAATAAAACTTAAAAGACTGAGGTAATTGTAAAATATATAATAAAAAAATATAGCCACTAGTGACCCCATAGTTCCAGAAATTGGTAAAAAACCTATCCCAAACAAAGTAAAAATTTTTTTATTCAATTTAAACATTGGATACAGTTGTAATTACCTCACAAGCAATTGATTTATTTTTACCGATGTTGCCAAGTCTATCGGTCGTTTTTGCTTTAACGCTTACTTTTTTACTAGCAATATTACAAATTTTAGCAAGATTATCAGATATAATCTTTTTATAATTTTTTAGATTTGGTTTTTGTAAAATAATATTAATATCAATATTGTTAATTACATATTTTTTCTCTTTAAATAATTTAATTATTTTTTTTAAAAAAAAAGTTGATTTTTTATTTTTAAATTTTTGATTATTTGGAAATAAAGTTCCAATATCACCTAATTTTTTAGATCCCAATAAAGCATCAACCAATGCATGGATTACAGGGTCCCCATCTGAGTGTCCAACAGTTCCCATAGGGTGCGGAATTTTAATCCCTCCTAAGTATAATTTATAATTTTTTTCTAATCTATGGATATCATAACCGATACCATAAGAAATTTGGTTATCAAAATTATAATCTTTTTTTAAAGTTATTTTAATATTGTCATGATCACCTTTTATTATTTTTACTTTTAAATTTTTAAAAAAAAATAAAGAGGATTCATCGCTAAATTTATTATTTATAAATTCTTTATGTAGTAAAAATATTTTTTTATAAGAAAAACATTGTGGAGTTTGGATAGAAAGTACTTTTTTTCTATCTAAAATTTTATTTTTATAAACTATCGTGTCAGTATTTGATATGCATGGTATTATTGCTTCATGTTTTTTTGATAATTTAATAATTTTATCAATAAGTTCTTTTTTAAGAAAAGGTCTTGCCGCATCGTGAATTATAATTTTTTTATAATTACTATTTTTTATTTTATTAAGAGCATGAAATACTGAGTTCTTTCTTTCTTTTCCTCCTTGAACTATTTCAATTTTTTTATTTTTAAAAATTTGAGTTCTAAATTTATTAAAATCGGGCTTATTAACTACTAAAATAATCTTTTTTATTGAATTTATTTCAGAAAATATTTTAAGAGAGTGATTTATTATTAACTCATTATCAAGTACTGTGTATTGCTTTGGTATAGTTTTTAAAAATCTATGACCTTTGCCAGCTGCTAAAATAATAGCGCAATAATTCATATATTATGATTATAAAAATATTAAGTTCAAATTTAGTTTTATACGTTAGCACTTTTCTTTCAATCATTTTTGGAATTTTCACTCTATACACTTTTTCTGGCACAAGTTTTGTTGAGTTAAATGAAAATAATATTCAAATCTTATTAGTAATAAACGTTATTATTATATGTTTATTGTTTTTTTTAATAATTAGAAAACTTATTGTTTTTTTTTACAAATCTAAAATACTTACAGGTCTAAGTACTAATTTAAATTTTATAAAATATTTTATTTTTGTAACAGCAATTCCAGCAATTTTTATAGCAGTTTTTTCTTTAATGCTTTTTAATCTTGGTATTGAAAAGTGGTTTGATAAGAAAGTAAACGATGTTGTAAATAATTCAGTAGAAGTTGCTAGAAATTATCTTGAAGAAAATCAAAATTCCATTAAGGGAGAAATTTTGGCAATGGCAAACGATCTTAATAGAAATTTAAATTTATATACAGATAATAAAATATTATTCCAAAATTATTTTGATCAACAATCGAGATTTCGTAAAATTGAAGAGTCCTACTTGATTAATAATGATGGAGTTCTTTTATTATCAACATCTTTCACTAACAAAAATAATTTTGTACCGCCATTAAAAACATTTATTGATATGGCCAATAACGGACAAACAATACTAATTTCTGATGCAAATAAAAATCAAACTAACGCTTTGATAAAATTAAATGAAAATATTCTTTTATATGCAATTCGATATGTTGATGCTGAAACAGTAAATTTTTTAAAAAATACTGGTGAAGCTTCTACTTTTTATTATAAATTAAAATCTAATAAACTCGGGCTTCAAATAACTTTTGCAGGAGTTTATATTGTAATAGTTAGCTCGTTAATTTTAATCTCTGCAGTTTATGCAATAAATATTGCAAATAAAATTTCAAAGCCAATTATCAAATTAATATACGCAGCTAAAGAAGTTTCTAGCGGAAATTTGAATGTGAAATTAAAAGATGAAAAAGAAGATGATGATTTTAAAAAATTATACAATACCTTTAATATAATGACTCAAGAAATTAAGATTCAAAAAAATAAAATTGCTTTAACAGAAAGATATCAAGCTTGGGAAATGGTAGCAAAAAAACTTGCCCATGAAATTAAAAACCCATTAACACCAATTACACTTTCTTTGGAGAGAATTAAAGATAAATACCTTAAACAAATAAACATTGATAAGCAGGACTTTGAAAATTATTTAAATATTATATCAAGACAAGTTCAAGATATCGGAAATTTAGCTAACGAGTTTTCAGATTTTGCAAGAATGCCTGTTCCTATAAAAAAAATAAATAATTTAAAAAAACTAATAGAAGATAATATTAATTTATATAATTTATCAGAAAAAAATGTGACATTTCATTTAGAATATAAAAGTGAAAGAGTTTTTATAGAGTTTGATTTAGATCAAATTTCAAGAGTTTTCGTAAATATTATTAAAAACTCGATAGAGTCTATAAATGAAAAGCAAGAAGTAGATAAAAATTTTCAAGGTCTAATTAAAATAGAGGTTAAAGATGATAACGAGTTTATAAACATTATTATTGATGACAATGGGGTTGGTTTTAAATCTACCCCCAAAGATTTAGTAGCACCACTGACCACAACTAAAAAGCACGGATCAGGTCTTGGATTATCAATTGCTTCTAAGATTTTATTTGAACACGGTGGAGATTTAAAATTTTTTGAAAAGAATGATGGAGCAAAAATTATACTAAGCATTAAAAGCAATCAATGACTAGTGAAATTTTATTAATTGATGATGAAAAAGATATAAGATTTGCTGTTCATGAGATCTTGAATGAAAACAATTTTTTTGTCCGCGAAGCCGATACGGTTGAAAAAGCTTTATCAGAAATTAAAAAAAAATTACCTGATTTAGTAATTCTAGATGTTTTACTGGATGAAAAAAAAAGAGATGGAATACATATATTAAAATTTATCAAGTCACTAGACGCTGATCTTCCAGTTATAATGATCTCGGGACATGCAAATATTCAAATTGCCGTAGATTCTATAAAACATGGTGCCTTTGAATTTTTAGAAAAACCATTTAATAAAGATAGATTACTGAACTTTGTTAATAGAGCACTTGAAAATTCATCTTTAAAAAAAGAAAATAAGTCTTTAAAAAAAAATTTATATTTATCCAATGAATTAATTGGAAATTCATCGACGCTTGTAAAATTGCGAAACTCTATAGAAAAGTTTTCAAAAACTGATAGCCGAATTTTAATTTTTGGTCCTGCAGGATCTGGAAAAGAATTAGTAGGAAGACTTATTCATGAAGCCTCATCAAGATCTAATAATTCTTTTAAAGTCGTGAATGGCGCTATTTTAGATCCTAATCATTTTGATTTTGAATTATTTGGATCTGAAAATAACGATAAAATTATTTCAGGTATTTTTGAAAAAAGTAATAATGGCACTTTATTAATTGATAACATTTCAGATGTACCTCTACAAACACAAGGAAAAATTTTACGAGTATTATCAGATCAAAAATTTCATCGAGTAAATGGTGCAAATGAAATTAGTGTTAATATTCGAGTTATGTGTTCTACCAGCAAAAATTTAAAAGAAGAGATTGTAAGTGGAAATTTTAGAGAGGATCTTTTTCATAGAATAAATGTAATTCCAATACAAACCCCTTATCTAAAAGATGTAAAGGAAGACATTCCATTATTGGTCGATTATTTTATTAAACGAATCTCTGATACTAATGGTTTAAAACCTATTTCTATTAACTCAAAAAATGCAGTTTTTTACGATTATGACTGGCCTGGCAACGTTAGGGAACTTAGAAATCTAATTGAAAGAGTTGTTATTTTAGCGTCTGGTAAAAATGAGGATGTAGATAAAATTTTATCTGAGTCATTAAAAATTTCATCAGTAAGGGAAAATAAAACTGAAGATGCTTTTCAATTTCCTCTTAAGGAAGCAAGAGAAAAGTTTGAAAAAAATTATCTTGAAATTCAACTTAACAGACATAATGGAAATGTTTCTAAAACCGCAGATTATATTGGAATGGAAAGAAGTGCTTTACATAGAAAACTAAAATCTTTAGGTATTAATTAATTATGAAAATTAAAGTCGCAATTAATGGATTTGGTAGAATTGGCAGAACAATTCTAAGAGCTCATTATGAAAATAAAAAAAAACATGATTTAGAAATCATTGCCATTAATGGATCTGGTAATGCTGAAGATAATGCGCATTTATTAAAATATGACTCTACACACGGTAAATTTAATGAAGAAGTAAAATCTATGGAGAATTATATTTTTATTAATAAAGATAAAATTGAAGTTTTAAATAAGAAAGATCCAAAAAATTTACCATCATGGAAAAAATTAGGAGTTGATTTAGTTTTAGAATGTACCGGTCGTTTTACTTCAAGAGATGATGCGCAATTACATATTAATGCTGGAGCAAAGAAAGTTTTAATTTCTGGTCCTGGATATTCACCTGGTACAGGAAAAGAAGTTGATGCAACTATAGTCTATGGAGTAAATCATAAAATTTTAAAAAAAACACACACAATTATTTCAAATGCCTCTTGTACTACTAATTGCTTAGCTCCAATTGCTAAAGTGTTAAATGATAGTTTGGGTATTGAAACTGGCATTATGAATACGATTCATGCTTATACAAATGACCAGGTGCTAAATGATGCTTATCATAATGATTTAAGAAGAGCGCGGGCTGCAGCTTTGTCAATGATACCAACAAAGACTGGCGCTGCAAATTCTATTGGACTGGTAATACCAGAGTTAGCTGGTAAATTAGATGGACTTTCCGTGAGAGTTCCAACCAATAATGTTTCTTTGGTTGATCTGACATTTGTGGCAAAGAAAAAAACATCTACTAAAGATATTAATGAAATTATTAAATCTTCAGCAAAAAGCAGTTACGCAAATATTATCCAGTACAACACCGAACCATTAGTATCTATTGATTTTAATCATAACCCTTATTCTTGTATTTTTGACTCAACTCAAACAAGAGTATCAAGCGACGGAAGGCTGGTTAAGGTATTAGCTTGGTATGATAATGAGTGGGGTTTTTCTAATCGAATGCTTGATACATCTATTGCTATAATGAGAGCCTAAATTATTAACAAATTGATTAAAAAAAAATAATTGTTAAAACTGGTCTAAATTTAGTTGCGCCCTTAGCTCAGCTGGATAGAGCATCGGTTTTCTAAACCGAGGGTCAGAGGTTCGAATCCTTTAGGGCGCGCCAATTTTATATATTATGGCAAATATTTTAATTTTAGGAGCAGGTTCAATGAGTACTGCTTTTGCCTTTCCTTGTAGTGATAATAATCATCAGGTTTCAATTGTAGGTACTCATTTAGAGGATAATTTTATTGATATTTTTAAATCTAACAAATTCGTTCATCCAGTATTAAAATCTAAAATACCAAAAAATGTAAAACTTTATAAATTTCAAAGCTTTAGCATTTTGCTTAAGAAGGCAGATTTAATAGTTCTTGGAATAAGTTCTCAAGGATTCAAATGGGCATGTGATCAACTCACAAAAATTAAAAAAAATCAGCAAATTTTAATTTTAACTAAAGGATTAGGAATCGATAAAAATAAATATGAGGTGTATCCGGAAGTAATTAAAAATTTTTTATTAAAAAAAAAAATTAAAAATATAAAAATTTCAGTTGCAGCAGGACCATGTTTAGCCGCTGAATTATCAAAAAGAGTTTTTACAAATGTTGTCTTTGCAAATAGAGATATTTCAGTAGTTAAAAATTTATCAAAAATGATAAGTACTTCTTACTATAAAATTAAATGTTCAAGTGATTTAATTGGTGTTGCTGCTTGTGGTGGAGTTAAAAACATTTACTCAATGATAGTTGGAACATCTATGGGTATGAATTTAAAAAATATAAAGGATAATAAAAATCTAAATACTGCTGCAGCATTATTTAATCAATCCATAAAAGAGATGCGTTATTTTATAAAAAAAATAGGAGGTCAAGAGTCTACTGTAATGGATTTAGCTGGTATTGGTGATTTATATGTAAGCTGCACTGGTGGAAGAAATTCAAAAATGGGTAAATTTATTGGGATGGGATTAACTTATAGAAATGCAAAAAAAAATAAAATGCCAAATGAAACAGTTGAAGGCGCAGATTTAATTTTTGATATTGGAAAAAAAATTATTAATGATTTTACCAGTAAAGAACTTCCTCTAATAAGCTCTTTTATAAAAGCTTTAATTCACAATACTAAATTTAAAATTGAAAAAAAATTTTTCTTATAGTGAAAGAGAATTTTTTTGTTTATTTAATTTTAAATATAAAAAATCGTAAAACTATGAGTTACGTAGGTTGGACAAATAATTTAAGAAAAAGACTTCAACTTCATAATTCTGGTAAAGGCGCTAAATTTACGAGGGGAAGAAAATGGATTTTAATTTATAAAAAAAAATTAAAATCAAAAAAGAGCGCTATGCAATTTGAATATAATTTAAAAAAAAATAGAAAAATTAGAAAACAATTGATTGAAAAGTTTATTAGCACAACTATAGATTGTTAATGAGAAAAATAGGCTTTTAACTAGTTTTTAATTTAAGTATAAAACAACGACTAAACTTAACTAAAAATAAAAAAATGAAAAAAATTACAATTAATTCATTTGCTATTTTAGCTTTTGTTGCAACTTTTATATTTGCAACTTTTAGCGCTAATGCAAATCAAACTAGAGAAAACGTTGTAAAACGTGGTTCTCTAAATTGCGGTGTATCACAAGGTGTGCCAGGATTTTCTAATGCTGATGCATCAGGAAAATGGACTGGTATAGACGTTGACGTTTGTAGAGCTATCGCAGCCGCTGTTCTTGGAGATGCAACTAAAGTTAAATATACACCTTTAAGTGCAAAAGACAGATTTGAAGTTTTAAAAGCTGGTGATATCGATGTTCTAGCTAGAAATACAACTTGGACATTATCAAGAGATGGTGGACTTGCTTTAGAGTTTCCTGCAACTAATTTTTATGATGGACAAGGTTTCATGATTAGAAAAGCTGCAAACATTAACTCAGCAAAAAAATTAAATAACGTAAAAGTTTGTGTTGAAACTGGCACTACTACAGAACTGAACCTTAGAGATTATTTTAAGGCAAATAAATTAAAGTACGAACCAGTTGCTTTTACAAAAGCTGATGAAGCGGTAGCAGCATATGATGCGGGTCGTTGCGATGTTTATACAACTGATAAATCTGGTTTAGCAGCAAATAGAACAAAAACTAAAAATCCTGCTGATCACATAATTTTGCCAGAAACTATTTCTAAAGAACCACTAGGACCAGTTGTTCGTGGAAATGATGAAAATTGGGCAAACATTGTAAGATGGACTTTAAACGTAATGATAGAGGCAGAGGAGTACGGAATTACTCAGGCTAATATCGACTCTCTAAAAACGACAGAGGATCCAGCAATTAAACGATTGTTAGGTCTTGAAGGTGAAACTGGAAAAAATCTTAGTTTAGGAAATACTTGGAGTTATAATATCATCAAACAAGTTGGAAATTATGGTGAAAGTTATGAAGCCAATGTTGGACCAAAAACACCTGTGGGTTTAGCTAGAGGCCTGAACGCTTCTTGGAGAAAAGGTGGAATCTTATACGCTCCTCCTGTAAGATAATTTTTTAAAATTATTTAATTAAAGGGCCGATTTATTCGGCCCTTTAAAAATCATCAGCATGTTTTTAACGTCCCAGTTTAAAACAACTTTAAAAAAAAATTTACAGCCACTAAACCTATTACCTCAAGTTTTTTTAATTTTATTAATTATTTATATTGTTTATTTTTTTTCCAAAAATACTGAAATAAATCTAGACTCAAGAAATTTAAATTTTGGATTTGATTTTTTAAGTAATAATGCAGGTTTTGATATTCAGTTTAGTTTGATTAATTACGATGGATCTTCTAGCTATGCAAAATCTTATCTAGTTGGGTTATTAAACACATTATTGGTGGCATTTTTTGGAATAATTTTTGCAACAATTTTAGGCTTTATTGTTGGCATATCCAGATTATCAACAAATTGGATGCTAAATAAATTGTCTTTAATTTACGTTGAGTTATTTAGAAATTTACCGCTTATTCTGCAGATTTTTTTTTGGTATTTCGTTGTTATTAGATCTCTGCCAAGTACTGAAAAAAGCGTAATTATTTTAAATTTTTTAATAATAAATCTTCAAGGTTTTTATATCCCAAAATTTATTTTTAGTAACTTCGTTTTTATATTTTACGGTTTTATTTTAGCCTTAGCTGTCACTTTTTTTTTAAGATACTATGCTACAAAAGTTTTCTATGAAAGCGCTAAAGTAATACCGGTATTTAAAATTTTTTTACTTTTAGTTATTATTTTTCCAATAATATTTGCCTTATTAGGAGACGTAAAAATAACAATTGAGTATCCTAAATTAGTTAAAAATTTTGGAATATTCAATTATTTAGGTGGAGTTAAACTAGTTCCTGAATTTTTAGCTCTATTATTTTCCTTGTCATTATATACATCCGCATTCATAGCAGAAAATGTTAGAGCTGGAATTTTAGCCATTAGTAAAGGTCAAAAGGAGGCATCAAAATCTCTAGGTTTTAATAATTCACAAACTTTAAAATTAATTGTTATACCACAAGCTCTGAGAGTTATTATTCCGCCAACCACTAATCAGTATTTAAATTTAACAAAAAATTCTTCATTAGCTGCTGCTATTGGGTATCCGGACCTTACAGGTGTTTTTGCAGGCACAGCTTTATCTCAAACAGGCAAAGCAATTGAAATAATTTTTATAGTCATGATGACTTATCTGACTATCAGTTTGATAATTTCTATTATTTTAAATTGGTATAATAAAAAAATAGCTTTAGTTGAAAGATAAAAAAAATGGAAAATATAAAAATTTGGCTTAAAAAAAATTTATTTTCAAATTGGTACTATTCACTAATAACCATTTTTATTTTATATGTTCTTTTTTCAACTATTCCTACTTTTCTTGATTGGGCTTTTTTTAAAGCAACTTTCATAGGTAATACTAAATCTGACTGTAAGTCTGGTGGAGCTTGCTGGGTTTTTATTAAAGTTTGGTTTGATAAACTTATTTATGGTTTTTATCCCGAAAAAGATTTGTGGAGGGTTAATCTAACTTTTTTAATTTTAATTTTTAGTGTTGCTCTTGCTTTCTTTGTTAAAGATAAATTTAAAATTTATATTTTATTTTTTATAATATTTATTTTTCCGTTTATAGGTTTTATTTTAATAAGGGGAGGTTTTGGACTTGATCAAGTAGAGACAAGAGTGTGGGGCGGACTAGCTTTAACGTTTATGCTTACTTTTTTTGGTATAATTTTTGCATTTCCTCTTGGAGTATTACTTGCTTTAGGAAGAAGATCTGAGCTTCCGGTTTTTAGATATTTTTGTATTGCTTTTATTGAATTTTGGAGAGGAATTCCCTTAATTACTGTAATTTTTGCTGCAGCAATTATGTTTCCTTTATTTATCCCTGCAAATGCTAATGTAGATAAGTTATTAAGAGTAGCTATTGGAATAAGTATTTTTGAATCTGCTTATATTGCTGAAGTTGTTAGAGGTGGATTGCAATCATTACCTAAAGGTCAATATGAAGCTGCAAAATCATTAGGCATGGGTTATTGGAAGATGAATTTTTTAATTATTCTACCACAAGCAATAAAAACTGTAATTCCAGGAATTACCAATACATTTATTGCTTTATTTAAGGATACTCCTTTAATTATTTTAGTAGGCCTGCTGGAACTATTAGGAATGGTAAATTTAGCTAAGTCGAATTCTTATTGGTTAGGTTTTGCAGTGGAGGGTTATGTGTTTGTTGGAATTATTTTCTGGGTTTTCTCTTATTTATTAAGTAGATACACTCAAAGTTTAGAAAAAAAATATAGTACGGAAAAACACTAATGAGTGAAAAAGTAATTGAATTTAAAAATGTAAATAAGTGGTATGGTAAATTTCACGTTCTTAAAGACATAAATCTTCACGTAAATAAAAGTGAAAAAATAATTATTTGCGGACCTTCTGGATCAGGAAAATCTACATTAATAAGATGTATCAATGGCCTTGAGCAACATCAAGATGGAAATATTATTGTTCAAGGCAATGAGTTAGACAAAACTTTAAAAAATGTTGAAAAAATAAGAGGAGAAGTAGGTATGGTTTTTCAACAATTTAATTTATTTCCTCATTTAACTATTTTAGATAATTGCGCCTTAGCTCCTGCATGGGTAAAAAAAATACCTAAAAAAAGAGCAGATGAAATTGCAATGGAATATTTAACAAAAGTTAAAATTTCAGAACAAGCAAAAAAATATCCAGGACAGTTATCAGGTGGACAACAACAAAGAGCAGCAATAGCTAGAGCTTTATGCATGGAGCCAAAAATTATGTTGTTTGATGAGCCAACTTCAGCACTAGACGCTGAAATGATAAAAGAAGTTCTTGAAATTATGATTGATCTTGCAAAAGCTGGTATGACAATGGTTGTAGTGTCTCATGAGATGGGTTTTGCAAAAACGGTTGCTGATAGAGTAATTTTCATGGACGAAGGAAAAATTATTGAAATGCAAAAAACAAAAGATTTTTTTGAAAAACCGCAAAGTGACAGAACAAAACTTTTTTTAAGCCAAATTCTTCGATAGATTTAATGTTTCGTTACTTAATTTTTTTTATAAATTTCATCTTATTTCCTACAATTGCTAGCTCCCATGTCCAGCATTATAAAAATTTACAGCGTGTTGAATTTGATATTTATAGAAATAATGATCTGGTTGGATATCACAAAGTGAATATTAAAAAAAAAGGTGATAATACAAAAGAGGTAATTACAGATATATTAATTGAAGTTAAAATCCTTGGAATAAAGGTTCATACTTATAAATCTTATGGGGTTGAGACTTATAAAGGTAATGAGTTAATAGAATTTAAATCAAAAACACAAGATGGTAGCGATAACGATTATTGTAATATTAAAAAAATTTCAGATGGAAAGTATTCATTTGATGGAATGACAGAAAATAAAAAATACGTTTACGAATTAAGTGATAAATTTTATCCAGCGCTTTGGTGGAATCATGAGTCTTTGTTAAATAATAATTATGTTTTGGGGCAGGGTTGCAGAAATTTAAAAACACAAATAACTTTTTTAAAAAAAGAAACTAAAAAAATTAATGAAAAAAATGAACTAGTAAATTTTTATAATATAAAAGGTGATAATCTTGACATAAATATTGGTTATACTGAAAAAGACCTTAAATGGGTTGATATGAAATTTACACTTAAAGGGGATTGGGAGTATAAATTAAAGAATTTAAATTAATTTACGCGACTTTTTTTACAAAAAATTGGCTAACGTCAGTATGACCAGTTGCAAATCCAGTTTCACAATAACTTAAGTAGTAATTCCATAAATTTTTAAATTTGTTATCAAAATTTAGTTTTGAAATTTTTTCCCAAGACCTATTAAAGCTTTCTTTCCATAGCTTTAATGTTTTTGCATAATCGTGACCAAACGATTTTTCTTCGTATAAATCAAAATTATTATCTTTGAAAAGTTTATATAAAATTTTTTTTGATGGCAGGACACCACCTGGGAAAATATATTTTTGAATAAAATCAACTTGATTTATGTAATTTTCATATTCTTTATCATCAATGGTTATAACTTGAAAACATGCTTTGCCATTTTTTTTTAAAGCATTATTTAATATTTTAAAATATATATCCCAATACTTTTTTCCCACCGCTTCAAACATTTCGATTGAAACTATTTTGTCGTAAGTATTGCTTAAATTAAGTTTTCGATAATCTTTAAGAAAAATTTTGGAACTATTACTTAATTCTTTTTGATTAATTAAATTTTCAATGTAATTATATTGTTGTTGACTTATAGTCAGCCCTTCGATGTTAGACTTAACAGTTTGAGAATTTCTTTCTATAAAGCCACCCCAGCCTGAACCAACCTCTAAAACAATATCAGAAGTTTCAATATTTAAATTTTTTATTATATTATCGTACTTATTAATTTGAGATGTAAAAAGGTCATCATTCTTGTTGTTAAAAATTCCAGACGAATAGGTCATAGATTTATCTAACCAAAATGAGTAAAATTTATTACCTAGATCGTAATGGTAATAAATATTTTTCTTTGCTTGGTTTATAGAATTAGATTTTAAAAAAAATTTAAACTTCTCAATCAATAAAGATAAGTAATTATCTGCCCAATTTTTTTTCTTTATTTGTTGATTTTTAAGTAATATTTTTAAAAGATTGGTTAAGTTAGATGTTTCCCACTTATTACTAATGTATGATTCAGCAAATCCAAGTTCACCTTTTAAGAATATATCACTAAAAAAAGTATTATCCTTGATTACAATATTGGATGCCAAATCACCTTGATTTGCTTTAAAAACTTTTTCATAAGTGTTTTTAAAATTTACTCTAATTTCTCCCCATTTAATTTGTTGAAACTTAAAATTTAAATATTTTTTTAATAAACTATCCATAAAAAGATATTGTATCATGTTTCTTTTCAGGTTTAGAAAAAAAAAATTTTTGTTTTTTAAAAATTTTTATTGCTTGATAATGTATTAAAATCATAATTTTTTGTGAAAAAAATAAATTTTTTAGAAGTTCATAAATTAATGATATATTTGTTAAAGCTTTTGATTTGGAATTAATTCCAGTTTTTAGAATCAGTTGATTCTTTTTGTAAACGTCTACATTAAGTGAAAAATTATTTTTATTATTAGCTAAAGCAAATTTATATTTTAACCGCATTTGTAAAAACGGCGATACATAAAATTTTTTATTTAGTTTTGAGTAGATTTTATTCTCATATTTTTTATTTATTTTTAGAAAATAAGAATGTTGCTCATGATGAGTATTTTTTACTTCGTAACAAATATATTTAATTTGATTTTTTGAATTTTTACATAAGTAAACAGATATAGGGTTAAATACATAACCAAGAAATCTAGGGGTGCAGTATAAATAAATCGAATATTTCTTATTATCTTTAAATTTACTAGAAATTTTTTCTTTAATAAAATCTTTTGGATTACTACTTTCAATTCTCTTTCCATGATCTTTAAAATGAAAGCTAAAGAGATTTGATGAATTAACTGAAAAAAAAGGTAATTTATTAATAACCTCTAATTCATCCAAGTTAATTAATACAGAAAGGGTTCTATATTTAAAATTATAATTAATTGCATTTATTCTTTGATGAAAAACTACACCTGGATGAAGAGTACTGTCCATTAAATTAAATATTTTGCAACATTTTTCGCTGATACAACTCCGTCTTCATGAAAACCATAGCCGCACCAAGCTCCACAATAAAAAATATTATTTACTCCCTGTATTTCTTGTAATTTTTTAAAAATAAATTCTTTATTATATTTAAAAACCGGATGACTATATTTAATTTTTTTTATTATTTTTTTTTGATTTATCAATGTACTAGAATTTATTGATACAAAATAATCTTTTTTACTTTTTAAATTTTGCAGATAGTTCATCCAATAGGTAAGTCTTGGAATATTGTCATTTGAATTTATGAAATTCCAACTTGACCAATTAAATTTATTCTTTGGCATTAGGCTATTATCCGTATGAATACAGGCTTCGTTCTTTTGATAGTTAACCAAAGATAAAATTTTTTTTTGTTTTTTAAAACCTTTTGGCAATATTTTTTTAATTTCATCAGTATGATTAGAAAAAATTATAAAATCATAATTTAACGTTTTTCGATTACTTTTTATAAAAATCTTATTTTTATTAATTTTTATTGAATTCACATTATGATTTAATAAAAATTTAATTTTAAAATTTTTTATAATTCTTTTTACGTATTGATTACTTCCATTTTTTATTACCTTCCACTGAGGCCGAAAAAAAATATTTACAAGACCGTGATTAATAAAAAATTTTATTAAAAAATGCGTTTTATAATGTTTTATTTTATTAATTGGATTAGACCATATTGATGAGCACATTGGATATAAATAATATTTTATGAATTCACTACTAAAATTATATCTCTTAAGAAATTTATCTATGGTCAATTCATTGAATAGTTGGTTGTTTTTTTTTGCTAATATATTAAATTTTATAATTCCTATTATTATTTTATAAAATTTAATTGAAAAAAAATTCTTATTTTTAAAAATTAAACTATTAATATCTTTTCCTGACCATTCAAAATTTTCGTCGGGATAATTTACTGAAAAACTCATATTTGTATTTTGTTCATTTACTTTTAATTTTTTAATCATTTCAATAAAGTTGGGATAAGTTTTGTTATTAAAAACAATGAAACCACTATCAATTAAAAATTTTTTTTTTCCTTCGAAAATTTCATGAGTATGAGTATGTCCTCCAAGATATGAATTTTTTTCATAGACGTGTACTTCATATTTTTTTTGTAATTCTAGTGCAGCAGTTAAACCAGATATTCCACTTCCTATGATTGCAATTTTTTTTTTCACTTTTTAAGATCTTGAAAAGCTTTTAAAGCTGAATTCCTTGCTTGTTGATGATCTACAATTGGAAATGGATATGTCTTTCCAATGATAATATTTTTTTCATTTTGTAATGCATCGGGCATCTCCCATGGCTTATGTAAATAATCATCTGGTATATTTATTAATTCCGGGCACCATTTTTTTACGTATTCTCCTTTTTTATCAAATTTTTCGCCCTGCAAAATAGGATTAAAGATTCTAAAATAAGGAGCTGCATCCGCACCAGTGCCCGCAACCCATTGCCAACCAGAAACATTATTTGCTGTATTAAAATCGAGTAAGGTGTTCCTAAAATATTTTTCGCCCTCCAACCAATGAATTCTCAAATGCTTTACTAAAAATGATGCTGTTATCATTCTTACTCTATTGTGCATCCATCCAGTTTCATAAAGCTCGCGCATACCTGCATCTACAATAGGGTAGCCTGTAAGTCCTTTTTTCCATTTTGAAAATAGTTTTTCATCTTTATTCCATTTAAAGTTGTTAAATTCTTTTCTAAGGTTACATTTTTCCATTTCAGGAAAATTATAAAGAAGTGAGTGACTAAATTCACGCCAACCTATTTCATTAATATATTTTCTGTATCCAATTTTCTTATTTTTAATTTCTAGTAGTTTTCGCATTATATGTTGTACTGAAATTTGTCCAAATTTTAAGTAGGGAGACAATTTTGATGTACCATTAACTGAAGGTATATCTCTATTAACTGCATATTTTTCAATACTATTTTTAATAAAATTGTTTAATATTTTTTCCGCATTTTCTTCACTGGGTACCCAATATTTTTCAAATTTTTTGTGCCAATTTTTTTTGGGATATATGGCTAGAATATTTTTGTCTTTTGATAAATTTTGATATGAATTTTTAAGTATTTTATAATTATGTTTATAATTATCTTCGTAATTATCCTTTAAATAGATTTGCTCAGCTTTTTTCCAATAATGAGTGAATACTTTAAACGGTGTTCCATCATCTTTCTTAATTTTTTGAATAGGGTTAAGTAAATTAGCGTCGAATTCTTTGAAAAAAATATTGTTATTATTTAAAATTTTTTTTATGTCCTCTTCAACTTTATTCTCGTTTATATGACAGGATTTATTCCAGTAAACTCGATTAAAAAATTTATCTTCAATTAGTTTTTTAAATATTTTTGGCGTTTTTTCATGAATTACGTCAAGAGAAATTTTTAAATTTTTTAATTTTTCTTTGAATATTTCTAAAGATTTGGCAAGCCACCAACGTTGCGCTTCTGAATAATTATAAAAATCATTTTCATATATATAAATTGCATTTTTTTTAGTGTTTTGATCTTCAATTAGGGCCGATAATGCTTGATTATTTGATACTCTAAGATCATCTTTTAACCAAACTAAAGAACATGGCATTATATTATTTTTTTTTATTTTATAACTTGATTTTGTTCTTAAAAATAAGTTTAATCAGATTTTATTATTTAAATAAAGGGATCAATGTCACTAGAATTAAATCAACATTTAGGTAAACAGTTAAGAGCAAGAAGGTCTGCTCTTGGTCTTACACAAACACAAGTAGCAAGAGCAATTAATGTTACATTTCAGCAAATACAAAAATATGAAAAAGGAACTAATGGAGTTAGTTCTAGCAGATTATTACAATTAGCTAATTTTTTGAAAGTTCCTGTGAAGTATTTTTTTGAAGAATTTAAAGATTTTCAAAATTTAGAGTCACAAGCTAAAAATGATAACTCATTAGAAGCTTTTGTTGGAAAATTGACAGAAGTTGAAAAAGAGAAACTCTTAAATATTTTAAATTCAAATAAGAAACTATCAAAGACTGCGTAAATTTTTTTGGCTCCCCGAGCAGGACTCGAACCTGCGACCAATTGATTAACAGTCAACTGCTCTACCAGCTGAGCTATCGGGGAATAAAAAACACAATACGATTTTTTTTTTTAAAAACAATATTTATTTGGAGGCCACGCCCAGAATCGAACTGGGATACAAGGATTTGCAGTCCTCTGCGTAACCATTCCGCCACGTGGCCATATTTTTTCTGTGTTATTTTCTAATCGCTATCGTGTATATATATTTAGTTTTCAAGACTCGCAAATATTATGCAACATACTACTCGCAAATTAAACATGATTGATAGCCAATTAAAGCCTAATAATATAATAGATGAAAATTTAATTGCTGCATTTTACAAAGTGCCTCAAGAAGATTTTTTACCCGATGCTTTAAAAAATTTATCTTATATAGACGATCATATAAAATTTTCTAAACATAGTTTTATTTTAAAACCACTTATCTTTGCAAAATTCTTAAATATTATAAAACCGAAGCTGCCTGATACTATTTTAGAGATTGGTTCTGGAGGAGGTTACACAACTTCTGTGTTAGCTAATTTGGTAAATTTTGTTTATTCAATTGAACAAGACAAAAGTATATTCGATCTAACAATAAAAAACATTAAAAGTAAAAACTATGTAAATATTAATGTTTTATTTTCAAATTATAGAAAACTTGATGATCTAGATGTTAAATTTAATAAAATTATCATCAATGGCACTGTCAATGCCGATCCGCTTAATTTATTAGAAAAATTGAATGTTGATGGAAAATTAGTTTGTATATTAAAAGAGAAATTTTCCTCTAGCATTTATCTTTATAATAAAAAAATAAGTGGATATGAAAAATTGAAAATTATGAATGCGAGTGCACCGATAATTATTAATTATATCGATAAAGAAGAATTTAATTTTTAATGTTAGAGGACAACTATAATCATTTAGAAATAGAAGATAAAATTTATAATTTTTGGGAAAGTAATAGATTATTTGAACCCAAAAAGAATAGTAATAAAAAAAAATATTTTTCTATCGTAATACCCCCTCCCAATGTCACTGGGAATCTTCATATGGGACATGCTCTAAATAATTCAATTCAAGATTTATTAGTTAGATTTTATAGATTAAGAGGTTATGAAACTTTATGGCAACCTGGGACTGATCACGCCGGAATAGCAACCGAACTTGTTGTTGAAAAAAAACTTAATGAAAAAAAACAAACAAAAAATATTTTAGGCAGAGAGAAATTTCTTAAAGAAGTTTGGAACTGGAAAGAGCAGTCTGGAAACATAATAATAAATCAACTTAAAAAATTAGGATCTTCATGTGATTGGTCTCAAACTAGATTTACTATGGATAAAAATATGTCCGAAGCAGTAACTAAAGTTTTTTCAGAATTATATAAAAAAAAACTTATTTATAAAGATTTTAAACTATCTAACTGGGACCCAGTATTAAAAACTGCAATATCCGATCTAGAAGTAGTGCAAAAAGAAATAGAGGGTAAACTTTATTATATTAAATATTTTATTGATAAAAATGATTTTATATCAATAGCAACTACTAGGCCAGAAACTATATTTGCTGATAGTGCAATTGCAGTTAATCCCAAAGATAAAAGATATAAAAAACTAATTAGCAAAAAAGCAAAAATTCCTATCATAGATAAACAAATTAAAATAATAGCTGATGATTATGCAGATCCAAACCAAGGATCTGGAGCGGTAAAAATTACTCCTGCACATGATTTTAACGATTATGAAGTTGGATTAAGACATGATTTGGAAAAAATTAATATTTTAGAAGCTGATGGAAGACTTAATGAAAATTGTCCTAAAAAATATCAAGGACTTGATAGATTTGAAGCAAGAAAATTAATTATAGATGATTTGAAATCAATTAATGCTTTAGAGAAAGAAGAAATAATAAAACATAACGTTCCTTACGGTGATAGATCAAATTCTATAATCGAGCCCTATCTCACCGAACAATGGTTTTTGAATGTTAAAAAAATGTCCAGAGAAGCGTTAAAAGCTGTAAAAAATAAAAAAACAATTTTTTTTCCTGAGGCATGGACAAAAAATTACAATTTATGGCTAAAAGATATTCGACCATGGTGTATTTCTAGACAGATTTGGTGGGGTCATCAAATTCCTATCTGGTATGGGAATGATGGAAAAGTTTTTTCAGCAAAAGATCAAATAGACGCTCAAAAACAAGCTGACAAATATTATAAAAAAAAAAACTCACCAATTAATCAAGACAAGGACGTTTTAGATACTTGGTTCTCATCAGCATTATGGCCATTTGCAAGTCTAGGTTGGCCAAAAAAAACTTACAATCTTAAAAGATTTTATAAAACATCAGTTTTGGTAACTGGATTTGATATTTTATTTTTTTGGGTAGCCAGAATGATGATGATGGGACTATTTTTTACCAATAAAGTTCCTTTTGATAAAGTTTATATACACGCATTAGTTAGAGATATTCATGGTCAAAAAATGTCTAAGTCAAAAGGCAACGTAATTGATCCTTTAGATTTAATAAAAAAATATGGCGCAGATGCTTTAAGATTTACTTTAATGTCCATGGCATCACCCGGAAGAGATGTCAAACTTTCAGAGGAGAGAGTAAAGGGTTATAGAAATTTTTTAACTAAAATTTGGAATGTTTCTAAATTCTGTGAGTTTAATAAATGTAACCAAGATATTCAAATTGATAACAAAGATATAAAATTAGAAGTTAACCAATGGATTATAAATGAATTTATTTATACTAAAAACAATATTGATAACCATATAAAAAATTTTAGATTTGATGAAGCTTCTAAAGAAATTTATAATTTTGTATGGAATGTATTTTGTGACTGGTATTTAGAATTTTCAAAATCGATTTTTTATTCAAATAATCACAGTCAAATAAAGGAAACAAAAAAAATTTTCGGATTTATATTTTCAAAAATTCTTTTAATTCTTCACCCTTTTATTCCTTTTGTTACAGAAGAGCTTTGGAGTAAGTTAAAGTTTTTAGAAATACATAGAAGTCCTTTAATTAATTTTAATTCAAATAAAGAAATAAAAATAATTAAAAATAATAATATTCAACTGATTAATTGGTTGATCAAATTAGTTAGTTTAATACGTTCTACGAAAGTTATTTTGCAAGTTCCCCCTGGTAGTTTTGTAGACATTTGTCTCGATTATTTACCTAAAGATAAACAAAATTTTTTAGATAGAAATTTTTTAATTTTTAAAAAAGCCGCTCGTATTGAAAATTATTTTAAAAAAGATGAAAAAAATGAGAACATATTGTCAGTTTATTTAGACGGAGATATCATTCTTATAAAATTTACCACAGAAATCTCTCTAAATGATCAAATTATTAGAGTAAAAGAAAAGATAGATTTAATAAAAAACAGTATCACTCATGCCAAAAATAAACTTTCTAATAAATCCTTCGTGAATAAAGCTCCAAAAGATGTAGTGGATAAAGAAAAGGATATTTTAAAGAAATTAGTAAATGATTTAAATCAATTAGAAAGTATAATATCTATTAAAAATTAAGTATGAAATTTGATAAATCAAAATTACCCAGTCGTCATACTACAGTGGGGCCCGATAGAGCTCCACACAGATCCTTTTATTATGCCATGGATTTAAAAAAAAGTGATATTGCAAAGCCATTTGTTGGAGTTGTTTCTACATGGAATGAAGCAGCTCCGTGTAATATTGCTTTAATGAGACAGGCTCAATCTGCAAAAAAAGGTGTTTCTGATAATAGTGGAACACCGAGGGAATTTTGTACGATTACAGTTACAGATGGAATTGCAATGGGGCATGAAGGAATGAAGTCATCATTAATATCTAGAGAAATAATTGCAGATTCAACAGAACTAACAGTTAGAGGTCATTGTTACGATGCATTAGTTGGTTTAGCTGGATGTGATAAATCTTTACCAGGATTAATGATGGCCATGTGTAGATTAAATGTGCCTAGCGTTTTTATTTATGGTGGATCTATATTACCAGGAAAATTTAAAGGAAAAGACGTAACAGTTGTTGATGTTTTTGAAGCTGTTGGAAAACATTCTAACAAACAAATGTCAGATGAGGATTTAGAAGAATTAGAAATCAGTGCATGTCCAAGTGCAGGAGCCTGCGGAGGTCAATTCACTGCAAATACAATGGCATGTGTATCAGAAGCTATAGGCTTGGCGTTACCATATTCATCAGGAACTCCTGCGCCGTATGAGGAAAGAGATAAATACGCTTATGCTAGTGGGCAAGCAGTAATGTCTTTATTAAAGAAAAATATTAGACCAAGAGATATCGTTACACTCAAATCATTACAAAACGCTGCAACTATTGTAGCCGCTACCGGCGGATCTACAAATGCCGCTCTTCATCTTCCTGCAATTGCAAATGAATGTGGAATCAAATTTGATCTTATGGATGTTGCTAAAATTTTTAAAAAAACTCCTTATTTAGCAGATTTAAAACCTGGTGGAAAATATGTTGCAAAAGATATGTTTGAGGCTGGTGGAGTGCCAATGCTTCTTAAAACATTATTGGACGGGGGTTATTTGCATGGAGATTGTTTGACTGTCACTGGCGAAACTATGAAAAAAAATTTAGAAAATGTTAAGTTTAATAACAATCAAGATGTAATGAGGCCTTATAACAAACCACTATCAAAAACAGGAGGAGTTGTTGGTCTACAGGGAAATTTAGCTCCTGAGGGCGCAATCGTTAAAGTCGCTGGAATGAAAACTTTGAAGTTTATAGGAAAAGCTTTGTGTTTTAATAGTGAAGAAGAGGCTTTTAAAGCAGTTCAAAAACGAAAATATAAAGAAGGGGACGTTATAGTTATTAGATATGAAGGACCAAGAGGAGGTCCTGGAATGAGAGAAATGCTTTCAACTACTGCAGCTATTTATGGACAAGGAATGGGCGAAAAAGTTGCATTGATTACCGATGGAAGATTTTCAGGAGCAACTAGAGGTTTTTGCGTTGGACACGTTGCACCAGAAGCATTTAATGGTGGTCCGATTGCATTATTAAAAAATGGCGATACAATAATTATCGATGCTAATAAAGGTACTATT
Source organism: Candidatus Fonsibacter ubiquis (assembly GCF_002688585.1). Taxonomy (NCBI): domain Bacteria; kingdom Pseudomonadati; phylum Pseudomonadota; class Alphaproteobacteria; order Candidatus Pelagibacterales; family Candidatus Pelagibacteraceae; genus Candidatus Allofontibacter; species Candidatus Allofontibacter communis. The sequence continues at coordinate 528,843 of NZ_CP024034.1, read as the reverse complement.
GAAGTTAAAATTTCAAATTCTGAATTACAAAAACGAAAAAAATCTTGGAAAAATATAAAACCTAATTTTACATCAGGAACCCTTTGGAAATATGCTCAGTCTGTTGGATCTTCAAAATATGGCGCAGTAACTCACCCAGGTGGCTCTAAAGAAAAAAAATGTTACGCGGACATTTGAGGAATAATTGTTTCTTACAATTTTAAATATAATACTCCCAGTTATTTTTGTAATATTTATTGGATATCTGTGGAATATCTATAACAAAGATTTTAATATTGTTGCTGTTACAAAACTTGTTTCAAATATTGCTCTACCATGTCTGATTTATGATTCAATAACTAGAGCAAATTTAACTATAAATATTTTTTTTGAAATTTTTGTTTCAGCTTTTTTAGTTTTAACTTTTGGTTTTTTATTTGGATATATATTTATAAAAATTTTTAAACTTCCATCTATTAAATTAACAACGCCAATAATGCATCCTAACAGTGGCAACATGGGTCTACCACTTGCTTTATTAACTTTTGGGAGCGAAGGTCTCGCATTAGCTGCTGGATTTGCCTCTATTGTGATGGTAAGTCATTTTACAGCCAACTCTGCAATTTCATCAGGAAACTATTCTTTAAAAAAAATATTACTAAGTCCTGTTTTGTTAGCATTAATAGCTTCTTTATTTATTTTATTTTACAAAATTGAAATGCCAAGTTTTATTAATAGTTTTGCAAAAATTTTATCAGGACTCGTTATACCTTTAGTTTTGCTAGCATTAGGAATGTCACTCAGCAAAATTAATACTAAAAATTTAAAAATAGGTTTATTGCTTGGTATATTTAAAATTATTATTGGTCCGATTATTGGATTGCTGGTAGTTTATTTATTAAATCTTGATGGTATTGTAGCCAAAGTTGTAATATTACAATCAACAATGCCGGCTGCCATATTGACATATTTGATAGCTTCAGAAAATAATTCATATGATCAAGAAATTGGCGCAGCTGTTTTTGTGTCCACTGTTGCTTCTATTATTTCAATACCAGTTATTTTATTTTTTTTAATATAATGAAAATTAAGCCAATTATTTTATGTGGTGGAGAAGGTACTAGATTATGGCCAGAATCTAGAAAAAAACATCCTAAGCAATTTATTAAAATTAATGGAAAGAGTTTATTAAAACACGCAATTGATAGAGTCACAGGTGTAAATTTTGACTCTATTACGATTTGTTCTAATGCCAATTTTTTAGACCAAATCAAAGAAGAAACAAAAAATATAAATTGCAAAATCTTTGTTGAGCCAGATAAAAAAAACACTGCAGCTGCAATTCTTGCAGCAATTAATGATGATGATTTAATATTTTATCAGCCTGTAATAATTATTTCTTCTGATCATATAATTGAAAAAAAATTAGTTTTTCAGAAACAAATTAAAAAATTTTGTAACTATTTAGATAAGAATAAAATTTTTATTTTTGGCATTAAGCCTGATTATCCGGAGACGGGCTATGGTTATTTATATTCAAAAAGAGTTAATAAAAATTTTAACAAAGTTATTAAATTCGTTGAGAAACCAAATTTATCTTTAGCAAAAAAACTTATTAAAAACAGCAATTACCTTTGGAACTCAGGAATATTTTTTTCAAACAAATCAGCATTATTAAATGAATTTTCAGTTTTACAAACCAAACTGGCGGTACAAGTATGTGATTCTTATATAAATGCAAAACTTACAAATAACATTGTGACATTAGATAATAAATATTATTCAAAAATTAATTCTATCTCTTTTGATCATGCTATTTTAGAAAAATCTAAAAATGTTTATTCTTCAAAACTTTTAAGTGACTGGAAAGATGTAGGTAGTTGGATGCAAAAATGGCAAATCGAAAAAAAAGATAAAGATAATAATTTTATAAGAGGTAATATATTCAAGAGCAATATCAAAAATTCTTATATTTCATCTACCAGAACTGTTGTTGCTAGTAATTTAAAAAATATACTTGCAGTTGATAATAATGATGTTCTTTACCTTTCGGATCTAAATAATAATAACCTTAAAGAAATTTATCCTTTAATTAGTAAAAAATTTCCAAAAATTATAGATCAACACACAACTACACAAAGACCTTGGGGTCAATTTACAAACATATTTGTTGGAAAAAATTTTCAAGTAAAAGAACTAGTTGTTAACCCCGGAGCAGTTCTTAGTCTACAGAAACATAAATATAGATCTGAGAATTGGGTTGTAGTTGAAGGAAAAGCTAATGTTACGTTAAATAAAAAGAATATATTATTAGATAAATCAGATTCTATTTTTATTCCCCAAGGCGCAGTTCACCGAATTGAAAACAAACAAAAAAATTTGTTAAAAATTATTGAAGTTCAAACTGGCAGTTATTTAGGGGAAGATGATATTATTCGTATTAAAGATATTTACGGTAGAGCTTAGTTTAAAGTTAATCTTATAGGTACGTGATCGGAAGGTCTTTCTAGAGTTCTCAAATATTTATCAATAGTTACGTCGTTAATTAAATGGCTAATATTTTTTGACAATAAAAAATGATCAATTCTTAATCCTTTATTTTTATCGAATGATCTTTGTTGATAATCCCAGAATGTATAGTTATTTGGCTCCTTATTTACTAATCTAAAAGAATCTTCATAACCTTCGTTTAATATTTTTCTAAAAATTTTTCTTATTTCAATTCTAAATAAAGCATCATTCTCCCAATCTTCTGGATTATAAACATCCTCTTCGTTAGGAATAATATTAAAATCTCCACCGATTATTAATTTATTTTTTAATTTACTCTGATTAATTAAAAATGTTTCAAAAGATTTAAGCCATTTTAATTTGTATTGATATTTATCAGTATCTACAGGATTTCCATTAGGAACATAAACAGAAATAATTTTGATTAATTGATTCTTATAATTCACATCAACTGCGATGGTTCGTGATTGTTTTTGCTCATCATTAATAACATTGAAATTTATATTACTTATTTTTTTATTATAAATAATTGCCACGCCATTGTATGATTTTTGTCCATTAACCTCACTATCATACCCAATTTGTTTTATCTCTGAGAATGGAAAATTTTTACTTTCAGTTTTTATTTCTTGAAGAAGTAAAAAGTTCGGCTTATTTTTTTTTAGGTATTGAATAATATGATTTAATCTTACTCGTACAGAATTAACATTCCAACTACTTATTATCATTAAATAGCAAAAGAACTTCCGCATCCACATGAGGATGTAGCTTTAGGATTTACTATTTTAAAAGTATTTTCAATTAATTTTTCTGAAAAATCAAGAATTGAACCTTCTATTAAAGCGAAAGATGATTTGTCGATTAAAACATTTTCAAAAACTAGATCATCCTCATTTACTTTCATATCTGTTGTGAAGTTGTATTTATAACCAGAACAACCACCACCTTTGACCTCTATCCTAAAAAACTTATTAATATTTTCTTTTTCTAAAAGATTTCCTATCTTTTTTTTTGCTTTATCTGTAATGGTAAAATTATTAGTCATTCAATTTATATGTTAATTATTAATATATGTCTGGGGTTGAGAATTACAATAAGTTATTAATTAAATTTTCCTCTAATAATTCAAATTATTTGGGAAGACAATTTGGTGATAAAAAAAACCTCTATAGATCATTTTATCAAAGGGATCGTGATAGAATTATACATTCAACTTCATTTAGAAGGTTAAAATATAAAACACAAGTTTTTGTGTATGACGAGGGAGATCATTATAGAACAAGACTTACGCATACCTTGGAAGTGTCACAAATATCAAGATCAATTTCAAGATATTTGAAATTAAATGAAGATTTATCAGAGGCTATTAGTTTAGCCCATGATTTGGGTCATCCACCATTTGGTCATGCGGGAGAAAAAATTTTAGATTATTGTATAAGAGATCATGGTGGTTTTAATCATAACATTCATTCAATACGTCTAGTTACAGAATTAGAAAAGGCTTATCAAAATTTTGATGGCTTAAATTTATCTATTAATACAATAGACGGAATTGTTAAACATAATGGTCCAAATTATTTAATAAAACAAAACCTAGATTTACTACCTAATTTAAATAAGATTAAAAAAATTAATTTTTATAATCAATCTTCTTTAGAAGCACAAATAAGTGCTTTATCTGACGATATTGCTTATAATAATCATGATATTGATGATGGCATCAGAGCCGGATTATTTTCAATTAATGATATTAAAGATTTGCCAATTATTGGAGAGATTATAAAAAAAAAAAATAAGCAGTTTAAAAATAAAAAATTACTTAGAAACGAAATTATTAGATCAATAATTAATTTTATGGTCACCGATTTGATTTTACATACAAAAAAAAATTTAAAGAAATACAAAATCAAAACAATTGACGATGTTTATAATTCCAAAAAATTTATAGTAAGTTTTTCACCAAAATTAATTAAGGCAAATAACCAAATTCGAGAATTTTTAAAATTAAATATGTATGAAAATAAATCCGTCAAAGAAATGACCGACAAAGCTGAAAAAATTATAAAAACTTTATATATATATTTAATTAAAAATAATAAAAAATTTTTACCTTCAGATATAAAAAACAAGTGGGGACTAGAAAGATCAGTTTCAGATTTTATTGCCGGGATGACAGATAAGTTTGCAATTGATTTATATAATAAAATTAGATGAATATCTTTACTAATTATAAAATTAAATTGATTGATTTTTTTAAAGTATTAGAAAAAAATAAACTTATTAAGTTGCCTGAAAAATTAGATAATTTTTCAGTAGAAATTCCAAAAATAAAAACCCATGGTGATTTGAGTACCAATGCTCCAATGATTTTTGCTAAAGAAAATAATCTAAGTCCAGTTGAGCTTGCTGCTATTATTAAAAAACATTTGGATAGTAAATTTAAAGAGATTATAAAAATTGAAGTAGCTAAACCTGGATTTTTAAATTTTTTTTTTAATAAGGATTTTTGGTACAATTTTTTAAAAGCAACAGACATAAATTTTGGAAAAAGCGATAATTTCGTACCTAAAAAAATTTTAATCGAATACGTATCTGCAAATCCAACTGGTCCTTTGCATGTAGGCCATTGTAGAGGAGCTGTTTTTGGGGATATATTAGCAAATCTATTGAGTTTTGTTGGAAATAAAGTTGTTAAAGAATATTATATTAACGATTACGGCAATCAAATTAATCAATTTGTAAAATCTGTTTATTATAGAATATTAGAAATAAAAAATAAAACTTTATTCCCCGAGGACCAGGATCTATACCCAGGTGAGTATGTAATTGATATAGCAAAAAATATTTTAAAAAAAAATAATCTCAGTAATTTTGAAAATTATAATTTAATTTTTAATGATCTTAAAAAAGTTTGTATAGAAGAAGCGATGAATTTAATAAAAAATGACTTAAAACAACTTGGAATTGTTCATAATAATTTTATTTCTGAAAATGATATTGTTAATCAAAATTTAGTTGAAAGGGCTTTAGACATATTAAAGAAAAAAAATTATGTCTATGAGGGAATTTTAGCAAAACCAAAAGGAAATGAAGTTGATGATTGGGAACCTAGAAAGCAAATTTTATTTCAATCTACTAAATTTGGGGATGACTCCGACAGAGCATTAAAAAAATCAGATGGCACTTGGACTTATTTTGCAAATGATGTTGCTTATCACCTTAATAAAATAGATAGAAAGTTTGATTTGCTTATAAACGTTCTTGGAGCAGATCATGCCGGTTATTTAAAAAGACAAGCCTCTTGTGTATCCGCTTTATCTGAAAATCAACAACAAATGATTTCCAAAGTTTGTCAGCTAGTTAAACTATTTAAATCAGGAAATCAGTTAAAAATGTCAAAAAGAGCAGGGGATTTCATAACTGCAAGCGATCTTATAAATGAAGTTGGCAAAGATTCCGTAAGATTTATGATGATATATCGAAGTAATGACTCACAATTAGATTTTGACTTTGATTTAGTTACTGATCATTCCAAAGAAAATCCAGTATTTTATGTTCAGTATGCTCATGCTAGAATTTGTTCCTTATTTAGAAAAACTAAATATGAAATCAGCAATGAAAAAAAATTAAATTTAAGTTTTCTTAATCAAGAAATAGAGATTGATATAATAAAAAAAATAGCTGAGTGGCCTAAGTGCTTAGAGTTATCAGCATATCATTTAGAACCACATAGAGTTCCGTTTTATTTATATGAATTAGCAAGTTTATTTCATACTTACTGGAACTCTGGAAATGAAAATGATAACTTAAAAATTTTGAATGAGAATAATCCTGAAATTCAGTCGGCACGGTTATTCTTAATTAAAAAAATACAATTAGTTATAAAAACTGGATTAGATATTCTTAATGTTACTGCTCCAGTTGAAATGTAATTAATGAAAAAAAATTTATATAATATAATAGCTTTTTTTCTCGTTTTCTCTTTTTTAATACTTTGTTTATTTTACTATAATTCCAATTTATTTATTAAAAATGCAGACAAAAAAAGATTAGATTATTTAGTCTTTTTAAATTCACATATTGAAAAATTAGATAAAATTAGCTCATCCTCTGATTTTAAAAAAAGAATCGATAACAATGATTTCTTTAAAAATATTTATAAGCAAAAACAATATTGGGAGTTAATAAAATAAATTTTGAAAACGCACGCAATTATTTTTGGAATTGATAGTTTTAAGTTAAATTTAAATGAAATTACTTTTTTTAAAAAATATAAACCTTGGGGAATTATTTTATTTTCTAGAAATATAAAAAATCTAGAACAAGTTAAAAATCTAACAACCAGTATAAAAGATCTTTTTAAGGATAAAAATTTTCCAATATTAATTGATCAAGAAGGAGGAATGGTAAACCGTTTTAAAAACATTATAAATCTTGAAAATTACAACGCAAAATATTTTGGAGATATTTACAATAATGATCCTAAATTTTATTCAAAATTCGATAAATTTCTTAAAATAAATATTTCAATATTAAAATATTGTGGAATTAATATAAATACAGTTCCTGTTCTTGATTTATTTAATGCAGATAAAAAAAACGTTATTGGAAATAGATCTTTTTCAACAAATTATAAAATCGTTGTAAAATTATCAAAATACTTAATAAAATCTTATAAAAAATCAGGACTTGAAACTGTTATTAAGCATATACCTGGGCACGGCTGCACTAGCATAGACTCCCACTTTGCGTTACCGCAAGTAAACCTTTCCTTGGATTACTTAAAAAATAATGATTTCAGAACATTTAAAAAAGTTAATAGTTATTTAGCAATGTCTGCACATATTTTGTATAAAAACATTGATCCAACAAGATGTGCAACACAATCAAAAAAAATAATTAATGACATTATAAGAAAGTATCTTAGTTTTAGAGGAATATTAATGTCAGACGATATTTGCATGAAAGCATTGTCTGGCAGTATATTGAAAAATGCTAAATTAACCCTAGATGCTGGTTGTAATGTTTTGTTACATTGCAATGGAAACTTGGATCAAATGAAGAAACTTTCCTTAATCGTGCCAGAAATTGATAATTTTACAAATAAATTAACAAAAAAAATTAAGGCAAATTTTTATAAATTTAACTAAAGAATCAGTTAAATAAATTACATGAGCAGTATTGTTGAATTAAAACCTTCTATTCAAGAGAAACAAGAAGATGAATTTAATCTAAATATTGATAATTATGAAGGACCTCTAGAGCTACTTTTGGATTTAGCTAAATCTCAAAAAGTAGATCTTATGAAAATTTCTATTGTTCAGTTAGCTGACGAATATTTAAAATTTATCAATAATATAAAAAAGAATTTAGAACTAGCAGCTGATTTTTTGGTCATGGCAACATGGCTCGCATATTTAAAATCTAGATTATTATTACCAGATGATTATGAAGATGATTTTTCAGCTCTTCAAATGGCTGAAAAGTTAAAATTACAATTAAGAAAGTTAGAAGCAATAAGATTTCTCTCTGATAAACTTGTGTCACAAAAACAGCTAGGAAGAGATATTTTTACAAAAGGTATTCGAGAGGGAATTAAATCTATTTCGACATCAAAATATGCTGTATCACTTTATGAGCTTATTAAATCTTATGCTGAAATAAAAAGAAAACAAAATTTTTCCATTATGAATATTTCAAAATTACCAGTTTATACAATGGAGGAAGCAATAAAAAAAATTACGAGTTTACTAAAAGAATTAACAGAGTGGAGAGATATAAAAGATGTTGTTCCCGGATCTTTTTCTGGTTCTAAAAATTTACAAAAATCAGGATTAGCAGGAACTTTTGCTGGAAGCCTAGAGCTAGTTAGAGAAGGAAAATTGTCTATTATGCAAAAAAAAATTTTTGATAAAATATTAATAAAAGCTACATAAAAATGTTGAATAAAAATAAAGATGCCAAAAGACTAGTTGAAGCGATCTTATTTGCTGCTGATGAACCTTTGGATATAGAAACAATTAAATCGAAAATTGAACTAAATGTTGATGTTTTAAAAATTTTAAAAGAATTACAATCTGAATTTATAGATCGAGGTATAAATCTTTATGAAATTTCTAATAAATGGTCTTTTAGAACAGCAGATAATTTATCAAAAAAAATTGCAAGTGAAGTTGTTCAGCAAAGAAAGTTATCGAAAGCTACAATAGAAACTTTAGCTATTATAGCTTATCATCAACCCGTAACCCGCTCTGAAATTGAGGAGATTAGAGGAGTATCATTTAGTACTGGAACTTTAGAAATATTATTTGAGCTCGGATGGGTTAAACCCAATGGGAGAAAAGAAATACCTGGTAAGCCGTTATTATATGTAACAACGGATACTTTTTTAAGTCATTTTAATTTAAAATCTTTATCAGATTTACCAAATTCTGAAGAGCTTGCATCGGCCGGACTGATAGATAGTCGCCTCGATAGATCAATTTTTGGAACAAACAAGTTTGCACAAGATGACCTTGAAAAAGTATCTAAAGAAGACATTTTTTCAAATATTGACGACATGCTTTCTGGAACATTAAACAAAAAAGACAACTAATTATTTGTATTAAAATATTAATTAATATATAGGTTTTATATATGGGTCTTAGTTTTTGGCATATAATTATTGTTGTTATAGTAATTGTTCTCTTGTTTGGCAGAGGCAAAATATCTGATTTAATGGGAGATGTAGCTAAAGGAATAAAAAGTTTTAAAAAGGGTATGTCTGATGATCAATCAGCAGATAAAAAAGATCCAAACGATAAAGATCAAAATTCAAAGTCAAATCACTAAAATAATTTATGCCACAAATAGGGTGGTCAGAAATTTTAGTCATAATCCTAGTTGCTATATTAGTTATAGGACCCAAGGACCTTCCTGTTGTTATTAGAAAATTTATCCAAATAAAAAATGGAATAAAGAATTATGTTAATTCCTTTCAAAAAGGAATTGATGATATTGTTCAAGAACAAGAAAAAGATATAAAAAAAATTGTTAATATTGATTTAGAAGAAGAAAATAAAAAAAAAAAAGATAAATCTTAATTTTTATTTTTATGAATATTAATAATGATCAAAATCAATCAACTATATCAGAACATTTATTAGAACTCCGATCACGGATTATAAAAAGTCTAATCTTTTTTGTATTAGCTTTTATTATTTCTTATATGAATGCGGATAAAATTTATGATTTTTTACTACAGCCATATGTAAAAGCTTTGGGAGAAGGTGGGATTGGTAATAAAAGATTAATTTTTACCGCATTACAAGAAACATTTATTACTTATTTAAAGTTATCCTTTTTCTCAGCCTTATTTTTTTCGTTTCCAATTTTTTTAATTCAAATTTGGAAATTTATAGCGCCAGGATTATATTCAAACGAGAAGAAAGCTATTTTACCATTTATGATAGCAACTCCAGTTCTTTTTCTACTTGGGGCGTTTTTGGCCTATTATTTCATAATGCCATTAGCAATTAAGTTTTTTTTATCATTTGAATCTCTTAAATCCCAAACAAGTATGCCTATTCAATTAGAGGCAAGAGTAAGCGAATATCTTTCTTTAATAATGATTTTTATGCTCGCGTTTGGGCTTAGTTTTGAGTTACCAGTTTTACTAATTTTATTAGCAACTGTTGGCTTTATTGACTCTAAATATTTATCAGAAAGAAGACGGTATATTATAGTAATTATATTTATTGTAGCTGCAATTATTACCCCTCCAGATCCAATAAGCCAGATTGGGTTAGCAATTCCATTAATGCTCTTATATGAAATATCTATTTTAATAATTAAATATTTAGAAAAAAATAAGAATGATAATACTTAAACATATAAGAGAAAAACCAGTTATTTGTAAAAAAAAGTATATTGAGAGATTTATTGAAAACTCAGATACAATAATTGATGAGATTATTTTATTAGACTCAAGCTTAAGACAAAACTTAGAAAAACAGCAAAAACTTCAAGAGGAAAGAAATAAAATTTCAAAAACTCTTTCAACATATAAAGATAAAAAAAGTAAAGATTTCTTATCACTGTCTGAAAAAGTATCATTAATGAAAATTGATATTGAAAATTTTGAAAAAAAAATAACTGAACAAAAAGAAAAAATTAACAAAATTCTCCTGAATCTACCTAATATCCACTTGGATGATGTGCCCATTGGAAAAGATAGTTCAAGTAATAAAGAATTAAGAAAATTTGGTAATATTAGAAGTTTTGACTTTAAAATTAAGTCGCATGATGAAATAGGTTTAGAAAAAGATTTAATGGACTTTGAAACAGCAGTTAAAATTTCTGGTTCGAGATTTGTAATTACAAAGGGAAATATTGCAAAATTAGAGAGAGCATTAATTAATTTTATGATTGATATCCATGTTAAAGAATTTGACTATCTAGAGATGAATGTCCCTATAATCGTTAATGAAAAATCTATGTATTCAACTGGACAATTGCCAAAATTTGCAAAAGAACAATTTTCTTTAGAAAATGGTTTATGGTTAATACCTACAGCCGAAGTATCGCTAACAAATATTGTTAGAGATAAAATATTAAATTATGAGGATTTGCCATTGCGGTATGTGGCTGCTACACCTTGTTTTAGAGCTGAAGCTGGAGCAGCTGGCAAAGATACTAAAGGTATGATGAGACAGCATCAATTTCAAAAAGTTGAACTAGTAAGTATTGTTAGACCAGAGGAAAATAATAACGAACTTGAGAGATTAACAAATTGTGCAGAAACAATTCTTAAAAAACTTGAATTACCTTTTAGAGTTATGTTGCTTTCGTCTGGAGACATGGGCTTTTCAGCAGAAAAAACCTATGATATTGAGGTTTGGATACCATCACAAAATAGCTATAGAGAAATATCTAGCTGCTCTTCTTGTGGGCAATTTCAATCAAGTAGAATGCTAGCACGTTATAAAGATTTAAATAAAAAAATTGACTATGTAACAACATTAAATGGGTCAGGCCTTGCTATCGGCAGAACTTTAATTGCAATACTCGAAAATCATCAAAACAAAGATGGCTCTGTTAGTATACCTATTGCTCTTCAAAGTTATATGAATGGTTTAAAAAAAATTTAAAAAATACGTAAAATTATTAAATAAAATATTGTATTTAAAGATCTTCTAGTATATTCACCACATTATGTCAGCTTCCGGTTTTGCACAATTTATTCCATTAATATTAATTTTTGTAATTTTCTATTTTCTTTTAATTCGTCCACAACAAAAAAGAGTTGCTGAGCATAAATTAATGATAACTAAATTAACAAGAGGTGACACTGTTGTCACAGCAGGTGGTATTGTTGGAAAGATTACGAGAATTATAGATGATGAAAAAGCAGATTTAGAAATCGCTGAAAATATAAATGTTAAAATTATAAAATCTACTATCTCACAAGTCTTATCTAAATCAGAAACAAAATAATTTAAGTAGTGTTAAATTTTTCCAGATTCAAAATTGGACTTATTCTAATTTCTCTATTAATTTTTTTTTATATATTTATTGGAAATTTTAATTTTACTAATAAATATAAAATTTTTTTAGATAAAAAAGTAAATCTTGGGCTAGATCTTCAGGGGGGCTCATATTTATTGTTAGAGATTGATATTAATCCCTTACTTATTAAGAAAACTCAAGAAAAATATAACGATATAAAAAAAATTTTTGATGAAAAAAAATTTGATTATAAAAACTTAACTTTTTCAAATAACAAAATACAGTTTGAGTTAAAAAATTTATCCCAAAAAGATGATGCTATAAATTTAATTAATCGAGCTGGCAGAGAAAATATATTTCTTAATAACAATTTAGAAAACTTAAAAAAAGATTTTGTTTATAAAATTGATAAAAATTTAATTATCTTACAGTTTTCTGATGATTATATTAAAAATTTAAAAAAAGATACAATTAATCAATCTATTGAAATTGTTAGAAAAAGAGTAGATCAACTTGGTACAAAAGAACCTTCTATTCAGCAAAAGGGAGATAATAGAATTATTGTTGAGCTGCCTGGCTTGTCCGATCCATCTAATTTTAAAAATATTCTTGGCAAAACTGCTCAACTTAATTTTAAGTTTTTAAAATCAAGTTCTGTTGATAAAGATAATATTGGGTTTGAAAAAATTAAAAACAAAGCAGATGGTTCTTTTATTGAAGTTGAAAAAAAATTAATTGTTTCTGGAGAAAATTTAATTGACGCACAGCCTGGTTTCGAAAGGGATACTAATCAATCAATTGTAAGTTTTAAATTCGATAGTATAGGAGCTAAAAAGTTTGCAAATGCCACTAAAGATAATGTGGGTAGACCACTTGCCATTATATTGGATAATGAAATTTTAAGCTCTCCGGTTATTAGAGAACCAATACTTACAGGAAGTGGACAAATTTCTGGAGGTTTTACAGTAGAGGAGGCAAATCAATTAGCAGTTTTATTAAGAGCAGGGGCATTACCAGCGCCAATGAAAATAATAGAGGAAAGAACTGTTGGTGCAGATCTTGGTGAAGATTCAATACGTTATGGCCTGATATCATTCATTGCAGGTTTTTTGCTCGCTTTTATTTACATGATTTATGCTTACAAGTTACTGGGTTTTTTTGCAAATATTTCACTTTTACTAAATGTTGTAATTCTAATTTCAATATTAACTTTATTTGGATCTACTCTCACTTTGCCGGGAATAGCTGGAATAATCCTAACTGTTGGAATGGCAATAGATACAAATGTTATTATTTTTGAACGTGCCAAGGAAGAATTAAAGATTGAAAAATCTAATATCATTGCCTTTGATTTGGCTTACAAGAAATCATTATTAACGATTATCGATTCTAATTTAACTACATTTATTGCCGGTGTAATTTTATTCTATTTAGGAAGTGGACCTGTAAAAGGTTTTGCAGTCACATTATGCGTTGGTCTTGCAACCTCTTTCTTTACAGCTTTTACTGTAAATAGGTTAATGGTTGGAAAATACATTAAGAATAATAAAGATAAATTAATAAGTTTTTAAATGACCAATTTTGATTTCTTAAAATATAAAAAATTTTTTATTTTAGTATCAGCCTCTCTTGTTTTTTTCTCTTTCATTTTGATATTTTCAAAAGGTTTAAATTTAGGTGTAGATTTTAAAGGCGGCACAACTATTGAAATAAGATTAGAAAAAAAGATGGATATTGAAAAAATCAGAAATTCACTTTCAAAATCTAAAATTAATAATTTTTCTGTAAAAGAATTTGGAACTGCAAATGATTTATTAATTTATACAGATAATTCTATCTCTCCCAACGATATTAAAAATATTTTAGAAAAAGATTTAAAAGAAAAGATAACAATTAGAAAAATTGAAACTGTAGGACCAAAAGTTGGCTCAGAATTAATAAAGTCTGCGATTTACTCTGTTTTATTATGTTTGATCGCAATCTTCTTATATCTATGGTTTCGTTTTGAGTGGCAATTTAGTCTTGGAGGCATCGTTGCTCTCCTTCACGATTTAATTATTACCGTTGGTGTTTTTGCACTTCTGGGTTTACAATTTGATCTTTCTATAATTGCAGCTTTATTAACTATTTTAGGTTACTCAATTAATGATACGGTTATTATTTATGACAGAATTAGGGAAAATTTAAAAAAAGATAGCTCATCAGAATTATCAATTTTAATAAATGAATCATTGAATAATACTCTTTCAAGAACATTAAAAACGTCAGGAACAACACTTTTATGTATTGTAGCGGTGTTAATCTTTGGTGGAGAGGTTTTAAGAGGTTTTGCTTTTGCTATAACTTTTGGAATTATCGTAGGCACATATTCTTCTATTTATATTGCAGCGCCAATTTTAATATTTTTTAAAGTAAAAAGAGATTGGTCTATAAAAATTGATAATACGCCTTAATATAGATTTTGTGCAGCTACCATTGTTAATAGCATCGGAATTGACAAAAAAGTATTCACTCTAGATACTAATAGAGCTGTTCTTGCAGATTTAGCTTTCACTTCGGGATCACATTCAACGATGCCCAAAGCCCTTTTTTGATTTGGCCAAATAATAAACCAAACATTAATGGCCATAATTATTCCAAGCCACATTCCAATGCCTATTGTTATGTTTTTAGCTCCACCTTTAAATCCTAAAGCTTCATGAACATAACCGTTTAAGTAAGCAGTTATTAATCCTGTAATTATTGTCAAAAGTGCAGCCCAACGAAACCAAAATAAAGCCGTTGGTGCAATTACTTTTCCAATAGCAGGTTTTTGTTCATCGGGAATTTTTGGCATACTAGGAATTTGAACAAAATTAAAATACCAAAGTAATCCTATCCACATAATTCCAGATAATACGTGGAAGTATCTAAATATAGCGCTCCAAAAATATCTATCATTAGCCCATCCATCATTAATATAAAATAAGATTGAAAAAAAAATTAAAGTAGCAATGACAGAACTTAATAACGTTTTTGGGAGAGACAAAAGAATATTACTGATTCTCATAATATTAAATTACCATAAAAATTATTTTTAAGCACTCTTTCTTGAAATATTCTTAGATAGAATTTTTTTTAAAAATTCTCCAGTATAACTTCCCTTTGTTAACGAAACATCCTCTGGAGTTCCTTCAGAAATAATTTTTCCACCTTTTACTCCACCTTCAGGACCCATATCAATAATCCAATCAGCAGTTTTTATCACATCTAAATTATGCTCAATTACAATAACTGTATTTCCTTTATTTACGAATGTATGTAGAACCTCTAATAATTTTTTTACATCATGAACATGCAAACCTGTGGTTGGTTCATCAAGAATATAAATAGTCCTTCCGGTTGCTCTTTTTGACAATTCTTTTGCAAGTTTTATTCTTTGAGCTTCCCCACCAGATAGAGTGGTAGCTTGTTGACCAATTTTTATATAACCAAGTCCAACTTTTTGAAGCGTTAAAAGCTTATCTCGTATTGATGAAATATTTTCAAAAAAGATGACGCCTTCATCAACAGTCATATTTAAGACATCGGCAATATTTTTGTCCTTAAATCTTATTTCAAGAGTTTCCCTATTATATCTATTCCCTTTGCACACATCGCATTGAACATAAACATCTGGTAAAAAATGCATTTCATAAGTTATAACTCCATCCCCCTCACAAGCTTCACATCTTCCTCCCTTTACGTTAAAAGAAAATCTTCCTGGTTTATAACCTCTTGCTTTTGAATCAGGTAAATTAACGAACCATTCTCTTATTACTGTAAAAGCTCCAGAGTAGGTTGCGGGATTTGACCTTGGAGTTCTGCCAATTGGAGATTGGTCAATATCAATTATTTTATCCAAATATTCATAGCCCTGAATACCTTTAAAAGGTTTTGGCATATTTTTAGTTATAGTTTTATTAATCATTAAATTTAATGCTCGATAGAGTGTGTGAAGGACAAAGGTAGATTTTCCGCTACCAGAAACGCCTGTTACCGCTGTAAAAGTGCCAAGTGGTATCTTGGTTGAAACATTTTGCAAATTATTTCCAGTTGCTCCACTTAAACTTAAATATCTTCCATCTTTTGCTTTTCTTCTTATCTGAGGAATAGAAATATATTTTTTTCCAGATAAATATTGTCCAGTAATGCTATGCTCATTTTCTTTAATTTCCGAAGGTGATCCCATAGCAATAATTTTTCCTCCTTCTGTTCCAGCTCCTGGACCAAGATCAATTATATAATCAGAATTAAGCATTGCCTCTTCATCATGCTCAACAACTATTACTGTATTTCCTAGATCTCTTAATCTTTTAAGAGCATTTAATAATTTAATGTTATCTTTTTGATGCAGTCCTATGGAGGGCTCGTCCAAAACATATAAAACACCAGTAAGTCCTGAGCCAATTTGTGATGCCAATCTTATTCTTTGCGACTCTCCGCCTGATAAAGTTCCAGATGATCTTGATAAGTTCAAATAATCAAGTCCAACATTTATTAAGAAACTTAATCTTTCGTTAATTTCTTTTAAAATATGCACTGAAATTTTATTTTCTTTTTCAGTTAAATAATTTGGGAGGCTTGAAAACCATTCATAAGCACTCTGGATAGACATTTTTGAAACTTCACTAATATTTAATTCTTTTATTTTAACAGAAAGAGCTTCTTCTTTTAGGCGCATACCTTTGCATCTGTCACATTCCGTTTCATTTTGAAATTGAGATATTTCATCTCTTTTCCAATCGCTATCGGTTTCTAAATACTTTCTTTCCAAATTATTAACAACACCTTCAAATGTTTTTTTGTTTGAATATTTTTCATACCCATCATCATAAGAAAATTTTATTTCTTCCTCATCTGATCCATACAAAATTATATCTTGAATTTTTTTGGGTAGATCTTTCCATGGGGTTTCAAGTGAAAAATCATAATGTTTAGCAAGAGAAGATAAAGTTTGAGCGTAATACAAAGTTGAACTTGATGACCATGGTACGATTGCACCATCAATTAAAGATTTTTTTTCATTAGGAATTACTAATTTTGGATCTATATAAAGATCAACACCAATCCCTTCACATTCAGGGCAGGCTCCATACGGGCTATTGAAAGAAAATAGTCTAGGTTCTATTTCCTCTATAGTAAAACCACTCTCTGGACATGCAAATTTTGAAGAAAAAACTATTTTTTCACTTTTTTTAAATTCTTTAGGAAGATTTTCATTTATAAAATCTACATAAACTAAACCGTCAGATAATGATAAAGTTGTCTCAATACTCTCTGCTATTCGTTGCTGTTCTTTTTTATCATTTATGAATCCGTCTATGTAAATATCTATATCGTGTTTTATGTTTTTATTTAAAGTGGGTGACTCATCTATCTCATAAATTTTTCCATCAATTCTAGTTTTCTGAAAGCCTCTTTTTTTGTAACCTAATAACTCTTTTTTATATTCTCCTTTTCTTCCTCTTACTATTGGAGCAAAGATTTGAATTTTAGATTGTTTTGGCAGATTTAATATACGATCTACCATTTCCGAGACGGTTTGAGATTTTATGGGTTTTCCTGTGAATGGTGAATAGGGAATTCCAATACGAGCGTATAAAACACGCATATAATCATAAATTTCAGTTACCGTTGCAACGATTGATCTTGGATTTTTTGAAGTCGTTTTTTGCTCAATTGAAATTGCTGGAGACAAACCTTCTATCAAATCAACATCAGGTTTTCTCATTCGATCTAAAAATTGTCTTGCGTAGGCAGATAAACTCTCGACATATCTTCTTTGTCCCTCTGCATAGATCGTATCAAAAGCTAACGATGATTTACCAGAGCCAGACAATCCTGTTATTGTTATTAATTTATCTCTTGGAATCTCCAGTGAAATATTTTTTAAATTATGTTCTCTTGCCCCTTTAATAACGATTTTTTTGACAGTATTACTCATCTTTTCTAGTAAATTTTATTCTTTTAATTTGATTAGTCTGATATAATAAACATTAAATTCTTAGCACAAAAAAGATCTATATTATGGCAGGTAGCTTAAATAAAGTTTTATTAATTGGCAGACTTGGAAATGATCCAGAAATTAAGCAAATGCAAAATGGCAAAAGCGTTGCACGTTTAAGTGTTGCAACTTCTGAAAGCTGGAAAGACAAAAATACAGGAGAACGAAAAGAAAAAACAGAATGGCACCGTGTTGTAATTTTTAACGAAGGTTTAGTTAATGTTGTTCAAAAATATCTTAAAAAGGGAGCTCAAGTTTATATTGAAGGTCAATTAAATACAAATAAATACACTGACAGCAATGGTCAAGAAAAGTACAGTACGCAAGTAGTTTTGCAAGGCTATAATTCGAGTCTTACCATGTTGGATGGAAAAAATTCATTATCCGGTGATAGTAAAAAAATAGATAATAGCCAATTACCTTCGGATGATATGCCTGACATTTCGCAGGACCCTGACGATAAAGTTCCTTTTTAAAGCTACTTCATGAGTGAAGATTCAAATCAAGATATTTCAAAGATAAAAAAATATAATTCAGTTCAAATCGTTGATGAGATGAAAACCTCATACTTGTCTTACGCAATGAGTGTTATAATAAGTAGAGCGTTACCGGATGCAAGAGATGGACTAAAACCTGTTCATAGAAGAATAATTTACGCTATGTACAAAGGTGGATATGATTGGTCCAAACAATTTAGAAAATCAGCAAGAGTAGTCGGTGATGTAATAGGTAAATATCATCCCCATGGTGATCAAGCGGTTTATGATGCCTTGGTAAGATTGGCTCAAGATTTCTCAATGAGTGTTAAATTGCTTGATGGGCAAGGAAATTTTGGATCAATGGACGGGGATAGAGCAGCTGCAATGCGTTATACTGAAACAAGATTAGCAAAAATTGCCGAATATTTAGTTGCAGATATTGAAAAAAATACAATTGATTATCAAAATAACTATGACGATACTGAATTAGAACCAACTGTACTTCCAGCTCAATTTCCTAATTTATTAGTAAATGGTGCGGGCGGTATAGCCGTTGGAATGGCGACAAATATTCCACCACATAATCTAGGTGAGATTATTGATGGAACACTCGCTTATATAGACAATAATGAAATTTCAATTGATGAACTTATTAAATTAATTCCAGGTCCTGATTTTCCAACAGGGGGTTTAATTATTGGTAAAGATGCAATTAAAACTGGATATAAGACTGGAAGAGGTTCTATAAAAATAAGAGGAGAGATAGAAACAGAAGAAGAAAAAAAAGATAAAACGTTAGTAGTAATTAAATCTGTACCATTTCAAACCAACAAGTCGTTACTGATAGAAAAAATTGCCATGTTAGTAAGGGAAAAAAAGATTGAAGGAATTTCAGACATTAGAGATGAATCTAATAAAGAAGGTGTAAGAATCGTTATTGATTTAAAAAGAGGTGTTTCAAGCGAAATTATTATAAATCAACTTTATAAATATTCTCCAATAGAGTCATCATTTGGATTTAACACTCTTGCAATACTTAACGGAAAACCTGAGCTATTAAATTTAAAACAATTCATAAAAATTTTTGTCGAATTTAGAGAAAAAATTTTAATTAAAAGAACTTTATTTGATCTAAAAAAAGCAAAAGACAGAGTTCATATATTAATTGGTCTATTTGTAGCTATAGAAAATATTGATGAAATAATTGCCATTATTCGCAAATCAAAGAATCCAAATGATGCAAAAACAATATTACAAAGTAAACAATGGAACTTTAAAAAGTCAAAAATTAATAAGGATATTTTAGATGTTAGTGATTTATCTAATAAGGAACAATATTATTTATCTGACTATCAAGTTAGAGCAATTCTTGAATTAAGACTTCAAAAACTTACAGCAATTGGTCATGAAGAAATAAATCAAGAAATTTCAGATCTATATAAACTCATAATCAAATATAAACAAATTCTTAACGATAGGAACGCGTTGCTAACGCAAATTAAAAATGAGCTTAAAGATATAAAAAGTAAATTCGCAAACGCCAGAAAAACGAAAATTATAAATAAAATTGATAATTTCGATATAGAAGATGTTGTTCAAAAAGAGGATGTAATTATTACAATAACTAATAAAGGTTACATCAAACGTAGTCCTTTAAGTTCAATACGCGTACAAAAAAGAGGTGGCAAAGGTAAGACTGGGATTACTACTCGAGATGAAGATTTTGTAAGTCAAATATTTACCGCTAACACACTCACGCCTATTCTCTTCTTTTCATCAAAGGGAATTGTTTACAAATTAAAAGCTTGGAAAATTCCTGAAGGTTCAAATCAGTCAAAAGGAAAAGCGCTTCAAAGCATTCTTCCTTTGAAAGAGGGACATGTGATTACTTCTATAATGCCTCTTCCTAGTGATGAAGCAACATGGGCAAAAATGAAAATTATGTTTGCAACTGCTAAAGGTAAAGTAAGAAAGAATAGTCTATTAGACTTTGAAAATATTCAATCTAGCGGAAAAATTGCAATGAAATTAGAAGAAAATGACACAATAGTTGGTATAAAAATTATAGAAGACGACGATGATTTTCTACTAAGTACAGAAAAAGGCAAATCACTAAGAGTTCAATCTACAAAGTTAAGACTTTTTAAAGGGAGATCTTCTAAAGGAATAAAAGGAATATCTCTAAAAAAAGATGATAAGATTATTTCTCTTTCTATTTTAAAAAGTGTAAAAATTTCATCAGATGAAGCAAGAGCATATATAAAAGCATCTAGATTAGAAAAAGATATAGATGAACCTTTAGAAGATGAATCTGAAAAAACCAAACTAGTAAAATTATCTAAAAAACAAATTGATGATTTTAAAAATAAAGAACAATACATTTTAACAATAACTGAAAATGGTTTTGGAAAACGTTCTTCAGCTTACGAGTATAGAGTAAGCGGAAGGGGTGGTCAGGGTATTATTAATATTATAACTTCAGAAAGAAATGGATTAGTTGCATCCACGTTTACTATAAACCATGAAGATCAAATCATGTTAATTACTGATAAAGGACAGGCGATTAGATGTAATGTAAAAGATATAAGAATTACTGGAAGAAACACACAAGGCGTTAGAGTCTTTAGTCTTGCAAAAGATGAAAAAGTTGTTTCTGCCGCCAGAATTGAAGACGCAACAGAAGAAAATAGCTAATGATTGAAAAAGCAAAGATTTATCAGCCTGTAAAAACAGCAATGCAATCTGGTAAAGCTAGAACGAAATTTTGGATTTTAGAATTTAATAAAAATAATTTTAATAAAGACTTTGTGATGGGATGGGTATCATCGTCAAACACAAATGAACAAGTGAAATTAAAATTTGAGACAAAAGATCAAGCTATCGCTTATGCAAAAGAAAATAACATTCAATTTGACTTAATAACTCCTAAAAAAAATAAATTAATTATCAAATCGTATGCAGATAACTTTTTAAACAATGTTTAAAAGTTTTTTTTTAAATAAAAGATGGGTATTGTGGGCCTGGGGTGGAGCTATTTTATTAATTTTATCTTTATTAATTCAAGTATCTATCACTGTTAAAATTAATGAGTGGTATAAAGGGTTTTATGATTTATTACAAAACGCAGCTAAAAGTAATATATCTGAATTTTGGGAAAAGATTTATGTATTTAGCTATTTAGCATTCCCGTATGTTTTGCTAGCAACGTTTACTAGTTTTTTTACAAGAGTTTTTGCTTTACGTTGGCGAGAGGCAATAACTTTTGATTATCTTCCATTTTGGAAAAGTAGTGATGCTAGTGTTGAAGGTGCATCACAGCGAATTCAAGAAGATGCGAGTAGATTTGCTAAAATTGTCGAAAGTTTAGGTCTTCAAGTTGTAAGAGCTATAATGACATTAATTGCTTTTATTCCAATACTCTGGGGACTCTCAACTGGAATTGAAATAGAATTTTTAAAACAACTACCCGGATCTTTAGTTTGGGTTTCATTATTTGTTAGTTTAGGTGGATTATTGATAAGTTGGTTTGTTGGAATAAGATTACCTGGTCTAGAATATAATAATCAGAAAGTTGAAGCCTCATTTAGAAAAGAACTTGTTTATGGGGAAGATGATAGAATTAAATATGCAAAACCAGATACTGTTGTTGAATTGTTTTCTGGAATAAAATTTAATTATCATAGGCTTTTTTATAATTACGGTTATTTTGATATATGGGTAAATTTATACGATCAATTCATGGTAATCGTTCCATATTTAGTTATGGCCCCAAGTTTATTCAGTGGTTTAATTACCCTTGGTGTTATAGTTCAAGTATCAAACGCCTTTCAAAGAGTTCATAATAGTTTTTCATTGTTTATTCATCAATGGACAACAATAACTGAATTAAGATCTATTCATAAAAGGTTAGACGAGTTTGAGATGGCAATTGGTTATAAAACGATTTAACCGCTATCTATAATATTTAATATCTTATCTTTTTTAAAAAACTTAAGGAGCACATTAAATTTTTCTATAGGAAGGTTAGCTTGTGTATAAAAATCAGTTTCTTGTTTTGCTAGTTCAAAAAGATGAGAATGAAACATAGGATCTGCTACAATAAAATCTTTCTGACCACTTTGTTTGTATCCAATAATATCTCCAAATCCACGTAATTTTAGATCTTGTTCGGATATGTAAAATCCATCATTAGACTCTTTTAGTATTTTAAGCCTCTTTTTCCCATTTTCACTTATTGATTTTGAATATACTAAAATACATTCACCATTTTCAATACCTCTTCCAACTCTTCCTCTTAGTTGGTGCAATTGAGCAAGCCCAAATCTTTCTGAATTCTCAATAATAATTGTATTTGCATTTGGATTATCAACCCCAACCTCAACTACCGTTGTAGAAATTAGGATTGAAAATTTTTTTTTAAGAAAATTTTTCATTACAATATTTTTTTCATCATTTTTTAAATTCCCATGCATCACTGCAGCATTTTCAGGAAAAAATTTTGTTATAAATTTAAATCTTTCTAAAACAGGCGTTAAATTTACTTTTGTACTTTCCTCAATTAATGGACAAATCCAATAAATTTGCTGCTCTGATTCAATTTTTTTTTTTATCAAATTAATTAGATCCGGTATTTTCTTTTCAGGAATAATATTTGTTGCAATTGTAGTCTTTTTAAATGGTTTTTCTTTTAGTGTAGAAATATCCATATCTCCATAAGTTGATAAAATTAAAGTTCTTGGAATTGGGGTTGCGCTCATTAATAAAACATCACAATTTACCCCGCCTTTATCAGAAAGATTTATTCTTTGTCTAACTCCAAATTTATGTTGTTCATCTATAATAATTAATCCCAAATTTGAGAAAGATACTGTTTCTTGGAACAGTGAATGCGTTCCTATTAAAAAATTTATTTTCCCCTCAACTAGTTCTTTTTTAATTTCGATCTGTCTTTTTTTATTGATACCGCTACTCAGAATTTCTACATTAATGTCCTGTCCTTTAGTTAATGATCTAATTAAATTTAAATGTTGAGTGGCTAATATTTCCGTAGGGCACATTAATGCTACTTGGTAGCCAGCAGCCACAACATTTAGGCCAGTAATTATTGAAATTATAGTTTTTCCTGAACCGACATCACCCTGAAGCAGCCTAATCATTTTTTTATCACTTTTTAAACTATCATCAATTTCTTTGATGATTGTTTCTTGATCTTTAGTCAGAGTGAAGGGAAGATTTTTTATTAACTTTAATTTTTGATCTGAGGAAAAAAGTTTAGGTTTTTTGTAAATTGTTGCAA